>NZ_JBEXFB010000010.1:338962-344319 GCF_040606575.1 Streptomyces sp. NPDC005402
AGCCGGACGCTGAGAAGCCGGTCGTCAAGGAGCCGGTCGCCCAGGAGCCGGACGCTGAGAAGCCGGTCGTCAAGGAGCCGGTCGCCCAGGAGCCGGTCGTCGAGGAGCCGGTCGCTCAGGAGCAGGTCGCTGTGGCCGTCTCCGAGAAGGCCGCACCCAAGGAGCCCGTCTCCAAGAAGGCCGCCCCCGACGCGCCTGCCTCTGAAGAGACGGCGCCCGAGGAGCCCGTCGCAGAAGCGGAACCGGCCGCAGAGACCGAGGCAACCGCTCAGGAGCCTGAAGAGCCGGCTGCAGTGGAGGAAGCGGAGCCGACGGTCGAGCCCGAGCCGGAAGCCGCGGCGGAGCCCGAGACCACCGTGGAACCGGAACCGGCAGCTGAGGTCGCCGCCCCCGACGCCGAGCCCGAAGCGGCTCCGGAGTCCGAGACGGTCGTACCGCCGAAGACCGAGCCGCAGCCGACCGCCGAGGTCACCGCCGCCGCGGCCGCCGGCGAGGACGCCCCACAGGGGGCACCCGCGGGCGACGACGAAACCGTCACGGGTGGTGGTGCGGGTGGGAACACCAAGGCCGTACCCCCCACCCTCCGCACGGCCTACGACGCCGCCGAAGCCACCCTCTCCGCCCACAACCTCACCGGCACCACCGCGAAGACGTACCTCGTCCTGGACCGCTCCGCGAGCATGCGCCCGTACTACAAGGACGGCTCCGCCCAGGCCCTCGGCGAGCAGACCCTCGCCCTCGCCGCCCACCTGGACCCGGAGGCCGAGGTCCACGTCGTCTTCTTCTCCACCGAACTCGACGGCACCGGCGAACTCACCCTCACCGACCACGAGAACAAGATCGACGACCTCCACGCCGGCCTCGGCCGCATGGGCCGTACCAGCTACCACGCGGCCGTAGAGGAAGTCCTCGCGCACCACACCAAGGAGTCCCCGGACGCCCCCGCCCTGGTCGTCTTCCAGACCGACGGCGCCCCGGACGCGAAGACCCCCGCCACCCAGGCCCTCACGGAGGCGGCGAAGACCCACCCCGGCGTCTTCTTCTCGTTCGTCGCCTTCGGTGACCCGGAGAACAAGGCCTTCGACTACCTCCGCAAGCTCAAGCTCGCGAACACGTCCCACTTCCTCGCCGGCGCGACCCCGAAGGAACTCACGGACGCGGAGATCTACGAGGGCATCCTGGCCGACTGGCGCCCGTAACCCTCGAAGATCACCACAGCTCACCACCGGGCCGCCCCCTTCCCACCCCGTAAAACGGGAAGCGGGCGGCCCACCCGTGTCGGCTACGATTTCAAGGTTCGCAAGCACGCACAGACGACCCGACCTGGGAGCAGCCCCCGATGGCTCGACACCTCATCACCAGCGCCCTTCCGTACATCAACGGGATCAAGCACCTGGGCAACATGGTGGGGTCCATGCTCCCGGCGGACGTCTACTCCCGTTACCTGCGCCAGCGGGGCCACGACGTCCTCTACATCTGCGCGACGGACGAGCACGGCACCCCGGCGGAGCTGGCCGCGAAGGAGCAGGGGCTCCCGGTCGCCGAGTTCTGCGCGCAGGCGCACGACGCGCAGAAGGCGGTCTACGACGGCTTCGCGCTGGCCTTCGACTACTTCGGCCGCAGCTCCAGCGAGCAGAACGTCGAGATCACCCAGCACTTCGCCCGCCGCCTGAACGAGAACGGGTTCATCGAAGAGCGCGCGATCCGTCAGGTCTACTCGCCCACCGACGGCCGCTTCCTCCCGGACCGCTATGTCGAGGGCACCTGCCCTCACTGCGGCTACGACAAGGCCCGCGGCGACCAGTGCGAGAACTGCACGCGCGTCCTGGACCCCACGGATCTCATCAACCCGCGCTCGGCGATCTCCGGCTCCACGGACCTGGAGGTCCGCGAGACCAAGCACCTCTTCCTCCTCCAGTCCAAGCTCCAGCACGAGGTCGAGGAGTGGGTCTCCCGGCACGAGGACGACTGGCCGCAGCTGGCCTCCTCCATCGCCCGCAAGTGGCTGACCGAGGGCCTGCACGACCGCGCGATCACCCGCGACCTGGACTGGGGCGTGCCGGTCCCGGCCGACACCTGGCCGGAGCTGGCGGCGGAGGGCAAGGTCTTCTACGTCTGGTTCGACGCCCCGATCGAGTACATCGGCGCGACGAAGGAGTGGGCGGACCTGGACCCGTCGGCCCGGGACTGGAAGTCCTGGTGGTACGACGTCGACGCCGACGTCCGCTACACCGAGTTCATGGCCAAGGACAACGTCCCCTTCCACACGGTGATGTTCCCGGCCACCGAGCTCGGTGTCCGCGAGCCGTGGAAGAAGGTCGACTACGTCAAGGCCTTCAACTGGCTGACGTACTACGGCGGGAAGTTCTCCACGTCCCAGAAGCGGGGCGTCTTCACCGACCAGGCCCTGGACATCCTGCCGGCCGACTACTGGCGCTACTTCCTGATCGCCAACGCCCCCGAGTCGGACGACTCGTCCTTCACCTGGGAGCACTTCACGGCGACGGTGAACAAGGACCTCGCCGACACTCTCGGCAACTTCGTCAACCGCGTCCTGTCCTTCTCGAAGAAGCGCTTCGGCGAGGAGGTCCCGGCGGGCGGTGAGCCCGGTGAGGCGGAGGCGAAGCTGGGCGAGGAGATCGCCCGCCTCCTCGCGGAGTACGAGTCCCAGATGGAGGCGCTCCAGTTCCGCAAGGCGGCGGCGGCGCTGCGCGCCCTGTGGTCGGCGGGCAACTCCTACCTGGAGGAGAAGGCCCCCTGGCTGGAGATCAAGACCGACCAGCCCGCCGCGGCCCTCACCCTCCGCACCGCGATGAACCTGATCCACCTGTACGCGGTGGTCTCGGAGCCGTTCATCCCGGCGACGGCGAAGGCCATGCGCGAGGCGTTCTCCCTGGAGAGCGACACCGCCACCTGGGTCACCGCCGACGAGGCCCGCGCCCTCACCGCCCTGACCCCCGGCACCCCCTTCACCGTCCCGCCGGTCCTCTTCGCCAAGCTGACCGACGAGGACCTGGAGAACTACAAGGAGCGCTTCGGCGGCTCCCCGGAGTAGTCCCGGAGCAGTTTTCGGGCTGTCCGGATACCGACCCGGGCATCGCCGTGTCCGCGCCAAGCCGTATGGTTTGCGCCATGGCAGTGCCCGGGGTCATTCCTGTCGCGTACGAGCCGAAGCACCGCACCGAGACGATCGGGCGGTATGCGGAGGGTCAGTTCCTGGCGTCGATCACATATGCCTTCCCTGAGGGATTTCACCTTGAGGAGGGCTGGGAAGATCAGAAACGCCTCTACGCGGTACTGCACACCTTCGACACGGAGGGCAATTACCGCGACTCGGACATCTGGTGCGCCGGCACCTGGGCGGAGCAGCGGCGCGACCCGAGCGGCGACGCCTCGCCCCTCACCCGCGCCCAGGTCCACCGGGCGACCCTGCTCCGCAGTCTCCCCCGCCGCTCCTACACGGACATCGCGATCCGTCCCTTCAGCATCACCCACGAGGGCGTCCGCTTCGGCCTGGTGATCCGCGAGGACGAGGGCGAGCAGTGGGCGGAGCTCTACCCGGACCGTCTCGCCTTCGCGGAGCCGTGGGACGGGACCTACGACACCTGAGCGGGGCGGCCGGGTGCCACCTCGGTACGCGAGGGCCGGGGGCTCGTGGTCACCCGGCCCTCGCGTGTCTCGTGTGCTACTTGAGCACGCCCGCGCCGGTCGTCGTGGCCAGTGACGTCGGCAGGTTCTTCACCGCGGCGGCCGAGGACTCCAGGCCCGCCGTCAGCGTCGGCGTCCAGTTGACCGTCGTCTTCAGGTCCTTCGAGGACGCGGCGTTGTACGCGGCGACCAGATCCGTCACCGTGCCGTTGACCTGGTTGCCGGAGCCCGCGATCGCGCCCGTGCCGTCACCGCTGAGGATCTTGGACACCTTGACGGTGGAGAGGACCTTCCAGTAGTTGTCGGCCGCGACGACCTGGGCCTTGGCGCGGGAGTTGATGCTGTACTGCAGCGCGTAGCCGTTCAGGGTCGTCACGTCGTAGAAGTTGTCGTAGATGTGGATCTGGCCGACGCGGGCCAGGGGGGCCCGCTGGACGATGCCCTTCCACACGTTGTGGTGGATCGAGACGCGCAGCTTGCCGCTCGGCTCGCTGTCGCTGCTGCCGATCAGCATCGTCTTGTCGTGGTTGGTGAACTGGTTGCGGGAGACGGTCACCAGGTCCGAGCTCTTGGTGATGTCCAGCGCCCCGTCGTGGATCTGGTACTCACGGCCGAAGTACTTCGGGTTCGCGGAGTCCAGGTGCGGCGCGTCCGTGAACGAGTTGTGGTCCGCCCAGACGTGGGTGGCACCGCGCAGGGTCACCGAGTCGTAGTTGGAGTTCCAGTTGCCTGTGTCGCCGTCCGTCGGGTCCCACTGCGGGAAGCAGTCCTCGGTGGCGGAGAAGGCGAGGTTGCGGACGATGACGTTGTCCACGTTCTGGATCTGGAGCATGCCGCCGGAGATCCCGGCGTTCGTGCCCGGCATCCCCACGATCGTGGTGTTCGCCGGCACCTTGAAGACGATGTTCGCGGCCTGCTTCTTCTGCGCGGCGGCACGCGCGCTCTCCTGCGTGCCCGACGGCAGCTTCGAGCGGCCGTAGGTCGCCGGGTCGAACGCCTTCAGGTACGACGTCAGCGAATAGCCCGTTCCGGCCGCGTAGTTCGCGCACGTCAGCTTCTTGCCGGCGTCGTCGGTGTTGGCGTCGATCGTGCCCTTGACCTTGATGATCCGCGGGGTCGTGTCGGACGCGGAGCCCAGCGCCTTCACCAGCTGCGCCCGCGTGGAGACGGTGAAGGTGTGCGCGGAGTCGGCCTTCGTGCCACCGGTCGTGCCCGTGCCGGAGGACGCCCAGCCGTCCTTCGCGGCGAGCGTCTGGTGGTACAGGTCCACGGCCTGGGCGTTCGCGTTCATCACGACGGCACCGGCACCGACGCCCGCGGCCACCACGGCGGCGGAGACGACCAGGGTGCGGCGGGTGCGGAGGGACCGGCGGTGGGAGGCAGAGGCCACGGGGATTCCTTACGAGCGGCGGTGGGACATGTGCGTTTCATGGAGCACCGGTGAAGGCGCTTCTCTCGTCCTCAAGTGACCGCCGGGATCAAGGGGGTTGCCGTGTCCGGGAAGAAATTTCGGGGCGCCGGCCCCACCGGCGCCTGGTCGGCCGTGCAGCCGCCGCAGGGGACTCACCGCCAAAGACAGGCGCCCGGGACGTGACCCGTCCCGGGCGCTCTCATGCCGCGGCACGTCAGGTGCCGAGGAACAGCGAAGTGGGGGGGGGGGGGCCCCGCGGGGGGCGCGGCGAAACGGAAACAAAAAAAAAAAAAGAGGC
>NZ_JBEXFB010000011.1:0-317579 GCF_040606575.1 Streptomyces sp. NPDC005402
GTTGATAGGCCGGATCTGGAAGCCCAGTAATGGGTGGAGGTGACCGGTACTAATAGGCCGAGGGCTTGTCCTCAGTTGCTCGCGTCCACTGTGTTAGTTCTGAGACAACGAACAGTTGTCGGCTAGAGCTTGAACCACACAACAGAAAAGTGTGCTTGTTCGCTCGAAACCATTAGGGTTTCGGTGGTCATAGCGTGAGGGAAACGCCCGGTTACATTCCGAACCCGGAAGCTAAGCCTTACAGCGCCGATGGTACTGCAGGGGGGACCCTGTGGGAGAGTAGGACACCGCCGAACAATATTTGGAGGACCCCTGGTCCCAGCGTTCAGCTGGGACCAGGGGTCCTTTTGTTTTTAGAATGCTTGCAGTGCCGAAGACAGGAGTCACCATGTCCACCAACTCTCCCGACGACCGACCGGAGCGCGACCAGCAACGACGGGACAGTGGTGACCGTGGCGATCGAGGCTACCGGGGGGACCGCGGCGGCTTCCGCCGCGACGACAACCGCGGTGGGAACGACCGCGGCGGCAATGACCGTGGTGGCAATCGGGGTGGTGGTTACGCACGCCGTGACGATCGTCGCGATGACAACCGCGGTGGCGGCAACGACCGTCGCAGCGATGACCGCGGCGGCTTCCGGCGTGACGACAACCGCAGTGCCGGCGGGGACCGTGGTGGCTTCCGTCGTGACGATCGTGGTGGTGACAACCGTGGTGGGGATCGTGGGGCTCGTCCTCCATTCCGTCGCGATGACCGGCCGGCTGGGCCTCGCCGGGACGACCGTGGCAGTGGGTTCCGGCGTGATGGTGACCGGCCTGCCTTCCGGCGTGACGACCGCGCGGACCGGGGCGAGCGCGTAGAGCGCCGCGACGACAACCGGGGCGGCTTCCGCCGGGACGACAACCGTGGCAGCAGCTACGCGCCTCGCCGTGACGACCGTCGCGATGACCGCCGCAGCGATGACCGCGGTGGGGATCGCGGTGGCTTCCGACGCGACAACGACCGCCGTGACGATCGCCGTGACGACCGTCGCAGCGATGACCGTGGCGGCTTCCGCCGCGACGACAACCGCAGTACTGGCGGCGATCGTGGTGGCTTCCGTCGTGACGATCGTGGTGGTGACAACCGTGGTGGGGATCGTGGGGCTCGTCCTCCGTTCCGTCGCGATGACCGGCCGGCTGGGCCTCGCCGAGATGACCGTGGCAGTGGGTTCCGGCGTGACGGTGACCGGCCTGCCTTCCGGCGTGACGACCGCGCGGACCGGGGCGAGCGCGTAGAGCGCCGCGACGACAACCGGGGCGGCTTCCGCCGGGACGACAACCGTGGCAGCAGCTACGCGCCTCGCCGTGACGACCGTCGCGATGACCGCCGCAGCGATGACCGCGGTGGGGATCGCGGTGGCTTCCGACGCGACAACGACCGTCGCGATGACCGCCGTGACGATCGCCGTGACGACCGTCGCAGCGATGACCGTGGCGGCTTCCGACGCGACGACAACCGCAGTGCCGGCGGGGACCGCGGTGGTTTCCGGCGCGACGACAACCGCAGTACTGGCGGGGACCGCGGTGGCTTCCGACGCGACGACAACCGCAGTACTGGCGGCGATCGCGGTGGCTTCCGACGCGACGACCGTGGTGGAAGTGGTGGTCCCCGTAGGGACGACCGTGGTGGGCGGCCCGGTGGGTTCCGTGGACGGGACGACCGGCGCGGTGGCGACGACCGGCGTGGCGGTGGCGGGCGTTTCCGCGATGAGCGGGATCGCGATCGTGAGCCGATCAAGCGGCTGCCGATCCCCGAGGACGTCACGGGCGACGAGATCGACAAGGACGTACGGCAGGAGCTGCAGAGCCTGCCGAAGGGGCTCGCGGAGGATGTCGCCAAGAACCTGGTGATGGTCGCCCGGCTGATCGACGAGGACCCCGAGGGTGCGTACGGCTACTCCAAGGTGGCTCTGCGGCTCGCCTCGCGTGTCGCTGCCGTACGGGAGGCGGCCGGGTTTGCGGCGTACGCCAACCAGAAGTACAGCGAGGCGCTCGCCGAGTTCCGGGCCGCGCGGCGGATGACCGGGAACGTGGAACTGTGGCCCGTCATGGCCGACTGCGAGCGTGGGCTCGGGCGGCCGGAGAAGGCGCTGGACATGGCCGGGGCGCCCGAGGTGCACAAGCTCGACAAGGCCGGGCAGGTGGAGATGCGGCTCGTCGCCGCCGGTGCGCGGCGTGACATGGACCAGCTGGACGCGGCGATCGTGACGCTGCAGAGCCCCGAGCTGGCCTCCAACTCCGTGCAGCCGTGGACCGCGCGACTGCGGTACGCGTACGCCGACGCGTTGCTCGCGGCCGGTCGGGAGAGCGAGGCGCGGGAGTGGTTCGCCAAGGCCGTGGAGTCCGACAAGGACGGCAGCACGGACGCCTCCGACCGACTCGCCGAGCTGGACGGGGTCGAGTTCGTCGACGCCTTCGCCGACGAGGAGGACGAGGGTGACGGCGAGGCCGCCGAGAAGGTCGTAGAAGGCGTAGCAGAAGTAGAAGACGTGGAGGACGCGGACGGCGAGGACGTTGAGGAAGGCGACCTCAAGGACTGACGTGTGTTGTCGGTGAGCAAAGGGGCGGGATCCTGGGATCCCGCCCCTTTGTGCGTCATACGTCCAGCGCGCGCAGGACCAGACCCGACGCCGGTTTCGGGCCGAACGACGTCGACTTGCGGGGCATCGTGACGCCCTGGCGGGCGAGGTCGCGGACGACGTCCTCGCGGACCGGGTGCATCAGGACCGCCGTGCCGCCGTCGCGTTCCGCCTTCTCGACCGTGGCGGCCGTGTCGTGGATGTAGGCGATGCGGGCGGGGTCGTCCTCGGGGACGTGCCAGACGTGGGCGAGGAGCGTGGCGTGCAGGACCGTGGCGTCCAGGGTGCGCCAGGCGGTGGGGCGGTCCGTGGGGATCGTGCGGGACAGGAGGTCCGGGTCGGGGCGGTCCACGAGGTGGAAGGCGCCGTCGCCGGCGAGGAGGAAGGCGTTGCCCGCGCAGGCCGCGTCGGCGAGGACGTCCAGGGCCTCGGCGAGGGGCAGGTCGAGGTGGCGTACGCGGAAGAGGCCGTCGAGGAGCGCCAGGGACCGGGACACCGGGACGTCGTGCAGGAGGCGGTGGATGGCGCGGACGCGGAGGGGGTAGCGGGCCGTGTCGACGAGCAGGACCAGGCCGTGGTCCCAGGGGCTGGGGGACGAGTGCTCCGCGCGTAGACGGCGGTACGTCGCCCAGCGGTGGTGGCCGTCGGCGATGAGGGCCTGGTGCCGCGTCAGGTCCGACTGGATGCGGGCCACTTCGGCGGGGTCGGTGATCGACCACAGGCGGTGGCTGTAGCCGTCCTCGGTGGTGGTGGCGAGGAGCGGGGGCTGTTGGGCCGTGTGTTCGATCGCGGCCGTCGTGACGGACTCCGAGCCGTTGCCGCGGTAGGTGAGGAGCAGGGGTTCCAGGTTCGCGGAGGTGGCGCGCATGAGGGCCGCGCGGTCGGCGACGACGTGCGGCATGACGTCCTCGTGGGGCAGGACCACGCCCTCCGAAGGCTCCGACAGGCGCAGGGTGCCGATGATTCCGCGCTGGAGCAGGCCGGCGCCGTCCTGCTGTTCGTAGACGTACAGGCCGGGCTCGGGATCGGCGGCCAGGATGCCCTCGGAGAGCCAGCCGCGCAGGGTGCGGGCTGCCTGTTCGTTGCGTTCGGCCGGTGTCGTCGCCTGCGGGAGGATCAGCCGGACGATGTTGTACGGGTCGTTGGACTGGAGCTGGTGCAGGCCGTCGGGGCGGACCACGACGTCGTACGGCGGTGATGTCACGGCGGCCAGGCTGCCGACCCGGTCGGGGTCGTAGCGCAGCCCTCGGAACGGGGTGAGTTCCAGGCCTCGGCGCGCCGTTGCTTCCGGGTGACCTGCTGTGTTCATCCCGGCATCGTACGGGTGTCAGTGGCATGGGGGATGATCGGGGGAAAGCCGTCGAACGAGGAGCGATGCGGAATGAGCCAGCGCGCAAGGACGAGGCCCGAGGGCAGTGAACAGGACCTGAGTGAGGCGTACGACACCGCGCTGCTCGACCTCGACGGGGTGGTGTACGCGGGCGGGAACGCGATCGCGCACGCCGTCGAGTCGCTCGCCACCGCGCGCGAGGGGGGCATGCACCTCGCCTACGTCACCAACAACGCCTTGCGGACCCCTGACACGGTGGCCGAGCACCTCACCGAGCTGGGGATTCCGACGGGGGCCGACGACGTCATCACCTCCGCGCAGGCCGTCGCGCGGCTGATCAGCGAGCAGGTGCCAGCGGGTTCCCGGGTCCTTGTCATCGGTGGCGAGGGGCTGCGGGTGGCTTTGCGTGAGCGGGGGCTCGAGCCCGTGGAGTCCGCGGACGACGATCCGGCGGCGGTCGTGCAGGGCTTCGGCGGCCCGGACCTGCCCTGGGGGCGGTTCGCCGAGGCCAGTTACGCCGTCGCGCGTGGGGTGCCCTGGTTCGCGTCCAACACCGACCTGACGATTCCGAGCGGGCGGGGGATCGCGCCGGGCAACGGCGCCGCGGTGGAGGTCGTGCGGATAGCGACCGGTGCCGAGCCACAGGTCGCGGGCAAGCCGCTGCCTCCCATGCACCGGGAGACCATCCTGCGCACCGGTGCGAAGCGGCCGTTGGTGGTCGGGGACCGGCTGGACACCGACATCGAGGGCGCGTTCAACGGAGAGGTGGACTCGCTGCTCGTGCTCACCGGTGTCACCGACGGCGCGCAGCTGCTGGCCGCGCCGCCGCAGCACCGGCCGACCTATGTGGACGCGGATCTGCGGGGGATGCTCACCGGGCAGCCCGAGGTCACCGAGGCGGGAGAGGGCTTCCGGTGCGGGGGGTGGACCGCGAAGGCCGGCGAGGAGCGGCTGGAACTCGACGGCGACGGCGAGGCCATGGACGGGCTGCGGGCGCTGTGCGCGGCGGCCTGGACGGCGGCCGGGGAAGGCGTGTGCGAGCTGGACGCGGGGAAGGCGCTGGCGAGGCTGGGGCTGTGAGCCGTTGGTGCCGAAGAGATTGCTGTGATTCCGGGAGCGGTCGGAGCTCGGGATCGTGGCTCGTTGGCAGGGTAGGCTAACCTAACTGCGTGTTGGTCGACAGTCCTCCCGAACAGCGCGCGGAGACCGCCCCCGCGCCCCCAACCCGCCGGGCGATACGTGTCTTTGGGCTCCTCGTGTCCGTCGTGATCCTGGTGCTCGTCGCGGTGGCGAGCATCGCGGTCGGGGCGAAAGGGCTGTCCGTGGCACAGGTCTGGCACGGACTGTTCCAGGACACGGGGACCTACGGCGACGTCGTGGTGGCCGACCGGCTGTCCAGGACCGTCCTCGGGCTGCTCGCCGGTGCCGCGCTCGGCCTGTCCGGAGCGGTGCTCCAGGCGCTCACCCGTAATCCGCTGGCCGACCCCGGACTGCTCGGCATCAACGCGGGCGCGTCCGCGGCGGTCGTCACCGCGATCACCTTCTTCGGCGTCACCTCGCTCAGCGGCTATGTGTGGTTCGCCTTTCTCGGCGCGGCCGCGGTCGGCGCCCTGGTCTGGTTCCTGGGCGGCAGCCGGGGTGCCACTCCGGTACGCCTCGCCCTGGCCGGTACGGCGATCAGCGCGGCGCTGTACGGCTATCTCCAGGCCGTGATGATCACCGACGACCAGGCGCTCAACAAGATGCGCTTCTGGACGGTCGGTTCGCTGTCCTCGGCCGACAACTCGACCATCCTCCAGGTGCTGCCGTTCCTCGCGACCGGCTCACTGCTCGCCCTCGCGCTCGCCCGGCCGCTCAACGCGATGGAGATGGGCGACGACACCGCCAAGGCCCTCGGCGCCCACCTCAACCGCACCCGGGCGCTGGCCATGCTCTCCGCGACCGTGCTGTGCGGGGCCGCGACCGCCGCATGCGGTCCGATCGTGTTCGTGGGCCTGATGGTTCCGCACATCGTGCGCTCCTTCACCGGCCCCGACCTGCGCTGGATCCTGCCGTACGCGACCGTCCTGTCGCCCGTGCTGCTGCTGGGCTCCGACGTGATCGGCCGGATCGTGGCCCGGCCCGCGGAACTCCAGGTCGGCATCGTCACCGCGATCATCGGCGGGCCGGTCTTCATCTTCCTCGTACGACGGCGAAGGACGGCGCAGCTGTGAGGACCAACCGTGCCATCAGGACCCCCGGCGGCCTCTCCGTCCGGCTGGACGTGCGGGCGGCCGTCGTCGTCGGCCTGATCCTGCTCGCCGCGCTCACCGCCGGTGTCGCGCTGATCGGCACCGGCGACTTCCCGATCCCCGCCGGGGACGTGCTGAAGACGCTGCTCGGGAACGGCAACGCCGGGCAGGAGTTCATCATCAACGAACTGCGGCTGCCGCGGGTCCTCGTCGGGCTCCTGGTCGGCGCCTCGCTCGGGCTCGGGGGCGCGCTGTTCCAGGCCATCTCCCGCAATCCGCTGGGCAGTCCGGACGTGCTCGGGCTCAGTCAGGGGGCCACGGCCGGGGCGCTCACGATGATCGTGCTGTTCTCCGGGAGCGCGACCCAGATCACCACGGGCGCGCTCGTGGGCGGGCTGGTGACCGGGCTGGCCATCTATCTGCTCGCCTGGAAGCAGGGGGTGCACGGGTACCGGCTGGTCCTGGTCGGCATCGGCGTCTCCGCGATCGTCACGGCGGTCAACGGCTATCTGCTGACCCGGTCCACCCTCACCGAGGCGGCCCAGGCCGTCGTGTGGATGACCGGCTCGCTCAGCGGCCGGGACTGGGCGCAGGTCTGGCCGTTGCTGTGGCTGTGCGCCGTCCTCGTCCCGCTCGTCCTCGCCAACGCGCGCGGCCTCAGGATGATGGAGATGGGCGACGACGTCTCGGGCGCCCTCGGGGTGCGCGTCGAGCGCGTACGGCTGCTGCTCCTGGTCGCCGCCGTCCTGCTCACCGCCGCCGCCACCGCGGCCGCCGGACCGGTCAGCTTCGTCGCGCTCACCGCCCCGCAGCTGGCCCGGCGTCTCACCCGCTCGCCCGGCCCCAACCTGCTGCCGTCCCTGTGCATGGGCGCCACCCTCCTGGTCACCGCCGACTGGGTCTCGCAGAAGGTCTTCGGCGCCGACCAACTGCCCGTCGGCGTGGTCACCGGAGTCCTCGGCGGCGTCTACCTGCTGTGGCTCCTGGTCACCGAACGCAAGGCGGGCCGGATATGAGCGCCGAGACCAGCCTGACCAGCGGACTGAACAACCCGAGGAGCACCGTGAACCGCCTGTCCGCCGACACCCTCACCCTCGCCTACGACCAGCGCGTCATCGCCGAGCAGTTGTCGGTGGAGATACCCGACCACTCCTTCACGGTGATCGTCGGCCCCAACGCGTGCGGCAAGTCCACACTCCTGCGGGCCCTCTCGCGCATGCTCAAGCCCAGCCAGGGCAAGGTGCTGCTCGACGGGCAGGTCATCCAGTCGATGCCCGCGAAGAAGGTCGCCCGGACCCTCGGCCTGCTCCCGCAGTCGTCGATCGCGCCCGACGGGATCACGGTCGCCGACCTGGTCGGCCGCGGCCGCTACCCCCACCAGGGCATCCTGCGCCAGTGGTCCACCGAGGACGAGCGGATCGTCCAGGAGTCCATGCGGCAGACCGGGGTCGCGGAACTCGCCGAGCGGTACGTCGACGAGCTGTCCGGCGGCCAGCGGCAGCGGGTGTGGATCGCGATGGCGCTCGCCCAGCAGACCCCGCTGCTGCTCCTCGACGAGCCGACGACCTACCTGGACATCCAGCACCAGATCGACGTTCTCGACCTTTGTGCCGAGCTGCACGAGGAGCAGGGGCGGACGCTGGTTGCCGTCCTGCACGACCTCAACCACGCGGCCCGGTACGCCACGCATCTCATCGCGCTGAAGAGCGGGAAGATCATCGCCGAGGGCGCCCCGAACGACATCGTCACGGCCGACCTCGTCGAGGAGGTCTTCGGGCTGCGCTGCCAGGTCATCGACGACCCGGAGACGGGGACACCGCTGGTGGTGCCGGCGGCGCGCAAGGCACGCTCGCGCGTGGTCGCTACAGAAGCTTCCTGAGCTGGAGCAGGTCGCGCAGGCCCGCCTCCAGCTTCACCCGGCCCGAGCCCCAGGCCTTGGCGAAGTTCAGCTCGCCATTCACCAGCGCCACCAGGTCGTCGCCCGCCATGGTCAGTCTGATCTGGGCCTTCTCCTTCGGAGGGCCCTGGATCGTGTCCCGCACCACGATCCGGCCGCCCGTCATCCGGCCGACGAAGGTGACGTCGAGATCGGTGATACGGCAGCTCACCGAGCGGTCCATGGAAGCCGCCGTGGCGACGTCACCTTCGGCGCTGCGCATGTTGTCGGAGAGCTTCTCGAGTGCGGCGCGGCACTCCTCGATCGTGGCCATCGCGCTCGACGGTACCTCAGCGGTTCGAGGTAGCGTCTGGGCATGAGTGACGCTGTTCCAGAGCCTTCACACGAGGCCGCGGTCGAACCCGAGTACAGCCCGGCCGGCCCGGCCCCGCTGAACGTGCCCCGCACTCCCACCGGCAACGCCGAGGTCGACGTCCAGCTGGAGCGGCTCGGCGATGCCGACCACCTCGCCACGGACGGACACATCGAGGTGTACGAGGATGTACACCGGGGGCTGCGTGACGCGCTCACCGCGCTGGACGTGCGCCCGGGACCTCCGGCGCCCTCACCGTCGTATGACCAGAGGGCGCCCTCACCCTCGCATGGCACTAGGAGCTGAACCGAACGTGGCAGGAGTCGCACGCCGTCGACTGGACGCGGAGCTGGTCCGACGGAAGCTCGCGCGCTCGCGTGAGCATGCCGCGCAGCTGATCGCGGCCGGGCGGGTCTCCGTAGGCAAGACCGTCGCGACCAAGTCCGCCACCCAGGTGGAGACCGCGGCCGCGATCGTGGTCCAGAGCGACGACAGCGATCCCGCCTACGTGTCCCGGGGCGGGCACAAGCTCGCGGGCGCCCTTCAGGTGTTCGTGCCGCAGGGGCTGGCCGTCGAGGGGCGGCGGGCGCTGGACGCCGGAGCCTCCACCGGCGGTTTCACCGATGTGCTGCTGCGGGCGGGGGTCGCGCACGTGGTCGCCGTCGACGTCGGCTACGGACAACTCGCGTGGTCTCTGCAGAGCGATGAACGCGTCACCGTCAAGGACCGTACGAACGTACGCGAGTTGACGCTCGAAGCGATCGATGGGGAACCAGTGGATCTTGTCGTGGGGGATCTGTCCTTCATCCCGCTCGGACTGGTACTGCCCGCCCTGGTGCGGTGCGTGAAGCCGGACGCCGATCTGGTGATGATGGTGAAGCCGCAGTTCGAGGTGGGGAAGGAACGGCTGGGCAGCGGGGGAGTCGTACGGAGCACGCAGCTGCGGGCGGAGGCCGTGCGGGGAGTGGCCGAGAAGGCGGGGGAGCTCGGGCTCGGGGTGAAGGGCGTCACGGCCAGTCCGTTGCCCGGACCCTCGGGGAATGTCGAATACTTTCTGTGGCTGCGTGCCGGGGCGCCCGCCCTGGACCCGGCCGATGTCGACCGTGCAGTGGCGGAGGGGCCGCGTTGAGCCAGAACCGAGCTCGTACTGTTTTCCTGCTGGCCCACACCGGGCGGCCCGCGGCCATTCGCAGTGCCGAGCTGGTCGTGAAGGGGCTGCTGCGCTCCGACATCGGCGTGCGCGTCCTGGAGTACGAGGCGGCCGACCTGCCGCTGCCGCCCGAGGTGCAGCTCGTCAAGGAGGCGACTCCGCAGTGCCTCGAAGGGTGCGAGCTGCTCATCGTGCTCGGCGGTGACGGGACGCTGCTGCGCGGCGCCGAGTTCGCCCGCGCGTCCGGGGTGCCGATGCTGGGCGTCAACCTGGGCAGTGTCGGCTTCCTCGCGGAGGCCGAGCGGGACGACCTCGACAAGGTCGTCGACCGGGTGGTGACCAAGTCGTACGAGGTCGAGGAGCGGATGACCGTCGATGTCGTCGTTCACCGGAACGGGGACATCGTCCACACGGACTGGGCTCTGAACGAGGCCGCCGTGCAGAAGGCGGGCGCCGAGAAGCTCCTTGAGGTGGTACTGGAGATCGACGGGCGGCCGGTGACCGGCTTCGGGTGTGACGGGATCGTGCTGTCCACGCCCACCGGGTCCACGGCGTACGCCTTCTCCGCGGGTGGGCCTGTGGTGTGGCCCGAGGTGGAGGCGCTGTTGATGGTGCCGATCTCCGCGCACGCGTTGTTCGCGAAGCCGTTGGTGACCTCGCCGAACTCCGTGCTGGCGGTGGAGTTGTTGCCGCACATTCCGCCGGGTGTGCTGTGGTGTGACGGGCGGCGGACGTTCGAGTTGCCGCCGGGGGCGCGGGTGGAGGTGCGACGGGGGGCTGTGCCGGTGCGGCTGGCTCGGCTGCATCACGCGTCCTTCACCGACCGGCTGGTGGCGAAGTTCGCGTTGCCCGTTTCCGGGTGGCGGGGGGCGCCTCACTAGCCAACCGTGGGGGGTGGTGCGGAGCGTGGGCGGCTGCGAGCCGGTGGGGCTTCTCGCGCAGTTCCCCGCGCCCCTGAAGGAACCTCCACTCGCCCGAGTGAACAGGGCACCTCGCACTCGCCCGCCCCGACCTCGTAAGGTCTTCACCGTGCTGGAAGAGATGCGGATACGGTCACTCGGAGTCATCGATGACGCCGTCGTCGAGCTGTCGCCCGGGTTCACCGCTGTCACCGGTGAGACGGGTGCGGGCAAGACCATGGTCGTCACCAGCCTGGGGCTGTTGCTCGGTGGCCGGGCGGACGCGGCGCTCGTGCGGATCGGTGCCGAGAAGGCGGTCGTGGAGGGGCGGATCACCGTGTCCGCCGGCGACCCCGTCGTCGTACGGGCCGAGGAAGCGGGGGCGGAGCTCGACGACGGGGCGCTGTTGATCAGCCGTACCGTTTCCGCCGAAGGGCGGTCCCGGGCGCATCTGGGCGGGCGGTCGGTGCCCGTGGGGGTGCTCGCCGAGCTCGCCGACGAGCTGGTCGCCGTCCATGGGCAGACCGATCAGCAGGGGCTGCTCAAGCTGACCCGGCAGCGCCAGGCGCTCGACCGGTACGCGGGCGATGCCGTCGCCGTGCCGCTGGCCAAGTACACCGAGGCGTACCGGCGGCTGCGGGCCGTCTCCGTCGAGCTGGACGAGATCGTCACGCGCGCGCGTGAGCGGGCTCAGGAAGCCGACATGCTGCGGTACGGGCTCGACGAGATCGCCGGCGTGGAGCCTCGGACAGGGGAAGACGTCGAGCTGGCCGAGGAGGCCGAGCGGCTCGGGCACGCCGAGGCACTGTCTTCGGCCGCCACGGCAGCTCACGCCGCCCTCGCCGGGAACCCCGAGGATCCCGAGGGCATCGACGCCGCGACGCTCGTGGCGGGCGCTCAGCGGGCTCTGGAAGCCGTCCGGGCATACGACCCGGCCCTGGCCGCGCTCGCCGACCGGATCGGGGAGATCGGGATCCTGCTCGGCGATGTGGCCGGAGAGCTCGCCGGATACGCCGACGACCTGGACGCCGATCCGCTGCGGCTGTCGGCCGTCGAGGAGCGGCGGGCCGCGCTCACCGCGCTGACGCGGAAGTACGGCGAGGACGTGGCTGCCGTGCTCACGTGGGCCGAGCAGAGCGCCGCGCGACTCACGGAACTGGACGGCGACGACGGGCGGATCGACGAACTGACCGCCGAGCGGGACGCGCTCAGGGCCGAACTGGGCGGGCTGGCGCAGGCCCTGTCGGACGCGCGAACAGAGGCCGCGGAGAGGTTTGCGGCGGCGGTGACGGCAGAGCTGGCCTCGCTGGCGATGCCTCACGCGCGCGTGTCCTTCGCCATCCGGCAGACCGAGGACCCGGACGGCGTGGAGGTCGGCGGGCGTGCGGTCGCGTACGGGCCGGCCGGCGTCGACGAGGTCGAGCTGCTGCTCGCCCCGCACCCGGGTGCGCCGGCGCGGCCCATCGCCAAGGGCGCGTCCGGCGGTGAGCTCTCGCGCGTGATGCTGGCCGTCGAGGTCGTGTTCGCGGGGACGGATCCGGTGCCGACGTACCTCTTCGACGAGGTCGACGCCGGTGTCGGCGGCAAGGCCGCGGTCGAGATCGGGCGGCGGCTCGCGCGGCTCGCGAAGACCGCGCAGGTCGTCGTGGTGACCCACCTGCCGCAGGTCGCCGCCTTCGCCGACCGGCAGTTGCTGGTCGAGAAGACGAACGACGGGTCCGTCACCCGGTCCGGTGTGAAGGTGCTGGAGGGCGAGGAACGGGTGCGGGAGCTGTCCCGGATGCTCGCCGGGCAGGAGGACTCGGAGACGGCCCGGGCGCACGCGGAGGAGCTGCTGGCCACGGCGCGGGCGGACGCGTGAGGGGCACGTCCCTCGGAGTCGCCGCTGCCCTGACGCGCGCGGGCATGGCCGTCCTCCGGGCCACGGCACCGGGTGGGCGGGAGCGGTGGGAGCGGACGAACCACGCAGGGCGGACGGTGGGGTTGTACGCCGGGCCCGCGAGTGCGCTGGCCGTTGCGGCCGGGGTCGGGCGGGTTCGGCCCGCCGCGGGGGTGGCGGTGGCTGTCGCGGGTCTCTGTGGGGCGTACGACGACCTCGCCGGGGACCATCGGCGGGGGTTCCGGGCGCATCTGAGTGCGCTGCGGGACGGTGAAGTCACCAGCGGGGCCGTCAAGTTGTTCGGGATCTCGGCGGCGGGGCTGGTCGCGGGCGCGCTGATGAAGGAGCGGGTCGTCGACAAGGTGCTCGCGGGTGTGGTGATCGCCGGGGCCGCGCATTTCGTCAACCTCGTGGATGTACGGCCCGGTCGGGCGGCCGGTGCGGTGGTCGCGCTCGGGGTGCCGGGGATGGTGCGGTCGGAGTTGGCCGGCGTCGCCGTGGGTGCCGCGGTGGCCGTGTTGCCGGACGACCTCGGTGAGCGCGTGATGATCGGGGATGTGGGGGCGCATGCGCTGGGGGCGGCGCTGGGAGCCGCTGTCGTCGCCGGGAACGGAAGGGTGGGGCTCCTCGCTCATGCGGCTGCGGTTGTTGCCGCGGCTGTCTGTGGGGAGCAGGTGAGTCGTTTTTCGTCCACCGGCCGGTGGGGGCTTGTCGCGCAGTTCCCCGCGCCCCTGGGTGGGACACCGTCCCCTCACCCTTGCGAGTGACCCGACTCGCCGCACGCACCCTTCTCCCGCTTCTCCGCATGCGCGGAACACCCGTACGCCCTGGCATCCTTGGCGGAGAACCCATCACGCGTAGGAAGCGCGCGGTACACCCCTCCGCTCGACACCTTCTGTACGTTTCCTCGTGACCGTCCGACCCGAACCAGGAGCCCGGCCACGTGACCCCCGTGAGCAGCCACTCACCGCACGGCCAGTCGCCGCTGCGCACCGTGCAGGTGCTGGGCGGCGGCAATGCCGGCAGCAGCGCGCATGTGCGCTCCCTGACCTCGGGGCTTGTCGCGCGGGGCGTGCGGGTCACGGTGTGCGCCCCCGCCGAGGCGGATCGCGCCTACGACTTCTCCGGGGCCGGTGCCGAACACGTGCATGTGCCGCGCAGCAGCGATCCGACCTCCGTGGCCGTGCTGCGGGCGGCGTGCGCGGACGCCGATCTGGTGCACGCGCACGGGCTGCACGCCTCGTTCCGTGCGGTGCTCGCGCTCAGCGGGCGGCGGACCCCGCTCGTCGTCACCTGGCACGACCGGGCGTACGCCGAGGGCGCGCGGGCCCATTTCGTGCGCCTTCTGGAGCGCCGGGTCGTGAAGGCCGCTTCCGTGGTGCTCGGATCCACCTCGGCGCTCGTGGACCGGGCCCGCAGGACCGGTGCCCGGGACGCACGGCTCGCCGCCGTCGCGTTGCCCGGGTCGCGCGGGGTCGTCGAACAGGAGGACCCCGACCGGCTGCGGCCCAAGGTGCGGGCCGAACTCGGGGCCATCGGGCGGCCGTTGCTGATGGCGGTCGGCGCCCTGGAACGACACAAGGGCTACGAGACGCTGCTGGACGCCACACGCGCGTGGCGCCTTCTCGACCCCGTGCCGTTGGTCGTGGTCGCGGGAGAGGGGCCCCTGCGGGCGGTCCTGCAGAGCCGTATCGAGGAGGAAGGCCTGCCCGTCCGGCTGATCGGGCGGCGCGACGACATCTCCGAACTGCTCGCCGCCGCCGATCTCGTGCTCCTGCCCAGCCGTTGGGAGGCGCGCTCGGTGCTCGCCCAGGAGGCCTTCCACGCACGTGTGCCGCTCGTCGCGACCGAGGTCGGCGGCATCCCCGAACTCGTCGGTGACGCGGCCGAACTCGTCCCGTACGGCGACCCGGAGGCCCTCGCCGAGGCCGTCGTACGGCTGCTCGGCGATCCCGAGCGCCGGGAGCTGCTCAAGGAGCGCGGGGTGCGGCAGGCGGCCACCTGGCCCACCGAGGACGAGACCGTGGCGCAGGTGCTCAGTGTCTACGACGAGTTGACCCAGCCCCGGCCGCTCATCTGAAGGCCCGGGAGACTAGGACACGTGCCGGCGTGCCCGCAGTGCCAGGCTCAACGCCAGTACCGTCTGCGGGTCGTCGAGGTCCGTGCCCAGCAACTCGCCGATGCGGGCGAGGCGGTTGTAGAGGGTCTGCCGGTTGAGGTGGAGTTCCCGGGCCGTCTCCGCCTTGCGGCCCGCGTGCGCCAGATAGGTCTCCAGGGTCGGCAGCAGTGGCGGCTTGGAGCGGTTGTCGTGGGCGCGCAGCGGGCCGATGGCGCGGTCCACGAATGCGGCCAGGTCCGGATGGTCGCGCAGCCGCCACAGGAGCAGGTCGATGTCGAGGCGCCGGGCGTCGTACCAGGGGCGGTCCGACAGGCCCTGCGCCGCCGTCGCCGTCTCCGCCGCGTGCCGCAGACCCGCCGAGGCCGCCGCCCAGCCACCGGCGACCGCGACCACCACGACCGGCGGCTGGGCGCCGGGGCGCTGCATCCCGGCCCGCTCCACGCCGGCCCGCAGGGCCACCGCGACCCGGTCCGCGACCGCCGGCCGCTCCGACTCCGAGCGCAGACCGAGCAGGACCAGCACACGACCCTCGACGGGCCGTACGCCCAGCAGGACCGGTACCCCGACCGCGGCCAGCTCCTCGGAGACCGCCCGCGCCAGTACCGCCCAGCCGCCGCCTGAGGAACCGAGGTGCATCACCACCGGCAGCAGCGGGCCGCTGCCCGGCCGGAAGCCCAGCACGCGCGCCTGCGCGGGCGCGTCCTCGGCGGTGATGCGGCCCTCGGCGAGGTCGGTGAGGAAGTCCCCGCGTCCGCGTGCCGCGAGCTCCTCCTCCTGGCGGGCCTGCATCAGGACGACGGCCAGGATGCCCGCCGCGCGTTCGGCCGCCATGCGGTGCACGGGGGCCAGCGGGGCCCGTACGGGAAGCAGGACCAGCCGCGCCCGTACCGAACCCGCACCGGGTCCGCCCCCGGGGACGTCCACGAGAGCCGAGCCGGACGGCGGGGTGTCCTTGTGCTGGCCGCGCAGCCCCTCCCACACCTGGAGCGGGTCGGCGCCCTCGGGGCCCTCCCCGGCGGCGTACAGGAGCTGCCCGTCCGTCGTCTCCAGGAAGACCGGGTTGCCGCTGAAGTCGGCCAGGATGCCGAGGACCTGCGGGACACCGCCGCCGCCCAGCAGGGCCTCGGTACAGCGGCGGTGCACCTCCTCGGCCCGCTGGAGCAGCGCGTAGTGGCCGTTGACGATCTCGGTGTGGATCTCCTCGGTGACCGCCACGAACGGCACCTCGCGGTGCAGCTGGACGAGCGGCAGGCCGGTCGAGCGAGCCGTGTCGACGAGGGCCGCGGGCAGCCGGGTGAAGCGCGGGCCGAGCTCGACGACCAGGGCGGCGATCCCGCGCTCGGCCAGGGTGCGCACGAACGCGCGCTGTTCGGCCGGGCGGGTGCCGAGCCCGTAGCCGGTGGTCAGCAGCAGCTCGCCGCCCTTCAGCAGCGAAGCGATGTTCGGGACCTCGCCCGCGTGCACCCAGCGCACGGTCCGGTGCAGCCGGTCCGCGCCCGCGAGGATCTCCGGGAGTCCGCTGCGCAGACCGGGCAGCTCCAGCGCCCGCTGCACGGTGATCCCGGCGCCCTGGGTGTCGAAACCGCTGTTCGTGCCGCTGTCCATGAGCCGGACGCTACCGGAGGCGTGCCCGATGCCGTGCCGGGGTAGCGGCCGGTGCATGGACTTCAGCGTGGTGGCCGTGGCACGAGAGGACGACAGCGCGGTAGAGGAGCCGCTCCGGGTGGCGGCGCACGCCGACCGGCTCGGATACCGGGAGGTGTGGGTGGGGGAGGGGCCCACCTGGGACGCGTTCGTGCTCGCCGCGGTGATCGGGCGGGACACCGAGCGGGTCGCGCTGACCGCGGGGCCGGTCCCGGTGTCGGTCCGCGACGCGTACACCTCGGCCCGGGGTGCCGCCTCGGTCGCCGCTCTCGTCGGTCGCCCGGTGGGGGTGGCGCTGGGCACGTCCAGCAAGCGGGTGGTCGAGGGCGTGCACGACCGGCCCCGGGCGCGGCCCGCCGCCGTACTGGAGGAGCAGGCGGCAGCCCTACGACGGCTCCTGCACGCCTCTCCGGGGGAGCCGGTCGTGCCCGGCAGCCCCTTCCGCCGCCGTCTGCCGCCACCCGCAGGGCCCCTCACCGTGGCCGCGTTCGGTCCCCGCGCGATCGCCACGGCCGCCGCGCACGCCGACCGCATGCTGCTGGACGTGGTCTCCCCGGAGCAGGTGCGGGCGTTGCGCGCGGAGCTGGACGCGGCGGCCCGGAAGGCGAACCGTACGCCGCCCACGCTCGCCGCCTGGCTGCCGGCGGCCGTCGATCCCGATCCTCAGTCGCTCGCGCAGGTGCTGGGCAGCATCGCCGGATACCTGACCGTGCCGGGCTACAGCGAGGTCTTCGCCGAGGCGGGGTTCGGGGAGGCGGTGGAGCTGGCCGCGAGCGGGGCCGACCGGGAGACCCTGGTGCGGGCCCTGCCGGCCGAGGCCGCGGGCACGGTGGGGCTGGTGGGCGGCCTGGACGCCGTACGGGCGCGCATCCACGCCTACGCCGAGGCCGGGCTCGACGAGATCGCCCTGGTGCCGGCGACGGCGGGGGATCCGGGCGGCGAACGCACCCTGACGGCGCTCAGGCCGGCTTGATGTGGGGGACCGCGCCGGTGCTCCAGGCCGGACGCCGGTGCGCACGTCCCGTACCGCAGCAGGGCCCCGCACAGCGGGGTGTCGACGACGTGCGGCGGGGGCTGATGGCGGTTCCCAGCCCGGGCGGCCTCTGGCCGCCGGTCCTGTTCAGCCGCCGCACGTCACCGATGGGTGAGGATCAGCCGCCGTACGCCCCCGACGCCGTCAGGCGCAGGGCGGTGTCGATGAGCGGGACATGGCTGAAGGCCTGCGGGAAGTTGCCGACCTGGCGTTTCTGGCGCGGATCCCACTCCTCGGCGAGCAGACCGAGGTCGTTGCGGAGCGAGAGGAGCTTCTCGAAGAGCTTCCTCGCCTCGTCCACGCGGCCGATCATCGCGAGGTCGTCCGCCATCCAGAACGAACAGGCCAGGAAGGCCCCTTCGTCGCCGGGGAGACCGTCGACGTTCTCGTCGCCGCTGGAGGTCGGGTAGCGCAGGATGAAGCCGTCCGGCGTGGACAGCTCGCGCTGGATCGCCTCGATGGTGCCGATCACGCGCTTGTCGTCCGGCGGCAGGAAGCCCATCTGCGGGATCAGCAGCAGGGAGGCGTCCAGCTCCTTCGAGCCGTACGACTGAGTGAAGGTGTTGCGCTCCTTGTCGTAACCCTTCTCACACACGTCCCGGTGGATGTCGTCGCGCAGCTCGCGCCACTTCTCCAGCGGGCCGTCCGCGTCACCGGACTCGATGAGCTTGATGGTGCGGTCCACCGCGACCCAGGCCATCACCTTGGAGTGCACGAAGTGCCGGCGCGGGCCCCGCACCTCCCAGATGCCCTCGTCCGGCTCGTCCCAGTGGTCCTCGAGGTAGCGGATCAGCTTGAGCTGGAGCAGGGAGGCGTAGTCGTTGCGGGACAGGCCCGTCATGTGGGCCAGGTGCAGGGCCTCGGTGACCTCGCCGTAGACGTCGAGCTGGAGCTGGTGCGCGGCGCCGTTGCCGACCCGGACCGGTGCGGAGTTCTCGTAGCCCGGCAGCCAGTCCAGCTCGGCCTCACCCAGTTCCCGTTCGCCCGCGATGCCGTACATGATCTGCAGGTTCTCGGGGTCGCCGGCGACCGCTCTGAGCAGCCACTCGCGCCAGGCGCGGGCCTCCTCCCGGTAGCCGGTGCGCAGCAGCGAGGACAGGGTGATGGCCGCGTCGCGCAGCCAGGTGTAGCGGTAGTCCCAGTTACGGACACCGCCGATGTCCTCGGGCAGCGAGGTCGTCGGGGCCGCCACGATGCCGCCGGTGGGGGCGTACGTCAGCGCCTTGAGGGTGATCAGCGAGCGGATGACGGCCTCGCGGTAGGGGCCGTGGTACGTGCAGTGCTCGACCCACTCGCGCCAGAAGTCCTCCGTCGCCTCCAGCGCCTGCTCCGGTTCCGGCAGCGGGGGCGGCTGCTTGTGCGAGGGCTCCCACGAGATCGTGAACGCGATCCGGTCACCCGGGGCGACCGTGAAGTCCGAGTACGTCGTCAGGGACTTGCCGTACGTCTCGCAGTCGGTGTCGAACCACACCGAGTCCGGGCCCGCCACGGCGACCGTGCGCCCCTCGTGCTTGTGGACCCAGGGGACGACACGGCCGTACGAGAAACGCATCCGCAGGGCCGAGCGCATGGGCACGCGGCCCGAGACGCCCTCCACGATCCGGATCAGCTGGGGGGCGCCGTCACGCGGGGGCATGAAATCGGTCACCCGGACCGTGCCGCGTGAGGTGTCCCACTCCGATTCCAGGATCAGGGAGTCGCCGCGGTAGGTGCGCCGGGCCGCGGTGGGTGGCTTGGCGTCGGCCGCGTGCGCGGGGCCGAGACGCCAGAACCCGTGTTCCTCGGTGCCCAGCAGGCCGGCGAAGATGGCATGCGAGTCGAAGCGGGGCAGGCACAGCCAGTCCACCGTGCCGTCCCGGCAGACCAGGGCTGCGGTCTGCATGTCTCCGATGAGTGCGTAGTCTTCGATGCGCCCGGCCACGTGCAACTCCAGTCGAACGGCCACGTCACCCCCTGTAGGAAAAAGGGGGCTGTCGCTTGGTGCGGTCAAGGGGGTCGTTGTAAAGCGTCGTTGAGCGGTGAAGCAAAACAGTCCTGCTGCTGTGAGGCAAAACGACAACTGTTGCTCAACGAACTGACGAGCTCTCGTTGTTCCGGGGCCTAACGGGTGGGGGTGGTCCCGCGTTTCCGGCCGGGCTCGGCAGTGAGTGTCCGAGCAGGATACGACGCACGTAGATGATCTGTGTGCCGCTCCGGGCAACGCGGCTGCGCCGAACGGGTGAGCAACGGGTGAGAAACGGGTGTGTTCGTGCGGGTCCGTGTCGGCGTGTGCGCGGAGCGTGGCCGGAAGCCATCTCCCCGAGGCGCTGATACCCTGGTAGCCCGTGGACCGGTGGGCGCCTGACCCCCGAACCGCACCTCCAGATCGCGACCACGGGAGCCCCCTCTTGGCCATGACCGCTGCTTTTCGAAACAGCACAGCCACGACGACCAAGCACATCTTCGTCACTGGGGGTGTCGCCTCCTCGCTCGGCAAGGGACTGACGGCCTCCAGCCTCGGCATGCTGCTCAAGGCGCGGGGCCTGCGCGTCGTGATGCAGAAGCTCGACCCGTACCTCAACGTCGACCCGGGCACGATGAACCCCTTCCAGCACGGTGAGGTGTTCGTCACCAACGACGGCGCCGAGACCGACCTGGACATCGGCCACTACGAGCGCTTCCTCGACCGTGACCTCGACGGCTCCGCCAACGTCACCACCGGCCAGGTCTACAACACGGTGATCGCCAAGGAGCGGCGCGGTGAGTACCTGGGCGACACCGTGCAGGTCATCCCGCACATCACCAACGAGATCAAGCACCGCATCCGGCGTATGGCGACCGACGAGGTCGATGTCGTCATCACCGAGGTCGGTGGCACGGTCGGCGACATCGAGTCGCTGCCGTTCCTGGAGACGGTCCGCCAGGTCCGTCACGAGGTCGGCCGTGACAACGTCTTCGTCGTCCATATCTCGCTCCTGCCGTACATCGGCCCCTCGGGTGAGCTGAAGACGAAGCCCACCCAGCACTCGGTTGCGGCCCTTCGGAACATCGGTATCCAGCCGGACGCCATCGTGCTGCGCTGCGACCGGGAGGTGCCGACCGCCATCAAGCGCAAGATCTCGCTGATGTGCGACGTCGACGAGGCCGCCGTGGTCGCCTGCCCCGACGCCCGCTCGATCTACGACATCCCGAAGACCGTGCACGGCGAGGGCCTGGACGCCTATGTCGTCCGCAAGCTGGACCTGCCGTTCCGGGACGTGGACTGGCGGACCTGGGACGACCTGCTCGACCGCGTCCACAACCCCGACCACGAGATCACCCTCGCCCTGGTCGGCAAGTACATCGACCTGCCCGACGCCTACCTCTCGGTCACCGAGGCGCTGCGTGCCGGCGGTTTCGCCAACAAGGCCCGCGTCAAGATCAAGTGGGTCACCTCGGACGACTGCAAGACCCCGGCCGGCGCCGCGGCGCAGCTTGGTGACGTGGACGGCATCTGCATCCCGGGCGGCTTCGGCGACCGCGGTGTGCTGGGCAAGGTCGGCGCGATCAAGTACGCCCGCGAGAACAAGGTCCCGCTGCTGGGCCTGTGCCTGGGCCTGCAGTGCATCGTGATCGAGGCCGCGCGCAACCTCGCCGACATCCCGGACGCCAACTCCACCGAGTTCGACTCGGCGACCGGCCACCCGGTCATCTCCACCATGGCCGAGCAGCTCGACATCGTCGCCGGTGAGGGTGACATGGGCGGCACCATGCGGCTCGGCATGTACCCGGCCAAGCTCGCCGAGGGCTCCATCGTCCGTGAGGTGTACGACGGCAAGGAGTACGTCGAGGAGCGGCACCGGCACCGCTACGAGGTCAACAACGCCTACCGCGCGGAGCTGGAGAAGAAGGCGGGCATCCTGTTCTCCGGCACCTCGCCGGACGGCAAGCTCGTCGAGTACGTCGAGTACCCGCGCGACGTCCACCCGTACCTGGTCGCCACGCAGGCCCACCCCGAGCTGCGCTCGCGCCCGACCAGGCCGCACCCGCTGTTCGCCGGCCTGGTGAAGGCGGCGGTGGAGCGGCAGAGTTCCAAGTAGCACGACAGTTGTACGGTGGCCGGGGCGCACGCATTCAAAGGGCGGGCGTCCCGGCTTCTTTTGCGCAGGTGGGGAAGGACAGGGCATGACGATCAAGGACACCCCGGAAGAGTGGGAGATCCGGGCGACGAAGACCCCGTTCGTGGGCAACAAGACCTCCGTCCGCACGGACGAGGTGGTCATGCCCGACGGGTCGGTGGTCGGCCGCGACTACCAGGTCCACCCGGGTTCCGTGGGCGTCCTCGCCCTCGACGACGAGGACCGCGTCCTGCTCATCCGGCAGTACCGGCACCCCGTACGGCAGAAGCTGTGGGAGATCCCCGCGGGGCTCCTCGACGTGCCGGGGGAGAACCCGCTGCACGCGGCCCAGCGGGAGCTGTACGAGGAGGCGCACGTCAAGGCGGAGGACTGGCGGGTGCTGACGGACGTCTACACGTCGCCGGGGGGCTGCGACGAGGCGATCCGGATCTTCCTGGCCCGGGGACTGTCCGAGGCCGACGGCGAGCGCTTCGAGGTCGAGCACGAGGAGATCGACCTGGAGTACGCGCGCGTGCCGGTCGCCGAGCTGGTGCGGGGGGTGCTGGCGGGGGAGCTGCACAACACCTGTCTGGTGGTGGGGGTGCTTTCGCTGGTCGCGGCGCGGGGTGCCTCCGGCGGGTTGGACGGGTTGCGGTCGGCTGAGGCTCAGTGGCCGGCGCGGCCGTTCGAGGCGTGACGGGTTTTCGGGTCGCGCCGTCTTCGGGGAGCGGTCCGTTGCGGGGTGCCGGTTCGTGGTGGGCTGGTCGCGCGGTTCCCCGCGCCCCTATCGGTAGTGCGGTGCCGTAGTTCCTATGATCCGTTGATCCGATCGGGGGACTCCCGTGGCCCCGCCGCCGCGCTCCGCCAGGCACGTTGCACAGCGTGAACTAGGCTCTGAAAAGCCCGAACCGGGGTCACCGGCGGGCTTTGCGCGTGCGGTGGGACGGGAGTGTGGCCCGTGACGGATCAGGCGGTGGACGCAGGCGGCACACGGCTGTCCGGCGAGGGCCAATTCCTGGGGCGGACGCGGGAGTTGAAGGAGCTGCGCGCCGACATCGAGCGGGCGGGACTCGACACGCTCTCCGGTAGGAAGGCACCCCGAGCCAGGGTGCTGCTCATCGCGGGGCGCCCCGGGTCCGGCCGTACCGCACTCGCCGAGGAACTCGTCCGGGCGGTCGCTGACCGTTACGACGGGGTGCTGCGCGCCCGGTTGAGCGAGCCCGACGGAACCCCCGTACCGATCGGGGACGCCGCCCGGGAACTGCTCACCGTGCTCGGGGTGCAGGCACCCGCCGGAGCCGCCGAGGACGACCTCACGGCGGTGCTGCGCGAGGCCCTCGCCGACCGTCGCGCGCTGCTTCTGCTCGACGACGCGGTGACCGCGGAACAGGTGGACGCCCTGCTTCCGGATACCCCGGAATGCCTGGTCGTGGCCGTGTCGGGAGGTCCGCTGACCGGGATCGCGGACGTCCGTCCGTGCACCCTCGGAGGGCTGGACACCAAGTCCGCGCTGGAGCTGCTGTCCCGGCACGCCGGGTCGGTCCGCATCACCGTCGACCCCCGTGCCGCCGAGCAGCTTGTCGAGGAGTGCCAGGGCCACCCCGCCGCGCTGATGCTGGCCGGGGGCTGGCTCGCCGCCCGTCCCAAAGCGGCCGTCGCCGATCTGGCCAAGCAGGTGCATACGGAGAGTGATGAGGGGAGCCCGCTCAGCCGGGTCTTCAAGCTCGTCTACACGTCCCTGCCCGCCGCGGCCGCCCGGACGCTGCGACTGCTCTCCCTCGCCCCGGCCGGCCTCATCGACCCGCACACCGCCTCCGCGCTCGCCGGCTGCTCGGTGAGCGGGGCCCGCTCCACCCTCGACGACTTCGTCGCGCTCGGTCTGCTGCACGCCGTGGACTCACCGCTGCCGCAGTACGAGGTCCCCGGCTGTCTGTACCCCCTGCTCAAGGCCCTCGCCGACAGCCAGGACCGCCCGGCCGAACTCCAGCTGGCCCGCGCCCGCATGCTGGAGCGGACCGTACGGCTGCTCCAGTCCTCCCGCACGATCACCGAGACCGACAGCCCCGACGCCCGCGAGAAGCTCCAGGGCATGCCGCCTTCCGTGCGCTTTCCGACCCCCCGGGCCGCCGAGGACTGGCTGCGCATCCGTCGCCCGGCCCTGCTCGCCGCGGTCCGTCTCGCGGTCGCCGACGGGGAGCTGGACACCCTGGCCCGGCGCCTGATGTCGCAGCTCGTGCGCACGATGGTGGCCCACTTCGGCATGAAGGCCGCCGCCCCCGACCTCTACACCGTCCACGGCCTGGTCCTGGACGTGGCCGAGCGGCGCGCCCTGCCCCGCGAGAAGGCCGCGGCCCTGCTGAACCTCGCCGACCTGGACGCCCAGACCGGCCGCACCCGGGAGGCGCTGGCGCGCTATCGGGCGGCCCTGGACGCCGGACGGGAGGCGAACGACCCGTATGCGACGGGCCGCGCGATGGAATCCGTAGGCGGCGCGCATCTGGAGCTCGGCGACTACGACCGGGCCGCCGACTGGTTCGGCCGGGCCCTCGCCCAGCGGCTGGCCCGGGACGAGCGCGCCGAGGCCGCCCGGCTGTACGGCCGTATCGCCGCCGCGCACACCTACGCCGGCCGCTACGGCGAGGCGGTCAGGAACTGGCGGGCCGCGCTCGCCGGTCACCGCAAGAACGGCGATGTCCCGGCCCACGCGCGCGCGTTGAGCGAACTCGCCCGCGTCCAGGAGTACGCCGGACACCCCGAGGAGTCGCTGCGTACCTGCCAGGAGGCCGTGGAGTGGGCGCGGCGCGCCGAGGACGTCCGGCTGCAGTCCGCGCTCCAGCTGCGGCTCGCGGACACGCTGGACCGCCTCGGCGATCCCGCGGCCGCCCAGCTGCACCGCGGCGCCGCCGAGCGGCTGCTGGGGGAGGAGCTTTCCCAGGATGAATCCGCCTCTGAGCAGGTCGAGGAACCGAAACATGACGCTGACGCCTGCGAAATCCGTAGTACATCCGCAGAAGATTGATGCAATGAAAGGCTAGACAGCGGGAACACCTTCATTAGACTGGCTCTGCCGCACCTTCTCCTGCGGTGTCTCCTGGTGTGCTCATGCATGCCCGGGTATGTGTTGTATTGCCCCACACACTCTGAGCCAAGGACCGTGATCCACGTGAAGGTCGGCATCCCCCGCGAGGTCAAGAACAACGAGTTCCGGGTGGCCATCACCCCCGCCGGTGTGCACGAGCTGGTGCGCCACGGCCACCAGGTCGTCATCGAGCGGGGCGCCGGCGTCGGCTCCTCCATCCCGGACGAGGAGTACGTCGCCGAGGGCGCCCGGATCCTGGACACCGCCGACGAGGTGTGGGCCACCGCCGACCTGCTGCTGAAGGTCAAGGAGCCGGTCGCGGAGGAGTACCACCGCCTCCGCAAGGACCAGACGCTCTTCACCTACCTGCACCTGGCCGCCTCCAAGGAGTGCACCGACGCGCTCATCGAGTCGGGCACCACCGCGATCGCCTACGAGACCGTCGAGCTGCCCTCGCGCGCGCTCCCGCTGCTCGCCCCGATGTCCGAGGTCGCGGGCCGGCTCGCCCCGCAGGTCGGCGCCTACCACCTCATGCGCTCGGTCGGCGGCCGCGGTGTCCTGCCCGGCGGCGTCCCCGGAACCCAGCCCGCGCGGGCCGTCGTCATCGGTGGCGGTGTCTCCGGCTGGAACGCCACGCAGATCGCCGTCGGCATGGGCTTCCACGTCACGCTGCTCGACCGCGACATCAACAAGCTCCGCGAGGCCGACAAGGTGTTCGGCACCAAGGTCCGGGCGATCATGTCCAACGCCTTCGAGCTGGAGAAGGCCGTCCTGGACGCCGACCTCGTCATCGGCGCGGTGCTCATCCCGGGCGCCAAGGCCCCGAAGCTGGTCACCAACGAGCTCGTCTCGCGGATGAAGCCCGGAAGTGTCCTTGTCGACATCGCGATCGACCAGGGCGGCTGCTTCGAGGACTCCCGTCCCACCACCCACGCCGAGCCGACCTTCCAGGTCCACGACTCGGTCTTCTACTGCGTCGCCAACATGCCCGGCGCGGTGCCCAACACCTCCACCTACGCGCTCACCAACGCGACGCTGCCCTTCATCGTCGAACTGGCCGACCGGGGCTGGGTGGAGGCGCTGCGCCGCGATCCCGCGCTGGCGAAGGGTCTCAACACCCATGACGGCAAGGTCGTTTACCGGGAGGTCGCGGAGGCGCACGGCCTGGAGCACACCGAGCTCGAAACCCTGCTCGGCTGAGCCTGTGACCTCGGCAGAGAGCTAAGTCACCTTTTCGTAAAGGCGATACGTCAACAAGGCGCGTCAACGAGGCACATGCGGCCGGACCTTGCCCCACAAGGTCCGGCCGGATGTGTGTATGGTCACTTTGCGACTCTCGGTCAACTCACGTCGAACGTAACCCTTGCACCGATTCGTACACCGGCGAAACCTGCCGTGCGACTGCCGTACGCCCTTGACAGCGGGATGTTTCATTGCCGACACATCCTGCCCGGTCCGGCGGATTGTGTTGCTGTGAACACCCGACACGCCATAGAGTCGCCAACCGTCGGCATGGTGCCACGCTGACCTTGTCTAGAAGTTTCCTGGTCACCAAGGAGGTAAGACGACTTGTGAATGAGTCGACATTTTCTCCCGGGGGTGGTCAACCAGGAATGCCTGCCGGGGCCCAGAGCCCCGCAGGGTTCGAGGCTGTCGGCTCCGTCGCGGTGCGCACCTTCGCAGCCCACCAGAGTCCGCGCACCGTGCGGACAGCACACCAGAGCATGGATGGCCATCACGTGAACGCCATGGCCGGCGACGGAAGTGGCGCGCCCCACAACCACTTCGCCGACTACGACGAACTGCCCGAGGGGCACTTCTACGACCCCGACGCCGAGTACGAGCCCGATCCGGAGTACGCCGCCACGCTCGCGCCCGACGCGGCCCGCCAGCGCCGTGAGCGCGTGGGTCCGACCGGACGCCCGCTGCCGTACTTCCCGATCCCGGGCCCGCTGACCGACCACGGCCCCGCGAAGATCATCGCGATGTGCAACCAGAAGGGCGGCGTGGGCAAGACCACGTCGACCATCAACCTGGGTGCCGCGCTCGCGGAGTACGGCCGGCGCGTGCTGCTCGTGGACTTCGACCCGCAGGGCGCGCTGTCGGTGGGTCTCGGTGTCAACCCGATGGAGCTCGACCTCACGGTCTACAACCTGCTCATGGAGCGGGGCATGGCGGCCGACGAGGTCCTGCTGAAGACCGCGGTCCCCAACATGGACCTGCTGCCGAGCAATATCGACTTGTCGGCGGCGGAGGTCCAGTTGGTCTCCGAGGTCGCCCGCGAGTCGACATTGCAGCGGGCTCTGAAGCCGCTCATGGCCGACTACGACTACATCGTGATCGACTGTCAGCCCTCGCTCGGCCTCCTCACGGTCAACGCCCTGACGGCCGCGCACAAGGTGATAGTGCCTCTGGAGTGCGAGTTCTTCGCCCTGCGTGGTGTCGCACTGCTGACGGAGACCATCGAGAAGGTCCAGGAGCGGCTCAACCCGGATCTGGAGCTCGACGGGATCCTCGCCACGATGTACGACTCGCGCACGGTCCACAGCCGTGAGGTCCTGGCCCGTGTCGTCGAGGCGTTCGACGACCACGTCTACCACACGGTCATCGGGCGCACGGTCCGCTTCCCGGAGACCACGGTCGCCGGTGAGCCGATCACCACGTACGCGTCCAACTCCGTCGGTGCCGCCGCCTATCGCCAGCTCGCCAGGGAGGTGCTCGCCCGGTGTCACGCCGAGTGAGTCTGCCGGGGGCCGACGAACTGTTCCGTACGACAGGGGGAATGGCGCTCCAGGCGTCCACTCCCCGGCGGGGGGCCAACGGCGAGGCCCGGGTACCGGCTCCCGCGGGGGAGTCGGACGGGGCCGTACCCGAGGACGCGCCGCAGTCCGTGCCCGCACAGGGCGGGGACGGCGACGGGGCCGAGCATGTGGCGGCCGACGCCGAGTCCGCGGAGGCGGGCGAGTCCCGTCTCCGGGCGGCCGCCGCGGAGCGCACCGCGCGACGTCAGGAGGCGCAGGAAGGTTCTGCCCAGGCCTCCGGCGGTGCGCAGCCGCGCGGCAAGCGCGGCCGGTCGCCGGCTCGGCGGCCCAGTGGGCGCGAGCGGCACGACGAGAAGATCACCGTGTACGTGTCGGCCGAGGAGCTCATGGATCTGGAGCACGCCCGTCTGGTGCTCCGGGGTGAGCACGGGCTGGCGGTGGACCGCGGGCGGATCGTGCGCGAGGCGGTCGCCGTGGTGCTGGCGGATCTGGAGTCCCGCGGGGACGCGAGCATCCTCGTCCGTCGGCTGCGTGGGCGGTAGCGGTAGCCTGCGGAGGCCATGACCTCGAACGACGTTCCCCTCGGCGCCGGCGCAGCTGCCGGTCGTCGGCGTGTGCTGGGGCAGGGGCCGGGCGCTCCGCGGGACCAGCCGGTCGCGGAGCCGGAGGTCGAGGCCGCGCCGGTCTCGGAGGAGCCGGAGGCCGCGGAGGCTGAGGTCGCGGAAGCCGAGATCGAGGCCGCGGAGATCGAGGCCGTGCCGGTCTCGGAAGAGACGGAGATCGAGGCCGCGGAGGCTGGGACCGTCCCCCGGGAGGGCAACGAGTCCGACGGTGTCTTCAAGGTCCGGCTCGCCAACTTCGAGGGCCCCTTCGACCTGCTCCTCCAGCTGATCTCCAAGCACAAGCTGGACGTCACCGAGGTCGCGCTCTCCAAGGTCACCGACGAGTTCATGACGTACATCCGGGCCATGGGGCCGGACTGGGACCTCGACGAGACGACCGAGTTCCTCGTCGTCGCCGCCACCCTCCTCGACCTCAAGGCGGCTCGGCTGCTGCCTGCCGCACAGGTGGAGGACGAGGCCGACCTGGCGCTCCTGGAAGCCCGTGACCTGCTCTTCGCGCGGCTGCTCCAGTACCGCGCCTACAAGCAGATCGCGGACATCTTCAACCGGCGGCTCGACGAGGAAGCCCGGCGTTACCCCCGTACCGTCGGTCTCGAGCCGCACCACGCCGATCTGCTGCCCGACGTCGTCATCAGCATCGGGCCCGAGGGGTTCGCGAAGCTCGCCGTGAAGGCGATGCAGCCCAAGCCCAAGCCGCAGGTCTACGTCGACCACATCCACGCGCCCCTGGTGAGCGTCCAGGAGCAGGCGGGGATCGTGGTCGCTCGGCTCAGGGAGCTCGGCGAGGCCAGCTTCCGGCTGCTGGTGGAGGACGCCGACGGCACCCTGACCGTCGTGGCGCGCTTCCTGGCGCTGCTGGAGCTGTACCGGGAGAAGGCCGTGGCACTGGATCAGGAGACCGCGCTCGGGGAGCTGATCGTGCGGTGGACCGGCGGTGCGGGGGAGGCCGAGCCGACGGTGACCGACGAGTTCGACCGACCGCCCGAGCCGCCCAAGGAGGACAAGGCGTGAGCGAGGACACCACCGAGGCCCCGGCGGGACCGCCGGGCGTCGCCGACCTCGATCTGAAGCCGGCCCTGGAGGCCGTCCTGATGGTCGTGGACGAGCCCGCGACCGAGGAGCACCTGGCGAAGATCCTGGAGCGGCCGAAGCGGCAGATCACCAGGGCGCTGCGGGAACTGGCGGGCGAGTACGCCGCTCAGGGCCGGGGCTTCGAGTTGCGGCACGTCGCGAACGGGTGGCGGTTCTACACCCGGGCCGCGTACGCCCCGGCCGTCGAGCGGTTCGTCCTGGACGGGCAGCAGGCCCGCCTCACCCAGGCCGCGCTGGAGACGCTGGCGGTGGTCGCCTACCGCCAGCCGGTCAGCCGCAGCCGGGTCTCCGCGGTGCGCGGAGTGAACTGTGACGGTGTGATGCGCACCCTTCTCCAGCGGGGTCTGGTCGCGGAGGCGGGCACGGAACCCGAAACAGGTGCGATCCTGTACGTGACGACGAACTACTTCCTGGAGCGGATGGGCCTGCGCGGTCTGGACGAGCTCCCGGAGCTCGCGCCCTTCCTCCCGGAGGCGGAGGCGATCGAGGCCGAGACCCAGGAAGCCGTACCGTCGTTCGATCCGGACGCCCCGGATTCCGACACAGACGACGACTAGACGGAAACTTGATGCGAAGCAGCAGCGGCAGGAACAGCAGCGGAAACAACGGCGGGAGCCGTGGTGGCAACAGCGGCGGCCGCGGCGGGAGCAGCGGTGGTCGCGGGGGGAGTACCGGTGGTCGCGGTAACTACCGCGGTGCCGGGAACGACCGCGACGACAAGCAGGGCGGCCGGCCGAAGAACCCCCGCCCCGAGGAGCGCCGCTACGACGTGGGCCCCGGCGCCACCCACGAGGGACCGAAGTCCGGGCGCGGTGCCGCCGCGCGCGGTGGTGCCAAGGGCGGCCCCAAGCAGGGTCAGGGCACCGGGCGGGGCCGTTGGGTGCCGGCGACCTCTCGCGAGTACGAGGCGCGGGCCGAGGAGCGCAACCGCGAGCGGTACGCGGGCAAGAAGGACGTGAAGCCGCCGAAGACCTTCCCGGGCGCCGAGCAGGAGGGCGAGCGGCTCCAGAAGATCCTCGCGCGCGCGGGCTACGGCTCGCGGCGGTCCTGCGAGGAGCTCATCGAGCAGGCCCGGGTCGAGGTCAACGGCGAGATCGTGCTGGAGCAGGGCAAGCGGGTCGACCCGGAGAAGGACGAGGTCAAGGTCGACGGCCTGACCGTGGCGACGCAGTCGTACCAGTTCTTCTCGCTGAACAAGCCCGCCGGTGTGGTCTCGACGATGGAGGACAACGAGGGCCGGCAGTGCCTCGGCGACTACGTCACCAACCGTGAGACGCGGCTCTTCCACGTGGGGCGGCTCGACACCGAGACCGAGGGTGTGATCCTGCTCACCAACCACGGCGAGCTGGCCCACCGGCTGACCCACCCCAAGTACGGCGTGAAGAAGGTCTACCTCGCGCACATCGTGGGCCCGATCCCGCGCGACCTGGGCAAGCAGCTCAAGGACGGCATCCAGTTGGAGGACGGGTACGCGAAGGCGGACCACTTCCGGGTCGTCGAGCAGACCGGCAAGAACTACCTCGTCGAGGTGACCCTCCACGAGGGGCGCAAGCACATCGTCCGCCGGATGCTCGCCGAGGCGGGCTTCCCGGTCGACAAGCTGGTGCGGGTCGCCTTCGGCCCCATCACTCTGGGCGACCAGAAGTCGGGCTGGCTGCGGCGGCTGTCCAACACCGAGGTCGGCATGCTGATGAAGGAAGTCGACCTGTAGTCCTCCCCACGCGTGTGTGCGGCCGGTTCCGGAATCCTCCGGGGCCGGCCGATGCGTTTTCGTCCTCCTCCCGGTCTGTATCCGTGACGGAGGGAGTGGGGATGGACGCGAGGAACGCCGACTGTGGCGGGACGGGTCCGACAGCGCTGGAGGGCCGTGTGCGGCCCCGGCGGACCGTCGGGCTCCCCGGGGCTCAGGAGATGCCGGTGAGGCCGTCGAGGGGCTGCCGCGGCGTCCTGGCGGGGGTGCGGGCATGAGCGCGGGGGAGTTGTTGGAGCGCTCGCTCGCCTACGCGCTGGGCAGCGTCGCGGGGGCGCAGTGCGTGGATCCCGGCAGGGGCACGCCGTGTGCCGAGTGGAATCTGGGCGAGCTGCTGGGTCATCTCGACGATTCGCTGGACGCGTTGTACGAGGGGCTGAGCGGCGGACGGATCGGACTGCTCCCGCATGCCGACCGGGTCTGCGGCTTCCGCACCCGCGCGTGTGCCGTGCTCGGCGCCTGGGCCGCCGGGCCGCCCGAGGGCGTGCTGGTGGGTGAACGACCGCTGGACGTGCGGGTGATGGCCGCGGTCGGCGCCGTCGAGATCACCGTGCACGGGTGGGACGTGGCCCGGTCCTGCGGACGGCCGCGGCCCCTGCCGGACGGCCTCGCGGCCGAACTCCTGTCCGTCGCCCGGTGCGTGGTGGGGGAGGAGGACCGGGGAGTGCGGTTCGCCGAACCGGTCGCCGTGCCGTCCGGCGCGCAAGCCGAGACCCGGCTTCTCGCCTTTTTGGGCCGGCGCCTCTGAAGGCTTGTGGAAGACTCGCGCGCTCTTTATAGTCGTAGTGACTATTAGTTATGCCGACCATGAAGGGGGCGGGTGTAAGTGGACTACGACAAGTACGCCCACGAACCCTTCGCCGTCACCGTCGACCTCGCCGTCCTGACCGTCACCGAAGGCGCCCTGCACGCGCTGCTCGTGGAGCGGGGGCAGGAGCCGTACGCCGGACACTGGGCACTGCCCGGCGGGTTCCTGCACCCGGACGAGTGCGCGGAGACCGCGGCCCGGCGCGAACTCGCCGAGGAGACCGGCCTGTCGGACCTCTCCGGGCTGCATCTGGAGCAGCTGCGGACCTACAGCGAGCCCGACCGCGACCCCAGGATGCGGGTCGTCTCCGTCGCGTTCGCCGCACTGCTGCCCGATCCTCCCGAGCCGCACGGCGGCGGCGACGCGGCCGAGGCCCGCTGGGTGCCGTACGACAAGGCGGGACCGCTCGCCTTCGACCACGACCGCATCCTGGCCGACGCCCACGAACGCGTCGGCGCCAAGCTCGAGTACACCTGCCTCGCCACCGCCTTCTGCCCGCCCGAGTTCACCCTCGGCGAGCTGCAGCAGGTGTACGAGACCGTGTGGGGCACCGCCCTGGACCGGCCCAACTTCCGCCGCAAGGTGCTGGCCACGCCCGGCTTCGTCGAGGCCGTCCCCGGCGCCGCGCGGCTGACCGGCGGCCGCGGCAAACCGGCCGCGCTCTACCGCGCCGGACCGGCCACCACCCTGCACCCCCCTCTCCTCCGACCGTCCCCGGAAGGACGTCCCGCATGACCACGATCCTGACCAAACGCGCCGCCACCGGAACCCTCGTCGGCCTCGCCCTCGGGGACGCCCTCGGCTTCCCGACCGAGTTCAACGACGTACCGTCGATCCTCGCCAAGTGCGGGCCGTGGCGCGAGATGGAGCTGCGCACGCCGGCCGTCGTCAGCGACGACACGCAGATGACGCTGGCGGTGGGGAGAGGGCTGCGGGCGGCGATGGACCGGGGAGTGCTCGGGCCCGAGATGGCGGAGCCGGTCCGGCGGGAGTTCATCGCGTGGAACCGCTCCCCGGAGAACAACCGGGCCCCGGGCAACACCTGCCTGCGGGCCTGCGACCTGCTGGAGCGCACGGATCTGCCCTGGCAGCACGCCAGCCAGATCGGTTCCAAGGGCTGCGGCGCCAACATGCGCGTCGCGCCCGTCGGACTCGTCCCCGGGCTCAGTGACGAACAGCGCGCGGGCGCCGCCCAGTTGCAGTCCGCGCTCACCCACGGGCATCCGACCGCGCTCGCCGCGTCCGACCTCACCGCGCGTGCCGTACGGCTGCTCGCACAGGGGGCCGAGCCGGGTGAACTGGTCGGGCTGCTGCGGTCGTACGCCCTGGTGAACCGGGGCCACTACCACGAGCGTTGGCTCGGGGACCTGTGGGCGAGGAGCCCGGACCCGACCCCCGGGCAGTTCATGGCGCGCGGCTGGGACGAGTGCCTGGCGGTCCTCGACCGGCTCGACGACGCCGTGCGCAACGCCTCGCCGGAGGAGGACCCTTGTCTGGCCACCGGGGCCGGCTGGATCGCCGAAGAGGCCCTGGCGACCGGGCTGTTGTGCTTCCTGCAGTTCCCGGACGAACCGCTGACGGCCCTGCGGCGAGCCGCGTGCAGCTCCGGCGACTCCGACTCGATCGCCTGTCTGACGGGCGCCTTCGCGGGAGCCCACCTGGGAGCGGACGCATGGCCGGTCGAGTGGGCCGACCGGATCGAGTACGGCAGTGAGCTGGTGACGCTCGGGGCGCTCTGGGACGCCTGACGCTTCGGCGGTGGACCGGTCAGGCCGGTGGACCGGTCAGGCCGGTGCGGGCTACGGCCGGCGTGCCAGATCGCGCTGGTACCAGGTGCCCGGCTTACCGCCGAGTTCGGCCGGATCGGCCGGCCCGTCCGGGACGAACCCGGCCTTGACCAGCACCTTCCGGGACGCGGCATTCTCGTGGGCGGTGGCCGCCCGCAGCGTGCGCAGCCCGTACCGCGCCGACGCCACGTGGCACAGCTCCAGAACGGTCGCGGTCGCGATGCCGCGGCCGGCGACGTGCTGCGCGACCCGGTAACCGAGTACGGCGGTACCGTCCTCGAGGTCGTACAGATTGAACCGCCCCAGAACCGAGCCGTCCTCGGCGACGAGCACGTGGAAGACGCAGATGCCGGCCTCCTGCTCAGCCAGCAAGGCGCTGAACCGGTCGGCGAACCGGTCGAAGAAGTCGTCGCCGCGGTCGGAGACCGAGGCGGCGAAGTAGGCGCGGTTCGCGAGCTCGAAGGCCAGGACCGCCGGGGCATGACCAGCACGCAGCTGTTTCAGCTCGGGCACCGCCCGACTTTAACCCCGGAGGCGCTAGGCGAGCTCGATCGAGTCCCCGGTGACCTTGATCTGCTTCTCGGGCAGCGGCTGGTCGGCCGGCGGATTGGCCACCGAGCCGTCCGTGATGTTGAACTTGCTGCCGTGGCAGGGGCAGTTGATGGTGCCGCCGGACACGCTGGTCACCTGGCAGCCCTGGTGGGTGCAGATGTCGGAGAAGGCCTTGAACTCACCCTTCTTCGGCTGGGTGACGACGACCTTCTCGTCCTTGAAGATCTTTCCGCCGCCGACCGGGATGTCGCTCGTCTTTGCCAGTTCGGTGCCGGCCTTGACCGAACTGGACCCGGAGTCACTGTTCTCGTTGCCGTATTCGCCGCAGCCGACGGTAAGCGTGGCCGCGCCCGTCGTCAGAAGGATCGTGCGCCGCGTCGGGCTGTGCGTCATGTCGTGACTCCGAAGGTGCGGAAGAACCAGAGGGCGGAGGTCAGCCAGAGAATGGTGAGCGCGGTGAAGACGAGCCCGCCGACGATCGGCAGCAGCCACCCGGGAAGTCGCTCCGAACGGAGCAGCAGCATCTTGGCACTGAACACCCCGAAGAAGAAGCAACCCAGGAGCGAGTGCCACAGAACGCGTGATTCGTACGACTGGAAGCCCAGCGCGTACAGACAGTGCACCGCGACCGGCACCGCGACGAGGAAGGCCACCCGGCCGGACCAGCGGTGCAGGGTGGCGGACCAACGCGGCCCCGGCAGTTTGCCGTACACCATCAGCGCCGAGACGAGCTGCACGATCGCGAAGAAGAACGCGACCGTCGCGAGCCATGACTTCACCGCGCCGGTGCTGCTGAAGCCGGCGAGGTTGAAGGCCGTCCCCGTCGGGTCGTGGACCTTGCCGTAGACGCCCAGGGCGACCGCCACCGCGGCGGCGACCAGGGCCGGGATCAGATAGCGGGCCGGGCCGGGGCCGCGCTCGGGTTCGGGAGTGGGCCAGCTCTGGGTGGCCGCGTTCGGGTCGACGGTCATGATCGGCTCCCTCGGGCGGAGGTCAGGGGGTTACCGGGCGGGCCGTGAGCTGCTGTCCGTCGACCGTCACCGCACCGGTCTCGGGGTCGATCTCCGGTGCCGGTGAGGGCTTGCCGTCGCGTGTGAGGATGCCGACCTGCTCACCGTCCGGCAGGACGATCCAGCCGCCCTCGATCTTCGCGCCGGCCACCGTGCTGTTCGCCCGGTAGAGCCCGGACGACTTCTTCGCCCTGCCGATGGTGAAGGCGTGGCTCCCGCCGCCGACGTGGGCCGTGCCGCGGATCTCCTTGGTTCCCTTCACCTTGCCGTCCAGGCTCGCGCCGCCCTTGCCGGTGAGTCGCAGGCTGCCGTCGTCCTTCACGTCGCCCTGCAGCCACGACTCGATGTTGTGGCCGTCGCAGACGTACGCGATCGCCTTGTCGTCGCGCACCGTGATGGCGACCGCGGAGGAGTCGTCGTCGGTACGGCCCGTGTAGACGCCCTCGGGCACGGGGGCCTGGGTCGGGGAGGGGCTGGGCGGCGCGGACGTCGAGGCCGGGGCGGTGCTCGGTGACGCCTTGGTGCTGGGCGACGGCTTCCCGGACGCCGGCGGCTTCACGTACGACGACGTGGGCTTCTCTCCCGTGGTGGCGTTGAGCGAGAGCATGAACAGGCCGAACAGCAAGCCCGCGAGCAGCGTCAGCAACGGTCCGGAACGCTTCATGAAAGGGGCCTCCCCCGAGGCAGGTTTCCTGCCATCAGAGCGGACCCGGCGTCCCGAGTCCAGAGGCGCACGGGTGTGTTTCACCCCAAGGAGCGGAACTGGGACATTCGGGTGACATTGACACGGTCCGGGAAGCCATCTCAGGGGGCGGGCGCCCCGAGCCCGCCCCGCACCGGCTGACTAGGCTGGTTGTACAAAGAGCCGGGTTGTACATCAGCAAGGAGCAATGCCGTGGCGGTACGAGCGGTCCGGGGCGCCGTCCAACTCGAACAGGACGAGGCCGGCCACATGGACGAGCAGGTCGGGGCGCTGCTCACCGCCATCATGGAGCGGAACGAGCTGACCGCGGAGGACCTGATCAGCATCTGGTTCACGGCCACGCCCGACCTGCACAGCGACTTCCCGGCGGCCGCGGCCCGCAAGCTCGGCATCGTCGACGTACCGCTGATCTGCGCGCAGGAGCTGGACATCGAGGGCGCCATGCCCCGAGTCGTCCGCGTCCTGGCGCACATCGAGTCCGACCGGCCCCGCGCCGACATCGCGCACGTCTACCTCGGTGCCGCGGCCGCCCTGCGCAAGGACATCGCCCAGTGAGGACCGCACTCGTCGTCGGGACCGGGCTCATCGGGACGTCCGCCGCGCTGGCGCTGGCGGGGCGGGGCGTCACCGTCCACCTCGCCGACCACGACCCGGAGCAGGCCCGCACGGCTGCCGCCCTCGGCGCGGGCACGGACGAGGCGCCCGAGGGGCCGGTGGACCTCGCGATCGTCGCCGCGCCGCCCGCGCACGTGGCCGGGGTGCTCGCCGACGCCATGCGGCGGGGTGCGGCCCGCGGGTACATCGACGTGGCCAGCGTGAAGGGCGGGCCGCGGCGGGAGCTGGAGGGGCTCGGCCTCGACCTCTCCTCGTACATCGGTACGCATCCGATGTCCGGCCGGGAGAAGTCCGGGCCGCTGGCCGCCTCCGCGGATCTCTTCGAGGGACGGCCCTGGGTGCTGACCCCGACCCGGGACACCGACACCGAGGTGCTGAACCTCGCGCTGGAACTGGTCTCGCACTGCCGCGCGGTGCCGGTGGTCATGGACGCCGACGCCCACGACCGCGCTGTGGCACTCGTCTCACACATGCCCCATCTGGTGTCCAGCATGGTCGCCGCGCGGCTCGAGCACGCCGAGGAGGCCGCCGTACGGCTGTGCGGGCAGGGGATCCGGGACGTGACCCGGATCGCCGCGTCCGACCCCCGGATGTGGATCGACATCCTCTCCGCGAACCCGGGGCCGGTGGCCGACCTGCTCTCCGATGTCGCCGGGGATCTTGAGGAGACGGTGCGGGCGCTGCGCGCGCTCCAGTCCGCCGACGAGTCCAAGCGGGGCGAGGGCGCGTCCGGGATCGAGGACATGCTGCGGCGGGGGAACGCCGGGCAGGTGCGGGTTCCGGGCAAGCACGGGTCCGCGCCTCGGGTGTACGAGGTCGTGGCCGTGCTCATCGACGACCAGCCCGGACAGCTCGCCCGGATCTTCGCGGACGCCGGGCGGGCGGGGGTCAATATCGAGGATGTGCGGATCGAGCACGCGACGGGGCAGCAGGCGGGTCTGGTGCAGCTGATGGTGGAGCCGTCGGCCGCGCCCGTGCTGGCGGCGTCGTTGCGGGAGCGGGGCTGGGCCATTCGGCAGTAGGGGTCCGTCCCGGGGCCCCTGCCCGGCCCGGACCGGCGCCGGGACGACGGCGTCCGGACGGGTGACGCGCACCCAGTAACCTTGTGCGGGGCACAGTCGCGCCCCCACACCACCCGCCAGACCGCACCCGAAAGGTGTCCCCCCGTGGAAAACGGCGCCGCCCAGCCCGTGATTGTCGCCATAGACGGCCCCTCCGGCACGGGCAAGTCGAGCACCTCGAAGGCTGTCGCCGCGCAGCTGGGGCTGAGCTACCTGGACACCGGGGCCCAGTACCGGGCGATCACCTGGTGGATGGTGACCAACGGGATCGACATCGATGACCCGTCCGGGATCGCCGCCGTGGCGGGCAAGGCGGAGATTGTCTCCGGCACCGACCCGGAGAACCCGACGATCACGGTGGACGGCACCGATGTGGCCGGTCCGATCCGGAGCCAGGAGGTCACCTCCAAGGTCAGCGCCGTGAGCGCGGTACCCGAGGTGCGGGCCCGGATCACCGAGCTCCAGCGGTCGATCGCGGCCTCCGCCGAGAAGGGGATCGTCGTCGAGGGCCGCGACATCGGTACGACCGTGCTGCCCGACGCCGACCTCAAGATCTTCCTCACCGCCTCGCCGGAGGCCCGCGCCGCCCGCCGCAGCGGGGAGCTCAAGAGCGCCGACGTCCAGGCCACCCGCGAGGCCCTGATCAAGCGGGACGCGGCCGACTCCAGCCGGAAGACCTCGCCGCTCGCCAAGGCGGACGACGCGGTCGAGGTGGACACCACCGAACTCACCCTCGCGCAGGTCATCGAGTGCGTCGTCACCCTCGTCGAGGAGAAGCGGGCCGGGAAGTGAGCGTGCCGTCGGAGAAGGGGGCCGAGGTCGGGCGGCGGATCGGCGTCGGACTGATGTACGGGCTGTGGAAGCCGCGCGTGCTCGGCGCCTGGCGGATGCCCGCGACCGGGCCCGCGATCCTCGCCGTCAACCACTCCCACAACATCGACGGCCCCATGGTCATGGGCGTGTCACCCCGGCCGACGCACTTCCTGATCAAGAAGGAGGCGTTCATCGGGCCGCTGGATCCCTTCCTGATCGCCATCGGGCAGGTCAAGGTGGACCGCTCGGGCGCCGACCGCGGGGCGATCACCCAGGCGCTCGACGTCCTCAAGACCGGCGGGGTCCTCGGTATCTTCCCGGAGGGCACCCGGGGCGAGGGCGACTTCGCCTCCCTGCGTGCAGGCCTCGCCTACTTCGCGGTGCGCAGCGGGGCGCCGGTCGTGCCGGTCGCGGTGCTGGGAAGCTCCGAGAAGCCGGGACGGTTGATAAAGGGGCTGCCTCCGCTGCGCAGCCGCGTCGACGTCGTCTTCGGCGACCCCTTCGAGGCGGGCGACGGCAGCGGACGGCGCACGCGCAAAGCGCTCGACGAGGCGACCGAGCGCATCCAGAAGCAGCTGAGCAGTCACCTGGAAAACGCCAGGCGCCTGACCGGGCGCTAGGCGACACTGAGTAGTGGATCAATCCGGCGAAAGGGCCGGACTGTCCACCGATCACCACGATGAACGAGGTACGGACTTCATGAACGACCACATCCACTCCGAGGGCTCGGGCGAGGAGCACGACCACGGGGCGCTTGGCGATGCCGAGTACGCGGAGTTCATGGAGCTCGCCGCGGAAGAGGGCTTCGACGTCGAGGACGTCGAGGGTGCCATCGAGGCGGCCGGTCACGGTCCGCTGCCCGTGCTCGCCGTCGTCGGACGCCCGAACGTCGGCAAGTCGACTCTGGTGAACCGCATCATCGGGCGCCGCGAGGCCGTCGTGGAGGACAAGCCCGGCGTCACCCGCGACCGCGTCACCTACGAGGCCGAGTGGGCGGGGCGCCGCTTCAAGGTCGTCGACACCGGCGGCTGGGAGCAGGACGTCCTCGGCATCGACGCCTCCGTGGCCGCGCAGGCCGAGTACGCGATCGAGGCCGCCGACGCCGTCGTGTTCGTCGTGGACGCCAAGGTGGGTGCCACCGACACCGACGAGGCGGTCGTACGACTGCTGCGCAAGGCCGGTAAGCCCGTGGTGCTGGCCGCCAACAAGGTCGACGGCCTGAGCGGCGAGTCCGACGCGGCGTACCTGTGGTCCCTGGGCCTCGGTGAGCCGCACCCCGTCTCCGCGCTGCACGGCCGGGGCACCGGCGACATGCTGGACGCTGTCCTGGAGGCGCTGCCGGAGGCGCCCGAGCAGACCTTCGGTACCGCGGTCGGCGGGCCGCGCCGGATCGCGCTGATCGGCCGCCCGAACGTCGGCAAGTCCTCGCTGCTGAACAAGGTGGCCGGTGAGGAGCGGGTCGTCGTCAACGAGATGGCCGGCACCACCCGTGACCCGGTCGACGAGCTGATCGAACTCGGCGGTGTCACCTGGAAGTTCGTCGACACAGCCGGTATCCGCAAGCGGGTCCACCTCCAGCAGGGCGCGGACTACTACGCCTCGCTGCGTACGGCCGCCGCCGTCGAGAAGGCCGAGGTGGCGGTCATCCTGATCGACGGCTCCGAGTCCATCTCGGTCCAGGACCAGCGGATCGTCACCATGGCCGTTGACGCGGGCCGCGCGATCGTCCTCGCCTACAACAAGTGGGACACCCTCGACGAGGAGCGCCGCTACTACCTGGAGCGGGAGATCGAGACCGAGCTCGGCCAGGTCGCCTGGGCGCCCCGGGTCAACGTCTCCGCGCGCACCGGCCGGCACATGGAGAAGCTGGTCCCCGCGATCGAGGCGGCTCTGGCGGGCTGGGAGACGCGGGTCCCGACGGGCCGCCTGAACGCCTTCCTCGGCGAGCTGGTCGCCGCCCACCCGCACCCCATCCGGGGCGGCAAGCAGCCGCGCATCCTCTTCGGCACCCAGGCCGGCACCAAGCCGCCGCGGTTCGTGCTCTTCGCCTCCGGGTTCATCGAGGCGGGCTACCGGCGCTTCATCGAGCGACGGCTGCGCGAGGAGTTCGGCTTCGAGGGCACCCCGATCCACATCTCGGTGCGGGTGCGCGAGAAGCGCGGCGCGAAGAAGAAGTGACCCAGACATGAGGAAGGGCGGCCCACACCGGGGCCGCCCTTCCTCATGTCTCAGTTCCCTCTGCGGGGACCGGGTGGCAGCGCCGCCGGGACGTGGTGCATTCCGGTGTGCTGGTGCCCGATGTGTCCCACCCGCTGCCACTGCGACTGCTGGCGGGCGCTGAACGCCCCCGCGCTGTAGGCGCTGTACGAGCCGCTGAACGAGCCCGAGGCGTGCGGGATGTTCCCGAACGCGGTGAAGCCCAGCTCCTCCTCGCCGCTGCGGTCACCCGGCAGCGAACGGAAGGTCTTGACGTACTCGGAGTAGAGCGCGTCGTAGATCGGCGTGGCCGATGGTCCGCCGGGAAACCGGCGCGGAGCGTCGTATGGGTGCACGTATGTCCAAACGACACCGGGACCTCGGGGATGCGGTTCGGCGTGATCCTTCAGCCGGTCCTCACGTCCCCGCGAGCGGCATCGCGGCCGCGACCAGCTTGCCGTTCGCCGCCGCCTTGTCGAGCGCGTCCCGCAGCAGGTCCTCGCGCGGCTGCCGTCCGATGGACCCCACCGGCGCGGCGAACATCAGCACCTGCTGGTGCTTGTTGGCGGCGGCCCGCCAGCTGTCCGTCACCTGGAGCGGCTGGTGCGCCTGCCACCAGGCCACCGGCTGCCCACCGTTCGGCGACGGCTGGAGCACCGCGTGCAGCTGCCCCACCGCCAGCAGCACCGACCACCCGTGCAGCACGGACGGCACCGACTCGATCGCCGTCAGCGGCATGAACCCCTGCTCGATCAGCAGCGGCAGGAAGTCGTCGCCGCTTCCCGTCGCGCCCGGCCGCGCGATCGGCCCGGTCGGTTCCACGACCAGTGCCGGGTGCAACTCCCCGGCGATCAGGACGAGGCCACTGGTCACCCCGAGCACCGCCTGCTCGGGTACGACCTTGTCCGGGTCCAGGTCGACGGAGTCGCCGGTGATGGACTTCACCGCGCCCTGGAGCTGCTCCTCGGTGACCTGGACGACCTGGGAGGGCAGGCAGGTGGCGTGGGCGAAGGCCAGGACGGCGGTCTCGTCGCCGATGAACAGGACGGTGCTGGTGCGCTCCTGTTCGGAGTCGCCCTGGGTGCGGCAGGACGTGCAGTCGTAGCTGCCGGGGGCGTTGTCTCCGGCGAGCAGCCGGTCGGCTTCTTCGTCGCCGATCTCAGCGCGTACCTCGTCGCTGACGTCGAGCATGCGCGGCACGGGTGGCTCCCTCGGGATGTGGTGCCCGGGTGGGTCCCGGGCTCATGAAGAAGACAACGGGTGATCTGTGGCGGGAGTCACGCCCCAAAGCGAACGGAATCGAACCGACCACCGCGCAGGGTCACCCCGGGTGCGGAATCGGGCACTCAGTGTCAAGTAGATGGATATCAAAGGAAGTTGGTTGCGTGAAGTGGGTCACAGGTTGACGGGGCGAGTGGTCGACAAATCAGGAAATCAGCGAATGAAGTGGGTGGCCGGAAATCGCCGATACCCGCGGTAACGATGAACTGGCCTGGAACGACGAGGAGTTGGTTGCCGACGTCTCCACAGGCTCTCTACATTCCTCCGCCGTGTGCAGCGAGCACCGCTCGGGAACGTCCGCCGACGTACGAAGCCAGCACATCGCACCACCTTCCGGCGGACGGGGCGGAGCGCGACCGCCCGGCCCCTGTGCCGGGAGTGCGTTCCGCCTTGGGGGACCCCGAGTCCTTCGAGAGGGAATCACATGTCCGAATGTGCCGATACCACCCGCGACACCACTCGTAGGACCCGAACCACCGCGGCCCTCGCCGGGGCCGCCCTGCTCGCCCCGCTCGGGCTGCTGGCCGCGGCCGGCAACTCGGTGGCGGCGGACGGCGGGGTGTGGGACCGCATCGCCCAGTGCGAGAGTGGCGGGAACTGGCACATCAACACCGGAAACGGCTACTACGGAGGACTCCAGTTCTCCGCCGGCACCTGGCGCGCGTACGGCGGTACGGCCTACGCGCCCACCGCCGACCAGGCCACCAGAACCCAGCAGATCGCCGTCGCCACCAAGGTCCAGGGCGCCCAGGGCTGGGGCGCCTGGCCGACCTGCTCGGCACGCGCCGGGGCGTACGGCAGCGCGCCCGCAACCTCCTCCGGCTCGGCGGGGACCTCGTCCGGCTCGGCGGGGACCTCGTCCGGGACCAAGGCCGCGCCGTCCAAGCCGGCGAAGACGCCGGCCCGTTCAAAGAGCCACACCAACCGCAGCGCCTCCCGCGGCGACTACACCGTCCGCCCGGGCGACACGCTGAGCAAGGTCGCCGCCCGGCACGGGACCACCTGGCAGAAGCTCTACGCCGCCAACGAGGCCGTCATCGGCGCTGATCCCGACCTGATCGTGCCCGGGCAGCGCCTCGAAATCTGAGAGCTCCCCCCTGCCATGGGCACGGGCCCCGTCCGGTCTCCCGACCGGGCGGGGCCCTGGCCGTGCGGACGCGGACGGGGCGCTCAGGCGCGCCCCCGCCGCAGCTCCGCCGCCTCTCCGCGGAACACGACCGCGCCGCGCCGCAGTTCGTACACGATCGCCGTCCGGCCGGGCAGCGTGGCTGGGAGCCGCTGCTCGGCCACGACCACGCACGCGTCCAGGGCGGCGAGGAGTTCGTACGTGCGGGCCGCGACCGCGGGAGACATGCCTTGCGCGGGTTCGTCGACGAGGACCACACGTGCGCGTGCCAGCAGGGCACGGGAGACGGCGAGCATGCGCTGCTCGCCACCGGAGAGGGTGCCGGCGCGGCGGGGGAGCAGGGCGGCCAGCTGCGGGTAGGCCTCCAGGGCCAGGTCGTGGGCGGGGGCGGCGAGTTCGAGGTTCTCGCGGACGGTGAGGGAAGCGAACACCGCCTGGCGCTCGGGGACCAGACACAGACCGCGCCGGGCCCGCTCGTACGCCGGCACGCGGGTCACGTCGACGCCGTCCCACACGACGCGGCCGTCGATGAGCGGCACTGTCCCGGCCAGGGCGCGCAAAGCCGTCGTACGGCCGGAGCCGTTGCGGCCCAGCAGGACGGTGAGGCCGGGTCCGGGGGCGGTGAGGGTGATGCCGTGCAGGGCCTCCAGGGGGCCGTAGCGCACGCGCGCGTGGCGCAGGGAGATGGCCGTGGTGGCTGTCATACGGCGGTCTCCCGGGCGTCGAGTGTGTCCAGCACGTGGGCCGGGGGGCCGGAGGCGATGACGCGGCCCGCGGTCATGACGTGCACGACGTCCGCGAGGCCGGCGACCAGGTCGAGGTCGTGCTCGACCACGAGGAGGGCGGTCCCGTCCGCCGCGAGGGCCCTGAGGACGCGGGCCAGGGCGGTCACCTCGGCCGTGTCCAGACCGGCGGCGGGTTCGTCCAGCAGCAGGACGCCCGGAGCGCCGGCGAGGGCTCTGGCGAGTTCCACGCGGCGTAGGGTGCCGGTGGGGAGGCCGGCGGCGGGGGAGTCCCGCACGGGGCCGTCGAGGGCGAGCAGTCTCAGGGCGCGGGCCGTGGCGGCCGGGTCGGTGCGGTGGCCCTGTTCCGCGCCTACCTGGACGTTCTCGGCCACGGTCAGGGTCGGGAAGACGGCCAGTTGCTGGAAGGTGCGGGCGATGCCGAGACGGGCGCGGGCGTGGGGGGAGAGGCGGGTGATGTCGCGGTCGCCGTGGCGGACTTGGCCCCGGGTGGGGCGGAGCGTGCCTGCCAGGCAGTGGAACAGGGTGGATTTTCCCGCGCCGTTGGGGCCGATGATCGCGGTGATGCTGCCGGGTGGGACGGTGAGGTCGACTCCGGCGAGGGCGGTGAAGCCGTCGTAGCGGGCGTGGAGGTCGTGGGCGGTGAGGACGGCCCGGCCTTCGGCCGGGTTCGTGTGCCCCCTCGCACCACGCGTGCCCCCTTCACGGCCGGGTGCGGGAGGCCCCTGCGGGGGTGGAGCGTCGCCGGCGGGTGCGGCGTCGTTCGTGGGTGCCGGGGCCTGCCCCCGAGATGTCGGCAAGCGGCGTCTCACCCGCACCCCGAGGGGCGTCAGGGCTGTCGGCCGGGGTGGTCGAAGCCGCTCCGCCACCGCCCGCACCGCCTCGTACGGCCCCCCGGGAAAGCGGCCCACCAGCACCGCCAGCACTCCGATCAGCGCCGCCGCCACCCCGCCCCGTGCCCCCGCGTCGAGGCCGACCAGCAGGGCTGCCGCTCCCAGGGCGCCCAGGGTGCTGTCGGCGCCCAGGACGACCACCGCGGCGAACCAGAGGAGGCCGCGGACGGGGTCGTAGGCGGTGGGGTCGAAGGCGCGCAGACCCATGCCGAGCATTCCGCCGCCCAGGGCGGCCAGGGCGGCGCCCGCGACGAAGGCGAGGAGTTTCAGGGCGGGGACGCGGACGCCTGCCGCCGAGGCCGCGGACTCGTGATCGCGCAGCGCGGCCAGGGCCCGGCCCGTACGGCCTCTGCGCAGCGCGTGGGTCGCCAGCAGGGCGAGCGCGAGCAGGGCCAGCTCCAGGACGTAGTACGCGCGGTCGCCCTCGAAACCCTCGGGGCGGTCCAGGGACAGGCCGGACGTGGCGTACGGCTGGGCGAAGACGAAGCGGCTCACGCCGACGCCGACCGCGAAGGTCGCGAGGGCCAGGGCCAGCCCCCGGCGGGTGATCGCCGGCCAGCCGGTCAGCAGGCCGAGGGGCGCCACCAGGACCACCGCCAGCGCCAGCGCGGCCAGTTCCGGCACGCGGGGCAGGCCCGGGAAGCGGCCCGCCGCCAGCAGGGCCGTGAACAGGGCGCCCAGGCCCGCGTAGGCCGCCTGTCCGAGGGAGAGCTGGCCGCCCCTGCCCGTCACCACCACCAGGGAGAGCAGCACCACGCCCAGCGCGGGAACCTGCACCGACGTGTGCAGGTCCGAGCCCGCGAAGCCCAGCGGCAGCAGGAACAGGACCGCCGCCACGATCCACGCGCCCAAAGGCGTCGGCACGCGCGCGGTGGCCGTACGGGGGAGGACATCCCGGGTGCCGATGCGGGGGAGTACCAGGGCCGCGAGAAGGAGGGCCACGACGAACAGGTTCGCGCCCACCGCCCGCAGCAACGGTTCGGCCCAGCCCGACGGGTGCAGTCTCGTCAGCTGGCTCTGGGCCGCTCCGATCGTCAGCGCCGTCAACACCGCCACCGGCAGGCTGCGCATCCGCGCGGCCACCGCCACCGCCACCACCTCCATGACGAGAAGCGGCAGCCCGTACGGGTCCAGGCGGACGTAGGGGGCCAGCAGGACGCCCGTCAGGCCCGCCGTGAACGCCCCGAACGCCCAGCCGGCCGCCGCCACCCGGTCGGCGTCGATCCCGCCGAGCACGGCCAGCCCGCGGTCGTCCACGACGGCCCGCAGCTCCCGTCCGAAGCGCGTCCAGCGGATGACCGCGCCCACGCCGGCCGACAGGACCAGGACGACCGCCAGCTGCCCCCACGGGTCCGCCGGCACCAGCTCCGGAGCATCGTCCCGGGCGCCCTGTCCCCACAGCAGCGCGGCCCCGCCCACCAGCAGGACGAAGACGCCGATGGAGGCCACCAGGGTCTGGGCCGGATCACCGCCCAGGACGGCCAGGGGCCGGAAGACGAAACGCTCCAGCAGCACGCCGAGGGCCGGTGCCAGGAGCAGCAGGGTCACCACCGCCCCGGCCCACAGCGGCCAGCCCCACTCGACCACGCAACTCCGCAGCACGAACGCGCACACCATCGCGATCGCCCCGTGCGCGAAGTTCAGCACCCCGGTCGCGCGGTACGTCACGATCAGGCCGATTCCGGTGAGCGCGGCCGCGCCGCCGACCGACAACCCGGCGAGGGTGAGGTCGTAGGTCAGCGAGGACATCAGTCGGTTTCCTCGACGGGCTCGCAGATCGGGCAGGGGCCCAGCTCGCCGCTCGCCAGGAGCTTGGCGTCCACCGGGATCGACTCCACCTTCCCGGCGACCAGCGGGCAGTCCGCGCGGTGCCAGAGGGTGCCGCCGGGCACCATCAGCAGGTCCCCGCTGACGGCCAGGGGCGCGCCGACCGCCGGGCCGGACTCCTCGGCCTCCGTGGGCTCCGCGGCGACCAGGAGGCCGTACAGCTCCTCCACGCGCGCGGCGGCGAGCGCGCCCCGGCCATGAGTGAGGAGCATGGCCCCGGCGACGATCAGCGCGGCGCCGGGCACCGTGCAGGAGGCGAGGTAGGGCAGCTGCCGCTCGGCGTAACGCTCGCCCGAGACGCCGTACCAGCCGAGGACGCACAGCACCGCGCCCGCGGCGAGTGCGGCCCAGCCGGCCCACAGGACGGGGTGCACGGTCCGCAGTCGGGCTGTCCGCATCTCTGGCTCCCACATGTCGCATGCCTGTCCATGTAAGCCAATCGCTTGCACTATGCCTTCTTGAAGCTGACCCTGAAAGCACCGGGCGCACGTGGCCCGGACCGACACCCGGTGGTGAGCCAGATGGTTCTCGGGAGCGACCGCACGTGGGGGAACGGCAGCCGGGGGCTGATGGCGGTGGGGTTCGCCCTCGCCGTGGCCCTCACGGCGTGCAGCGACGACAGCGGCGGCGGCAGCGAGAGCCCGCCGCCGACGCCTTCCGTGGAGCGGAGCACACCTTCGGCGGCACCGTCGCCGAGCGGACCGGCCGACGCGGCCGCCGCCCAGCGGGAGATCAGGACGAACTGGGAGAAGTTCTTCGACCCCAGGACCTCCACCAAGGACAAGCAGGCCGTCCTGGAGAACGGCGACGACATGGGCCCGGTGCTCCAGGCCTTCAGCGGTGACCAGCGCGGCGGACAGGTGCGGGCGAAGGTCACCAAGGTCGGGTTCACCGAGCCGACCGCGGCCGACGTGACGTACACCCTGATGCTGAACGGCGCCACCGCCCTGCCGGACGCCTCCGGAACGGCGGTCGAACAGGACGGCACCTGGAAGGTGTCGGTCAACACCCTGTGCGCGCTCGTCCAGTTGAGCGGCAATGCCACGGCGTCGGCTCTTCCGGGCTGCTGAGGCCGCCCTCGCGGTCCTGCTGCTCACGGTGGGCACGGCGTGCGGCAGCAGGCTGCCGGAGAGCGACTTCGAGCACCGCGAGCGGGCCACCCCCGCGCGAGGCGACACCCCGGTCCGCGTCGGCATCGTCACCAGCGCCACCAGCCCGGTCGGCGGCAGCGCCTTCACCGGTCCGCGCGACGGCGCCAAGGCGTACTTCGAGCGGCTCAACGCGCGCGGGGGCGTCAGCGGCCGCCGGATCGAGGTGCGCGAGTGCGACGACGGCGGCAGCGGGGTCGGCAACAACACCTGTGTGCACCGATTGATCGACGAGGACAAGGTGGTCGCCCTGGTCGCCACCACGGCCCTCGACTACGCGGGCGCCTCCCGCGTCTCGCACGCGCGCGTGCCCGACATCGGCGGCCAGCCCATCGGCGCCGCCTACGACACCTGGCCGCACCTCTACGGCATCTACGGCAGCCTCGCGCCCCGGAACGGCACGACCGGCTGGGACGGGAAGCAGTACGGCGGCACGGAGGTCTACCGCTACTTCAAGCGCGAGCACGGGGCCCGTACGGCCGCCGTCGTCTCCTACAACCAGGCCGCGTCCGCCGCCTACGCCCGGCTCGTCGAGCAGGGACTGAGGGCCGAGGGCTACAGGGTCGTCACCGAGCAGGTCGACTTCGCACTGCCCAACTTCCGTGCCGTGGCGGCCGACCTGAAGGAGCAGGGCGCCGACCTCGTCTTCGACGCCGTCGACAGCCATGGCAACGCCCGACTGTGCGAGGCGATGGACGCGGCCGGCGTCGAGGTCACCGCCAAGGTCACCAACGTGCAGAACTGGACGTCCACCGTCCAGGACGACTACCGGGACGCCCCGCGCTGCCGCAACGCCCTGTGGGCGACCGGGGCGAGCCGCGACTACGAGGACACCGGCAACCGGGCCGTACGGGAGTTCAGGGACGCCACGAAGGGACTCAGGACGCACTCCCAGTGGCAGCTGGAAGGCTGGGCGGCCGCCATGTGGTTCACGGACGCGGCGAAGTCGTGCGCGGAGGCGGAAGCGGGCATCACGCGCGCGTGCGTCGACGCCTTCATGAACCGCAGCCAGGACTACACGGCGGACGGCCTGCTCGTCCCCGTGCGGTTCGAGCGCCTGGCCGAGCCCCCGACGTCCCGCAGGACCTGTCTCTCGGTGGCCCGCTGGCAGGACGGCCGGGGCTGGGTCTCCCAGGGCGACATGAACCGCACGTGCTTCGACGTTCCGCAACTGCCGTACCAGCAGTGAGTCACCGCATTCGGGTGACCTCGGCCCCGTTGAAGAACTCCCTGACGTCACCGGCCAGCAACTCGGGCACCTCCAGGGCCGCGAAGTGGCCGCCGCGGTCGAACTCCGTCCAGCGGACGAGGGTGTTGACCTGTTCGGCCCAGCGGCGGATCGCCACGTCCTCGCCGAAGTTGGCCACCGCGGTCGGCACTCCGGAGGTCTGCGTCGGGAACCAGTCCGGCACATGGCTGTTCTCGTAGTACATGCGGGCCGCGGAACCGGCCGTGCCGGTCAGCCAGTACAGCATCACGTTCGTCAGGAGCGTGTCCCGGTCGATCGCGTCCTCCGGCAGCGCGGCCGAGGAGTGCGTCCACGCCTGGAACTTCTCCATGATCCACGCCAGTTGGCCGACGGGTGAGTCGGTCAGCGCGTAGGACAGGGTCTGCGGGCGGGTCGACTGCAGCACGTTGTAGCCGAAGCCGTCCGTGGTGAACTCGGCGATGCTCGCGAGGCTGCGCAGCTCACGGTCGGTCAGTCCCTTCCGCGCCTCCTCGTCGACCGGGCCGAGCGGGATGAAGCCGACCGAGGCGGCGTTCACATGGACGCCGACCACGGACTCCGGCGCGATCCGGGCGAGCGCGGGCGAGATCAGGGCGCCGAGGTCGCCGCCCTGGGCGCCGTAGCGCTCGTAGCCGAGCCTGCGCATCAGCTCGGCCCACGCGCGGGCGACCCGGTTGACGTTCCAGCCCCGCTCGCGCGTCGGGCCGGAGAAGCCGAAGCCCGGGATGGCCGGGATCACCAGATGGAAGTCCTCGCTCAGCGAGCCGATCACCCCGAGGAACTCGACGACCGACCCCGGCCAGCCGTGCGTCAGGATCAGCGGGAGCGCGTCCGGACGGGCGGAGCGGATGTGCAGGAAGTGCACCTGGGCGCCGTCGATCCCGGTGACGAACTGCGGGAGCTCGTTCAGGGCGGCCTCGTGCTTGCGCCAGTCGTAGGCGCCCCGCCAGTACGCGGCGAGCTCGCGGAGATACGGCAGGGAGGCGCCGTACTCCCAGCCGGTCTCCGGGAGCTCGTCCGGCCAGCGGGTGAGGTCCAGGCGGGTGTGCAGGTCGTCGAGCTGCGCCTGCGGGATGTCGATCCGGAACGGACGGATCTCACGGTTCTTCGCGGTCGCGCTGGTGTCTGCCATGAGTCCAAGGTAGGAGGGCTTGCGGACAGCCACTGTCCGCAAGCGCTGGCAGACTCGGCACCATGTTGGAGACCTCGGCACGACTCCTGCGCCTGCTCTCGCTGCTGCAGGCCCACCGCGAATGGTCCGGCGCCGACCTCGCCGACCGCCTCGGTGTCACCTCGCGCACCGTGCGCAGGGACGTGGACCGGCTGCGCGAGCTGGGTTACCCCGTCAACGCCAGCCCGGGCACCGGCGGCGGCTACCAGCTGGGCGCGGGCGCCGAGCTGCCCCCGCTGCTCCTGGACGACGACGAGGCCGTCGCGGTCGCCGTCGGCCTGCGCACGGCCGCGGGGCAGGGCATCGAGGGCATCGGCGAGACCTCCGTACGGGCCCTCGCCAAGCTGGAGCAGGTGCTGCCGGGCCGGCTGCGCCGCCGGGTGGGTGCCCTGAACGCCTTCACGGTGCCGATGCTGCGCGGCCCGCAACCGGATGCCGTCGACCCGGGCGTCCTCACCGAGCTCGCCAACCTCTGCCGGGACGCCGAGCGACTGCGCTTCGAGTACAGCGATCACGGCGGCGCCGCCAGCCGCCGTAGCGTCGAACCGCACCGCCTGGTGTGCAGCGAGCGGCGCTGGTACCTGGTCGCCTGGGACCTGGACCGCGACGACTGGCGGACCTTCCGCGTCGACCGGATCACCCCGAAGCCGCCGCACGGGCCCCGGTTCGCGCCGCGCACCCCGCCCGCCGAGGATCTCGCCGCCTACGTCTCGCGAGGCGTCTCCACGCGCGCGTACGCCTCGCACGCGGTCGTGCGGCTGCTGGTGCCCAAGGAACGGGCCGCCGAGCGGATCTCACCGAGCGCCGGGGTGCTGGAGGGGGAGGGGCCCGACAGCTGCATCCTGCGCACCGGGGCATCGAGCCTCGACGTGATGGTGATCCACGTGATGATGACGGGCTTCGAGTTCGAGGTGCTGGAGCCGGACGGGCTGACCGAGGCGATCAGGACGGCTCACGACCGCCTCGCTCGCTCGCTTGCTCGCTCTTCGGCTCGGGCTGCGGAGCCAGGGCCGCGTACTCCGGGTGGTGCAGGTCGAACGCCGGGGACTCGGAACGGATCCGCGGCAGCGTCGTGAAGTTGTGCCGCGGCGGCGGGCAGGAGGTGGCCCACTCCAGGGAGCGGCCGAAGCCCCAGGGGTCGTCGGTCTCCACCTTCACGCCGTATTTGGCGGTCTTCCAGACGTTGTAGAGGAACGGCAGCGTCGAGGCGCCGAGCAGGAACGCGCCGATCGTCGAGACGGTGTTCAGGGCCGTGAAGCCGTCGGCCGCGAGGTAGTCGGCGTACCGGCGCGGCATGCCCTCGGCACCCAGCCAGTGCTGGACGAGGAACGTGGTGTGGAAGCCGACGAACAGCGTCCAGAACTGGATCTTGCCGAGCCGCTCGTCGAGCATCTTCCCGGTGAACTTCGGCCACCAGAAGTACAGCCCGCCGAAGATCGCGAAGACGACCGTGCCGAAGACGACGTAGTGGAAGTGCGCCACGACGAAGTAGGTGTCCGAGACGTGGAAGTCCAGCGGTGGCGAGGCCAGCAGCACTCCGGTCAGGCCGCCGAACAGGAACGTCACCAGGAACCCCGTCGCCCACAGCATCGGTGTCTCGAAGGACAGCGAGCCCTTGATCATCGTGCCGGTCCAGTTGAAGAACTTCACGCCCGTCGGGACGGCGATCAGGAAGCTCATGAAGGAGAAGAACGGCAGCAGCACCGCGCCGGTGACGAACATGTGGTGCGCCCACACCACGATCGACAGACCGGTGATCGACATCGTCGCCGCGACCAGCGTCAGATAGCCGAAGATCGGCTTGCGGCTGAAGACCGGGATGATCTCCGTGATGATGCCGAAGAACGGCAGCGCGATGATGTACACCTCGGGGTGCCCGAAGAACCAGAACAGGTGCTGCCACAGCAGCGCCCCGCCGTTGCCCGCCTCGAAGACGCGGGAGCCGAAGCGCCGGTCGGCCTCCAGGACCAGCAGCGCGGCCGCCAGCACCGGGAACGCCAGCAGGATCAGGATCGACGTGAACAGTGTGTTCCAGGTGAAGATCGGCATCCGGAACATGGTCATGCCGGGCGCGCGCATCCCGATGATCGTGGTGATGAAGTTGACCGCGCCGAGGATCGTTCCGAAGCCGGCCAGCGCGAGCCCCATGATCCACAGGTCGGGGCCGACGCCGGGGGAGTGCGCGGAGTTGTTCAGCGGCGCGTAGGCGAACCAGCCGAACGCGGCGGGGCCGGTCGGCACGATCAGTGAACCGAGCACGATCAGACCGCCGAACAGGAAGAACCAGTACGACAGCATGTTCAGCCGCGGGAACGCCACGTCCGGGGCGCCGATCTGCAGCGGCATCAGCTCGTTGGCGAAGCCCGCGAAGCTCGGGGTCGCGAACAGCAGCAGCATGATCGTGCCGTGCATCGTGAACAGCTGGTTGTACTGCTGGTTGTCCATGATCTGCAGCCCCGGCCGGGCGAGTTCGGCCCGCATCAGCAGCGCCATCACCCCGCCGACCAGGAAGAACACGAACGACGTGATCAGGTAGAGGTGACCGATCTTCTTGTGGTCGGTCGTGATCAGCCAGTCGACGATCACCCGCCCGTGCCCCTTGGTCCGCACGGGTCGTGCCGTCGCGTGCACGGTCTGCGTCCCCATCGCTCGCCCCTTCGCTCGGCTCACGCCATGATGCTCGCGCCGTCGTGCGCGGCGACAGGGGGCGTAAGGGGGTTCTGTGCTGGAACCGTGTATTTCCTATGCGGTGTCAGCCGGCCGGCCGTGTCCGGAATCGGTGGCGGGCAAAGGAGCCGGGCCAGTTCTCGGACAAGCCTTCTCACGGTTCATTCGGAGAAGCCGTACGACGCGCGGGAATTACGTTCGAATACGCGCGGAAGGGGTGGGGAAACGCCCGTTCGTGTGACGGAGCGCGAGGGAAACGGGTGGCGGGACGCTGTGGCAGAAGCGTGACAGGAGGCGTGCGGGATCCGGACTTCCGCGGCCGCCGGGCAGGGCCTAGCGTGGCGGTATGGCACCCATTCCGACACCGCCCGCCGAACCCCAGGACAGCCCGGACACCTACGTCGGTCTCGACTCCGCCGCCGCCGAACAGCTCGCGCGTGAGCGGGGCTGGTCGACGGTCCGGACATTGCCGCCGGGGGCGATCATCACGATGGAGTACCGCGCGGGCCGGCTGAACTTCGAGGTGAAGGACGGCCGCGTGGCGCGGGCCTGGAAGGGCTGAACCGCATGACGTGGGTCCCGGTTCCCTCTCGGGGGACCGGGGCCCACGTCATGCCCGGGGTGGTGGTGCGTACCGGCCCCGTCGGCTTCGAGGTGAGGTTCAGCCGCCGGTCACCGGCCGGGTGGCCGGGGACGGCGTACCGCGCACGATGCGGTCCGGGTGCGGCGGGCGGCGGCTGCCGGCCGGGGTGACCGGGGTGCGCTCCGAGCGGGTGGTGTGCGGGCCCGGCGCCAGGTGGGCGGGTGACCTGGGGCCACGCGTCGGCGCCGAGGCCTCGCGGGCCGCCGTTTCGTTCTGCGGGGCCGTGAGCGGCTTGAGCCGGGCGGGCGCGGGCGCCGTGACCGGGGTGACCGGGGCGGGGGCCTTCGCGCCGCCGCGGGCCCGCCAGCGGTCGCGCAGGTCGAAGGCGTAGACCTCGGTGCGGGCGATCAGCGGCTCGAACCAGGGCAGCGCGAGCAGGATCAGCAGACCCGCGACCCAGCCCAGCACGACGTCGCTCAGCCAGTGCGTACCGAGGTAGACGGTGGCCATGCCGACGCCCAGCGAGGTCACCGCGGAGATCGCGGACAGCCAGCGGCGGGCTCTCGGGGTGGAGGCCAGATATGCCAGGATTCCCCAGGTCACCACGGCGTTGGCGGTGTGGCCGCTGGGAAATATATCGCCGCCGAGGCCCATCTCGTTCGAGCCGATGACGGTCGCGTAGTGCGGTCCGAGTCGTCCCATGCCGTACTTCGCGGCGCCGACCGTGATGTTCAGCAGCAGCAGCGAGGCGCCCAGGGTCAGCAGCGGGCGCAGGGTGTGCTGGCGCCAGGAACGCCAGCCCAGCCAGGCCGCGACCATCACCGCGGTCGGGCCGCGCTGGCCCAGCACCACGTAGTAGTCGACGAACCAGTGGATGGACGCCCACTGCTGGTACGGCCGGAAGAACATGACCTGCCAGTCGAGGCGGACCAGCCACGAGGTGGTCACCACGAGCCAGACGATCGCCAGGTAGAAGGCCAGTGCGGCGACCGCGAGGACGGTCCGGTGCCGGCTCGCCCGGGGCACGCTGAGGTGGGCCGGCCGCTCCGGCTCACGGTCCAGCCTGGCGAACACCCGGTCCAGACGGGTGGGGTTTCGTTCGGTACGCACCCAATCGACGTTACAGCGAGTGAGCTCTGTTCCCTGGCGAATCAGCGGCTTTGTGATGACGATGTGATGTGGGATTCCTCTCAGCCGGGGGTTTATTTCCAGGGATTCCGCAAAGGCGGACGGCTGCGTCCTTCAATTCCTTTGATCATTCCGGGTGGGGGTTTTATGGTCCTTATGAATTCGTTCACCGAATCATGGGGCGGAATTCTCCGGGCGCTCATCGGCCCGGAGTCGATCATGGCGGACCGGAGCCGTTCAGCCAGAAGGCGCCGTACAGGGCGGACGCGCCGGCGAGCAGCGCCACGATCACGGCTGACCTGCGGGTCCTTGCGCGGGCGAGGGCCAGGGCGAGGGGAAGCAACAGAGGGAAGGCGGGCATCAGCAGGCGCGGTTTCGAGCCGAAGTAGCTCGACGCGCACAGGGCGAGCGCGGTGACGACACCCGCGTACACCAGGAGGGGCAGCGGCTGGCCCTGTCGCGCGCAGACGACGTACAGCCACACCACAAGGCCGACGCCGAGGATCAGCCCGACCCCGGCCAGGGCCGACGGGAACGACGTGAACTTGTCGGCGACGAAGCGGGCGAAGGCGTACCCGCCGTCGAAGCCGTTGCGCCAGCCCGCCTGCACGTCGAGATAGCCGAGCGGCCCCTTGCCGGTGCGGTGACCGACCCACAGGACGTAGGCGGCGGCGCCCAGGGGGGCGAGGGTCATGCCCAGGGCGCGGCGGGCAGGGGCGCTGCCGGAACTCTCCCGGGTCCGCCTCTCCCGCAGGAAGGCGGTGATCCCCGCCGCCCACACCGCCGCGACCACCGCCAGGCCCACCGGACGGGTCAGGCCCGCCAGGGAGGCCAGCAGGCCCGCCGTCACCCAGCGGCCGGTCAGCACCGCGTACAGCGACCAGGCCGCCAGCGCCGTGAACAGCGACTCGCTGTACGCCATCGACTGGACGATCCCGACGGGCAGCACGGCCCACAGCAGGACCGCGCAGAGGCCCGCCCGACGGCCGTACACATGATCCGTCACCGCGAAGACGCCCCAGGCCGCGGCCAGCGAGGCGAGCAGGGCCACCACGAAGCCCGCGTCGGCGTACGACAGCGGGGTCGTCGCGGACAGCAGTCGCTCCAGCCAGGGCAGGAGCGGGAAGAAGGCCAGGTTGGAGTGCACGTCGCCGTTCGGCAGTCGTACCTCGTAGCCGTAACCGAGTTCGGCGACCCGCGTGTACCAGAGGGCGTCCCAGCGGGCGGTCAGCAGGGTGTACGCGTTCTTGTCGCGCGCCGCGCTCCACAGCGCCAGCGTGATGAGGCCCAGGGCGCGTACGGCCGCGTAGCCGAGCAGCGCCGGGGCGGCTCGGCGCAGGGCCGGTTCGGTGCGCGCTCCAAGATCCGTCACGGGTCCGATTATCGACCGGCCCCCACACCCGCCCACCCGCCGGGGCGGGGCGACAGGCGGGGAAAGTGGCGTACACCACACGTGTTCCGTCCGAAGTCTGAGAGGTCCGCCACTGGGCCTTCGCCCGAACTCGCGTACGCTGACGTGTCACCCGCCGTTCGCTGCGCGGGCCGGAGACCACCGCTCCTCTCCGGCCGAGATCATGGGGAGTCCCCACCCCGTGTGCCCGCCGAACGCGAGGGAACTTCTGGGAGGTACGTACATGTCCGGGACGACCACGGCCGCCGCAATGCTGCGCCGTCGGGCGGCCGGGGCCGGTGCAAACCGCTGGGTCGTCCTCGTCGTCCTCTGCGTCAGCCTGCTCCTCGTCGCCCTCGACGCGACCGTGCTGCACGTGGCGGTGCCCGCCGTCACCGAGGACCTCAAGCCCGGCGCGATGGAACTGCTCTGGATCGTCGACGTCTATCCGCTCGTCTGCGCCTCGCTGCTGATCCTCTTCGGCACGCTCGGTGACCGCGTGGGCCGCAGGAGAGTCCTCCTCCTCGGCTACGGTCTCTTCGGCGTCGCCTCCGGTGTGGCCGCCGTGGCCGACACCGCCCAGGTGCTGATCCTCGCGCGGGCGCTGCTCGGCGTCGGCGGCGCGATGATCATGCCCGCGACACTGTCGATCCTCCGCCAGGTCTTCCCCGACCGGCGTGAGCGGGCGCTCGCCATCGGCATCTGGAGCGCCGTCGCGGCGGTCGGCGCGGCGGTCGGACCGCTGCTCGGCGGCTTCCTCCTGGAGCACTTCTGGTGGGGCTCGGTCTTCCTGGTCAACATCCCGTTGATGCTGGTCAGCCTGCCGATCGGCCGACTGCTGCTGCCCGAGTCGAAGGGCAGCGGGAAGGGCCCCTGGGACGTGGTCGGCGCACTGCTGGCCGCCGCCGGGCTGTTCGCCCTCGTGCTCGGCGTGAAGCGGCTGGGCGGCGGGGAGTTCGACGTGTTCACCGCGGTGCCGCTGGCCGTGGGCGCGGTACTGCTGGTCCTCTTCGTACGGCGGCAGCGACGGCTCCCGCATCCCCTGGTGGACCTGCGGATGTTCGCGCGCTCCGCGTTCAGCACCTCGGTCGGCTGCATCGTCCTGGCGATGCTCGCCCTCGTCGGGCTCGAACTGATCGCGGCGCAGTACCTCCAACTGGTTCTCGACCTGTCCCCGCTGGAGACCGGCCTGAGGCTGCTGCCGCTGACGATCGCCGCGATGGCGGCGGGGCTGGCCGGGGCGCGACTGCTGAGGCGGTTCGGGCCGCGCCGGATGGTGAGTGCCGGGTTCTGCCTCACGGCCGTGGCCGTGCTGCTGCTCACCGCGATGGGCGACACGGACAACGCCGGACTGCTGGTGTGCGGGTTCGTGCTGCTCGGGTTCGGCCTGGAGACCACGCTCTTCGGGGCGTACGAGTCGATGCTCAGCGAGGCGCCGCCGGAGCAGGCGGGCGGGGCCGCGGCGATCGGCGAGACCTCGTACCAGCTCGGGGCGGGCATCGGGATCGCGCTGCTCGGCAGCGTGATGAACGCGGCGTACACGCCCGGCCTCTCCGGCGTGTCCGGTGTCCCGGAGTCGGCGTCCAGGTCGGCCGGGCACTCCCTGGGCGAGGCCTACGAGGTCGCCGGACGCCTCGGCGGACCCGCGGGTGTGGCCCTGCGCCGGGCCGCCCGGGACTCCTTCGTGCACGGGCTGCACGTGACCTTGCTGGTGAGTGCGGGGTTGTTGCTGCTGGGCGCGGTGATGGCGTTGCGGCTGCCGCGCACGATGCAGTGCGGTGAGGCCGCTACGGCGGTCGAGCTTCCGGCGCCCAGGGAAGTCGCGGAGTCGCGCGTCTCCGCCTGACCGGCGTCTGGATGTGCGGCGGGACGCGCTGTACCGTCGGCGACGGAAGCTTAAATTAGCGGTGCTAGTTTCTAGTCGCCCGCCCGCTGGAGCCCTTCTGCCGGAGGATGTGCCATGCCCCCGTTCGACCCCGCCGACCCCCTCGGCATCGACGACCTGCTGGAGCCGGAGGACCTCGCGATCCGCGCGACCGTGCGGACCTGGGCCGCCGACCGCGTGCTGCCCCATGTCGCCGACTGGTACGAGAAGGGCGAGCTGCCGGGGATCAGGGAACTCGCCCGCGAACTCGGGGAGATCGGCGCCCTCGGGATGTCGCTCAGCGGCTACGGGTGCGCCGGCGCCTCCGCCGTGCAGTACGGGCTCGCCTGTCTGGAGCTGGAGGCCGCCGACTCCGGGATCCGCTCCCTCGTCTCGGTGCAGGGCTCTCTCGCCATGTACGCCGTCCACCGCTTCGGCAGCGAGGAGCAGAAGCAGACCTGGCTGCCCCGCATGGCGGCCGGCGAGGTCATCGGCTGCTTCGGGCTCACCGAACCCGACCACGGCTCCGACCCCGGCTCCATGCGGACGTACGCCAAGAAGGACGGCACGGACTGGGTCCTGAACGGGCGCAAGATGTGGATCACCAACGGGTCGGTCGCCGGGGTCGCCGTCGTGTGGGCGCAGACCGACGACGGGATCCGCGGGTTCGTGGTGCCGACCGACACGCCGGGATTCTCGGCGCCCGAGATCAAGCACAAGTGGTCGCTGCGGGCCAGCGTCACCAGCGAGCTGGTCCTCGACGACGTACGGCTGCCCGCCGACGCGGTGCTGCCGGAGGTCGTCGGGCTCAAGGGGCCGCTGAGCTGTCTTTCGCACGCCCGGTACGGGATCGTGTGGGGCGCGATGGGGGCGGCGCGGTCGTGTTTCGAGACCGCCGTCGACTACGCGAAGACGCGGGAGCAGTTCGGGCGGCCGATCGGGGGCTTCCAGCTCACCCAGGCCAAACTCGCCGACATGGCGGTCGAACTGCACAAGGGGATTCTGCTCGCCCACCATCTGGGGCGGCGCATGGACGCCGGCCGCCTGCGTCCCGAGCAGGTCAGCTTCGGCAAGCTCAACAACGTCCGTGAGGCGATCGAGATCTGCCGTACGTCACGGACGATCCTCGGTGCCAACGGGATCTCCCTCGAATACCCCGTCATGCGGCACGCGACGAACCTCGAGTCGGTGCTGACGTACGAGGGCACCGTCGAGATGCATCAGTTGGTGCTGGGCAAGGCGCTCACCGGACTGGATGCCTTCCGGTGAACCCTGCCTGAGGCAGGGCCGACGAGCGGCCCTGCCTCAGCTCTGGTTGAAGAAGCCGTCCGTGCGGTGCTGCGCGGGATCGCCGTTCACGATCTCGGTGTTGGCGGGGGTCAGCAGGAACACCCGGGTGGACACGCGCTCGATGGAGCCGCGCAGTCCGAAGATCAGCCCCGCCGCGAAGTCGACGACGCGCTTGGCGTCACCGGCCTCCATCGCGGTGAGGTTCATGATGACGGGGACACCGTCGCGGAACAGTTCGCCGATGGCGCGGGCGTCCCGGAAGCTGTCCGGGGTGACCGTGCCGATGCGACGGCCCTTCTCCTCGGCGACATCCGAGGCCACCTTGACCCGTGGGTCGGTGACCCAGGCATCCCCGGGCTCGGTCCCTTCGGAGTATCCGTCGTCGTCGTAGTAACGCTCGTCATCGTTGTCGTCAACGAGGCCCAGCCAAGCACTCGCCTTGCGCACCGATCCCATGGACGCCTCCTCTCACAGCGGTTTCTCTTGCTTCTGTATCCCTATGGTCATCCATGATGCGGATCGCGCGCCAAGTGGATAGCCGCCGCGCGGGGGGTTTGTGACGGTACTGGTGCACAGGGAATACGTCGAGAGCCCAGGTACCCCAAGGGTCGTTTCCCATACGGCTGCTGACTGTGAGTGAAATATGATTCTTCACGGCGTATGGGTGAGGGCCGGGGCGTACGGGTGAACGGGGCGGCCGTGCGAACCCGCTGCTCAACGCCGTGCCGACCACGGGGAATCGCCGTACTCGGATTCCTCGGGCCCGGCTGCCGTCGGCTTGCGCGTATCGATTCTGACGGCGGATCAGGCCGGTGAGGTTTTTGCCGGAGAGGCCGACGCGGATCCGGACACCGATACGGCCCCGTGCCCCAAAGGTGTTTCACTTCCGGCGGTCGAGATCGCGTCGGACCGGGCCGAGGCGGTGCCGTCCGTGCCCGAGCCGCACACGGTCAGGACGGGGCGGTTCGCGGTGGGCGGTTTTCGGCGATACGGCGAGCGGGGTCGGCAGGCGCCGATTCCGGTTCGCGTACCCGTCCGCGCCGGACGCCGACGGCCGTACGTCGGTCGGCTTCGACCGAACCCCGCCGACGCCCCGAGCCTTCGCCGACCACTGCGTCTGCCGCTTTTCGCCGCCGGGAAACCCTCTCGGCGGCGCGGTCGAAACAGGGGAGTGGGACGTGGTTCGAGGCGTGGCCGTTCCCTCTGAAGCACAAAGGTCTTTCAAAGCTTGACGGCCGAAAGGCGCCCTTGCGCCGACCGTCCGTTCGGCCGAATACTCCCCCTCAGCGCTTGTCAGGGGCACGGCGTGTTCGAAAACCGGACGGTCGTGCCGCTGACTGCGCCTCACGGGCCCCGACCCCACGCGGGCCCCCGACTTCCCCTGGGAGGGAACGAAACGTGAGGATCAAGCGCACCAACCCCCGCAGTGGCATAACGAGACGGACCCGGCTGATCGCCGGTACCACCGGCCTCGTGGCCGCGGCCGCGATCGCGGTCCCCAGCGCGAACGCGACCGCTGCGACCCCGTTCAGCACCACCGAACTCAAGAGCGCCAGCAGTTCGGTGCTCAAGGCCGACATCCCGGGTACCGCCTGGGCCGTCGACAGCAAGACCAACCGTGTGGTCGTCACCGTCGACAGCACGGTCTCGCAGGCCGAGATCGCCAAGATCAAGGAGCAGGCGGGCAGCAACGCCGACGCGCTCACGATCAAGCGGACCCCGGGCAAGTTCAACAAGCTGATCTCCGGCGGCGACGCCATCTATGCGAGTAGCTGGCGCTGCTCCCTCGGCTTCAACGTCCGCAGCGGCAGCACCTACTACTTCCTGACCGCCGGTCACTGCACCGACGGCGCGGGCACCTGGTGGTCGAACTCCTCGCACACGACCACGCTCGGTTCGACGGCCGGGTCCAGCTTCCCGACCAACGACTACGGCCTCGTCAAGTACTCGACGAGCTACCCCACGTCCTCGATCTCCGGCACCGTCGGCAGCGTCGACATCACCAGCGCCGCCACCCCGAGCGTGGGCACCACGGTCTACCGCCGCGGCTCCACCACCGGCATCCACAGCGGCCGGGTCACCGCGCTGAACGCGACCGTCAACTACGGCGGCGGTGACGTCGTCTACGGCATGATCCAGACCACGGTCTGCGCCGAGCCCGGCGACTCCGGCGGCCCGCTCTACTCCAACAGCGGTATCGCCTACGGTCTGACCTCCGGCGGCAGCGGCAACTGCTCCTCCGGCGGTACGACCTTCTTCCAGCCGGTCACCGAGGCACTGAGCGCTTACGGCGTCAGCGTCTTCTAGGACCGGCAACGGCCTGCAGCGCAGCCGGCACCTGGTGAGCCCCCGTACGCATCCGTCGTACGGGGGTTCGCCGTGATCATGACGGGGTCCGGTCCGGTGCCGCGCAGAGCCAGTCCAGTACGGCCGGCAGTGCCTTCAGAGCGCCGAAATGCCCGGTGCCCTGCTGGAGGACGGGGCGGACACGGGGGATGCGCTCCGCCAGCCACGTGAAGTGGCCGACCGGCGAGAACGTGTCCTGGGCGCCGTGCCACAGCAGGACCGGCCGGGTGACGGCCCCCGGGTCGAAGCCCCAGTCGCTGAGCAGGGCGAGTTCGTCGTCGAGCCAGCCGTACGACGAACCGCGCAGCGCCTCCCGGTAGGTGCGCAGCAGCAGCTCGCCGACCGCCGGGTCAGAGACGATCCGCCGGTCGGAGTCCGTGAGCCCGTCACGCAGCGAGACGAGCAACTGCGCGGGATCGCGGCGGATGTCGGCGGCGCGGGCGGCGAGGCGCTCGGCGAAGGAGAGCGGGTCGGTGAGCGCCCGGGTGAACTCCTCGACCCGGGACGCGGCCATGCCGTCGAACCAGCGCAGGTCCCTCGCGTCCGGGGGCGCGGGTGACGCCAGCGCCGCCGCCCGCCGTACCCGGGAGGGCAGCAGCGCGGCGCAGGCCAGAGCGTGCGGGGCGCCGCCGGAGTGGCCGAGCACCGAGAAACGGCCGAGCCCGAGAGCGCCGGCCAGTTCCGCCACGTCCCGGGCGGCGTCGGCCACGCGGCGTCCCGGCAGGCGGTCCGCATCACCGTAGCCGGGACGGTCGTAGGCGATGAACCGGATGTGCGGGTGCGCGGTCACGACGTCCGGGGGTACGACGCCGAAGCGGCAGCCCGGGGTGTCGTGCAGCAGGACGACCGGTGCGCCGTCCGGGTCGCCGTACTCCTCGACCGTCAGCCGGCGGCCGTCCTGAGTCCTGATGCCGTGGACCACCTGTGTCCTCCGTCTCCCCTTTGTGTACACAGCGGAGCTACCGTCGAAGTACACACCTTGAGCGCCTGGTTCGGACCCTGGGGGTCGCGATGGTCGAGGAGCTGGTGGCGGCGGGCGTGACGCTCGTGTCCGCCGGAGCGGTGTACGTGATGGCGGCCGCGCGGGTCGTCAAGCAGTACGAACGGGGCGTGGTCTTCCGCCTCGGAAAGCTCCGGCCGGACGTGCGCGGACCGGGGTTCACGATGATCCTTCCGGGCGTCGACAAGCTCCGGAAGGTCAACATGCAGATCGTGACCATGCCGGTGCCGGGGCAGGAGGGCATCACCCGGGACAACGTCACCGTGCGGGTGGACGCCGTCGTCTACTTCAAGGTGACCTCGCCGGCCGAGGCGGTCGTCCGGGTCGAGGACTACCGGTTCGCGGTCGCGCAGATGGCGCAGACCTCGCTGCGGTCGATCATCGGCAAGAGCGAACTGGACGATCTGCTGTCCAACCGCGAACAGCTCAACCAGGGGCTGGAGTTGATGATCGACAGCCCGGCGGTGGAGTGGGGGGTCACGATCGACCGGGTCGAGATCAAGGACGTCTCGCTGCCCGAGACCATGAAGCGGTCCATGGCCCGGCAGGCCGAGGCGGACCGGGAGCGGCGGGCGCGGGTCATCAACGCGGACGCGGAGCTCCAGGCGTCGAAGAAGCTGGCCGAGGCGGCCAAGGAGATGTCGGAGCAGCCCGCCGCGCTGCAACTGCGGCTGCTGCAGACGGTGGTGGCGGTTGCGGCGGAGAAGAACTCGACGCTGGTGCTGCCGTTTCCCGTCGAGCTGCTGCGGTTTCTGGAGAGGGCGCAGCAGCCGGTGCAGGAGCCGGTGCAGCAATCGCTGCAGGAGCAACGTGCGCCTCTTCAGCCCCGGCCGGGTCCGGATTCCGAGGGGTCGAATTCAGGACAGGACTAGACCTCAGGCTGATGAGGAGTTACTCGCTCGTAGTGTTTGCAGCGTGAACGGCCTGGGGTGACCGTGGACTGTCAAAAACGGCGAGGGCGCGCCATCGCGTTTCACGCGCGTGCACGCCCTGGAGACCGTCCAGCGTGCGACGGCCGCCGGGGCTCGGTCGAACACTGCGGCCGAGCCCCTTTCCGAGGAATCCACCGAGACCGACACATCCGGGTCCGAATAGCCGTTTCCGCAGGTGAGAGGTGGCTCGAACCATGTCGTACACACGTTCGGTTTTTGGTCTATGGTGGAGGTGAGGCGATAGGGAACTGATGTTCGACAGCGGGAGGTGTGGATGCCTGGCTTCACTCATCTGCACACCGTCTCCGGGTTCTCCCTGCGCTACGGCGCCTCGCACCCGGAGCGCCTCGCCGAGCGTGCCTTCGAGCGGGGGATGGACGCTCTCGCCCTCACCGACCGCGACACCCTCGCGGGCACGGTCCGGTTCGCCAAGGCCTGTGCGAAGGCGGGGGTGCGGCCGTTGTTCGGGGTGGGGCTGGCCGTGGAGGAGGCCGAGCCCGTACGGCAGGAACGACGCCGTGCTCCCGTGCGCGGCGGTGCCTTCGTCGACGAGTCGGCTCCCCGTGTCACCTTCCTCGCCCGCGACGGCGCCCGCGGCTGGGCCGACCTGTGCCGGCTCGTCACGGCGGCGCACTCCGACAAGGGCGAGCAGGGCACGCCGCTGCTGTCCCGGGCCGAGAACCGGGGGGACGGGCTGACCGTGCTGCTCGGGCCCGACTCCGATGTCGGCCGTGCCCTTGCCGCCGGCCGCCCCGACCGGGCCGCCCGGCTGCTCGTCCCCTGGCGGGAGGCCTACGGCGACGCCCTGCGCCTCGAAGCCGTCTGGCACGGGCGCAAGGGCACGGGACCGGGCTCCCTGCGGCTGGCCGCCCGTACGGTCGGATTCGCCGCCGAGCAGCGGATCCGACCCGTGCTCAGCAACGCCGTACGGTACGCCGACGCCGGCCTGGGCCCGGTCGCCGACGTCCTGGACTCCGCCCGCCGCCTCGTCCCGGTCGGTGCCGTCAAGGAACTGGACTCCGGTGAGGCCTGGCTCAAGGACCCGGGCGCCATGCTGGCGGCCGCCGAGCGGATCGTCGAGGCCGCGGGCTTCCGGCGCGAGACCGCGTACCGGCTGCTGGAGCAGACGCAGGCGACGGCCGCCGAGTGCCTGGTCGATCCCGAGGACGACCTCGGGATCGGCACCGTCCACTTCCCCGAGCCGCATCTCGTCGGCGCGGGCCGCCGCGGTGCCCAGCGGGCGCTGGCCTCACGGGCGGCGGCCGGGATGGTGCTGAGGGGATACGCGGGCAGGCGCGCGTACTGGGAGCGGATGCACGAGGAACTGGACATCATCGCCCACCACGGCTTCGCCTCCTACTTCCTGACGGTCGCTCAGGTCGTGGACGACGTACGGGACATGGGCATCCGGGTGGCGGCTCGTGGCTCCGGCGCGGGCTCGCTCGTCAATCACCTCCTCGGCATCGCCCACGCCGATCCCGTCGAGCACGGGCTGCTGATGGAGCGGTTCCTGTCCACGCGGCGACTCGTGCTGCCCGACATCGACATCGACGTGGAGTCCGCGCGCCGCCTGGAGGTCTACCGGGCGATCATCGGGCGGTTCGGGACCGAGCGGGTCGCCACCGTCGCGATGCCGGAGACGTACCGGGTGCGGCACGCGATCCGGGACGTGGGGGCGGCCCTGTCCATGGACCCCGCCGACATCGACCGCATCGCCAAGTCCTTCCCGCACATCCGGGCGCGGGACGCCCGCGCGGCGCTGGAGGAACTGCCTGAACTCAAGGCGCTGGCAGGGGAGAAGGAGCGTCACGGCAGGCTGTGGGAGCTGGTCGAGGCCCTCGACGCCCTGCCGCGCGGGATCGCCATGCACCCGTGCGGGGTGCTGCTCTCCGACGCGTCTCTGCTCAGCCGTACGCCGGTCGTGCCGACCAGCGGCGAGGGGTTTCCCATGTCGCAGTTCGACAAGGAGGACGTCGAGGATCTCGGGCTGCTCAAGCTCGATGTGCTGGGCGTGCGGATGCAGTCGGCGATGGCGCACGCGGTCGCGGAGGTGGAGCGGGCGACGGGGGAGCGGGTCGACCTGGACGCCGTACCGCCGGGCGACCCGGCGACGTACCAACTCATCCGGTCCGCCGAGACGCTCGGGTGCTTCCAGATCGAGTCGCCGGGGCAGCGGGACCTGGTGGGGCGGTTGCAGCCGGCCACCTTCCACGACCTCGTCGTCGACATCTCGCTCTTCCGGCCCGGTCCGGTCGCCGCCGACATGGTGCGGCCGTTCATCGAGGCCAGGCACGGGCGGGCGCCGGTGCGCTATCCGCACCCGGACCTGGCGGAGCCGCTGAAGGGGACGTACGGGGTCGTCGTCTTCCACGAGCAGATCATCGACATCGTCGACATCATGACCGGGTGCGGGCGCGGCGAGGCGGACCGGGTGCGGCGCGGGCTGTCCGACCCGGAGTCGCAGGGGCGGATCCGGTTCTGGTTCGCGCAGCACGCGGCGGCGAACGGATACAGCGCGGAAACGATTCAGCGGACCTGGGAGATCGTCGAGGCCTTCGGGTCGTACGGCTTCTGCAAGGCGCACGCGGTCGCCTTCGCCGTACCGACGTACCAGTCGGCGTGGCTGAAGGCGCACCGCCCGGCCGCCTTCTACGCCGGGCTGCTCACGCACGACCCCGGGATGTATCCCAAGCGGCTGCTGCTGGCGGACGCGCGGCGGCGCGGGGTGCCGATCCTGCCGTTGGACGTGAACGAGTCGGGGGTCGCACATCGGATCGAACTGGTGTCTGAATCTGCCGGTTCTTCCGAACGCTGGGGACTGCGACTGGCCCTGTCCGACGTGCACGGCATCAGCGAGGCCGAGGCGGCGCGGATCGCCCAGGGGCAGCCGTACGCCTCGCTGCTGGACTTCTGGGAGCGGGGGCGGCCGAGCCGTCCGGTGGCCGGGCGGCTGGCCCAGGTCGGCGCGTTGGACGCCTTCGGTGCCAACCGGCGTGATCTGCAACTGCACCTGACCGAGCTGCACCGGGGCGCACGCGGTGGCCGTGGGGACCAACTCCCCTTGTCCGGCGGGCGGAAGACGGCCCCGGCCGGGCTGCCGGACCTGTCCTCCGTGGAGCGGCTCAGCGCCGAGCTGGGAGTGCTGTCGATGGACGTCTCGCGCAATCTGATGGACGACCACCGTGAGTTCCTGGCGGAGTTGGGCGTGGTCAGCGCACGGCGGCTGCGCGAGGCGCGGCACGGCGAGGCCGTGCTGGTCGCGGGGGCCAAGGCGGCCACCCAGACACCGCCGATCAGGTCCGGCAAGCGGGTCATCTTCTCCACCCTGGACGACGGCACCGGCCTGGTCGACCTCGCCTTCTTCGACGACTCCCACGACGCCTGCGCGCACACCGTCTTCCACTCCTGGCTGCTGCTGGTGCGCGGGGTGGTGCAGCGGCGCGGCCCGCGCAGCCTCAGCGTGGTGGGCGCGGCCGCCTGGAACCTGGCCGAACTGGTCGAACTGCGGGACGGCGAAGGCCTCGACGCGGTGGCGGCACGGCTGGCCGAGCCGGTGCCGGAACGGGCCGGTGACGCGAGTGGCGATCCGACCGGCGGCCGGCGAATCCAAATGCCGACGGGATACGAACTGCATCCGTGGGCCGATCTGCGACCGGCGGGTCAAGAGGCTTCACAGGTACGGAAGTTGTGGCACCAGAGTCCGGGGAGTGCGGGATGACCATCCTCTGCGTACGTTTCCAGCTGCCGCCGACGCGGGAGGCGGCCCTGCCCGAACTGCTCGGCCTCCTGGAGGAGTTCACCCCGGTCGTCGAGGCACTGCCACCGGACCGGGCACTGGCCGATCTGCGGGGCGCCGAACGCTACTTCAAGCGGGACGCCGTCGAACTGGCCTCGGTGATCCGGGTCCGCGCCCTCGCCCTGCACGGCGTCGACTGCGCGATCGGCGCCGGACCCGGACCGATGCTGGCCCGCATGGCACTGAAGGACGCCCGGCCCGGGGTGACCCGTTCGGTTCCCGAGGACGCGGCGGCGGACTTCCTCGCCGGCCGGCCCGTCGCCGCGCTCCCCGGCGTGGGCGCCGCGACCGCCCGCACCCTGTGCGAGTACGGCCTCGACACCCTGGGCCGGGTCGCCGCCGCACCCCTGTCCACGCTCCAGCGCCTGGTCGGTGCCAAGACCGGCCGTGAACTGCACGAGAGGGCCAACGGCGTGGACCGCGGCCGAGTGGTCCCGAACGGCGTCTCGCGCTCCCTCGCCACCGAACGCCCCTTCAATCGCGACGAGTTGGACCCCGACCGGCACCGCCGCGCCCTGCTCTCCGCCGCCGAGGAACTGGGCTCCCGGCTGCGCGCCCTCGACAAGGTCTGCCGCACCCTGAGCCTCACCGTGCGCTACGCCGACCGCACCGCGACCACCCGCAGCCGCACCCTCGGTGAACCCACCGCCCACTCGGCGGCCCTCACCAGGGCGGCCTACGGCATGTACGAGGCCCTCGGTCTCCAGCGCGCCCGAGTCCGCTCCGTCTCGCTGCGCGCCGAGGGCCTGGACCCCGCCGAACAGGCCTCCCACCAGCTCACCTTCGACCCCACCGACGACAAGCTCCGCCGCATCGAGGAGGCCGCGGACCGCGCCCGGGCGAGGTTCGGACCACTGGCGGTGCTGCCGGCGACCCTGGCCGCGTAGGTCAGTTGGCCCATGGCGGGGTGATACGGGATCCGTCCGCCAGTGTCGCCTCCAGGCCGATGGAGGTGGTGACCCAGGTGAGGGCGGTGTGATCGGTCGGGTTCTCGACGGCGAAGGTCACCCCGGGACTGACGATCACCGTGTCGCCCGCGGTGATCCGATGAGTGCTGTCGTCGAGGGTGATCATGAGTTCGCCGATGAGCAGATGGAAGATCTCCTCGCGGTTGACGGTGTGCGCCGGTGCCTTCGTGCCCGCGGGGATCTCGCCGCGCCAGGCGCAGAGTTCCTTGGCCCCGCTGAGGGGAGTGGCGTACGAGACGAAACGGGCGCCGTGGATCTCGTGGGTGACGGCATCGGACGAGCGGACTACGGGCATGCGGAACCTCCGGGTCGTAGATGGTCAAGCAGCTTGACTATATGACTCCATAGTCAAGCTGCTTGACCAATCCGTCAAGGGTGTTTCAATGCCTGAGTGCAGAACTCCGAAGCCCTCGCCCTGACCGCCGCCCTGCTCGCCGCCGCCGGTGATCTGACCCAGCGCATCAACGACGGGGTGGTCGCCCGGGGCTTCGAGGCGCGGCCCGCCTGGGGCTTCGCGTTCACCCGGCTCGCGCCGGACGGGGCCACGGTCACGCAGCTCGCCGGCCACCTCGGAGTGACCAAGCAGGCGGCGAGTCAGCTGGTCGACGAGATCGTGCGCAAGGGGTACGCCGAGCGGCGGCCGCATCCCGAGGACGCGCGGGCCCGGCTCATCGTGCTGACCGAGCGGGGGTGGGCCTGCACCCGTGCGGCGGAGGAGGCCGCCGCGGAGGCCGTGCGGCCATGGGTCGATGTACTCGGCGAGAGTGAAGTGCGCGCGTTGCGTGAGCGATTGGGGCGCATTGCTCCCTATGGTCCCATCAGGCCCGTCTGGTGACGGTTCATCGGTGGACGCATTCGGCGTGATTACCACTGGAAGTTTTTACTGACGCGTAACTTCACAAGTGCACTACTCGTCCGTAACTTTCGAATTGAACAGCATCCTCGTGATCCGGGTCACAGGGCGTACGGCCATCGAAACTCCCTTGAGCCGCAAGGAGATCACCCGATGCTGCCCTGGAAACGAGCCCTCAGACCCCTCGCCGCCCTGCTCCTGACCGCCGCGGTCGCCGTCGTCCCTGCCGCCGGTGCCGCCCAGGCGGCCGGTGCCCCCAGCCATGGCTGGAACGACTGGTCCTGCAAGCCCTCCGCCGCGCACCCCCGCCCCGTCGTCCTCGTCCACGGCACCTTCGCGAACTCCGTCGACAACTGGCTGTCCCTCGCCCCCTACCTGGAGAACCGCGACTACTGCGTCTTCTCCTTCGACTACGGTCAGTTGTCCGGCGTGCCCCTCTTCTTCGGCCTCGGCCCCATCGACAAGTCGGCGGAGCAGCTGAAGACCTTCGTCGACACGGTGCTCGCCGCCACCGGCGCCCCCGAGACCGACCTCGTCGGTCACTCGCAGGGCGGCCTGATGCCCCGCTACTACCTCAAGTTCCTCGGCGGAGCCGCCAAGGTGAACGCCCTCGTCGGCATCGCCCCCGACAACCACGGCACCACCCTGTCCGGCATCACCAACCTGCTGCCGTACTTCCCGGGCATCCAGGACCTGCTCACCACCCACACCCCGGCCCTCGCCGACCAGGTCGTCGGCTCCCCCTTCCTCACCAAGCTCAACGAGGGCGGCGACACCGTCCCCGGTGTCAAGTACACGGTCCTCGCCACCAAGTACGACGAGGTCGTCACGCCGTACCGGAGCCAGTTCCTCAGCGGGGCCGGCGTCCACAACGTCCTGTTGCAGGACCTGTGCCCGCTCGACCTCTCCGAGCACGTGGCCATCGGCCTGTTCGACCGGATCGCCTTCCACGAGGTGGCCAACGCACTCGACCCCGCCCACGCCGCCGCCACCACCTGCGCGGCGGCCCTGAGTTGAGAGCGGCCGGGGCCTGTCCGGCCTGAGCCGCCGGTCAGGCCCCGGAGTTCAATCGGTCAACGGCCGTGCCGTCCACCGCTGTTCGCCGCGCGCCGACGCACCGAACCGAACAGGACCGCGGCGCCGACCGCGAGCGTGGCGGCGCCGCCCATCGCGAGATACGACGTGCTGCTGTCGCCGCCCGTCTCGGCGAGGTTCTGCGAAGCGCCCGCCACCTGCACGTCGTTGGCCGCAGGGCTCGCCGTCCCGGTGGCCGCCACCGGTCGCGCCGACGTACCGGCGTCGTCGTCACCATGCCCGTGGTGCTCGATCGTCGACTTGCGGGAGCCGTCCTCGATCTGCTCCTCGGAGGGTGCGGAGGCGCTCGGGGCAGGCGTCGAACCGCTCGCCGCCCCAGCGGAGTCGCCCCCGCCCTCGAACATCACGTCCGAGCAGGAGTAGAACGCCTCGGGACTGTCCGAGCGCTGCCAGACGGCGTACAGGAGCTGTCTGCCGGAGCGCTCGGGGAGCGTGCCGGAGAACGTGTAGAAGCCGCCCGTGGCGACCGGGTCGGTGGCCGTGGCGACCGGGTTCGACAGATCCAGGTCGTTCCAGGCCAGTGGCTGTGTCGGGTCGTAGCCCGGCTTGGTGAGGTACACCGTGAAGGTGCCCTTGTGCGGGGCGGTCACGCGGTACCTGAAGGTGTACGACCCGCTGCGCACGCTCGTCGCCGGCCAGTCGGCGCGGGCCAGGTCGAGCCCCTTGAACTCGTCGTTGTTCGCGCTGCACAGCCTGCCGTCCGGGATCAGCTCCTGGTGGCGCCCGTTCGCGTCGCCGATGCGGATGCCGTTCCAGTCGTAGAGCGCCTGGGTGCCGCCGGCCGCGACCGCCGCCCCGCACGCGTCCGACCTCGGGCTCTCGGGACCCTCCGCGTAGCACTGCGAGACCCGGCTGACCGGGTCGCCCATCGAGCCGTGCGCGGCCGCCGGCACGGTCAGGGCGAGCGGGGCCAGGCCGACGGCAACGGCAACGGCAACGGCGGCTGCGGCCTTGTGGCGTGCGGGCATGAAGGATCTCCTCGGAACCGGTACTGAGGGGTGCCGGATCAAAGAAACCGCGAAATCCCCAGCCTGTGACGTTCGGTGGCGATCTTTATGGCCCTCTTAAGGGAGTGCTGAGGCGGAGATCAGGTAGGTAGCGTGCGGGCATGACGAACGAGGAGATCCGACGCGCCGACGCGGCCGACGTACCGACCGTCAAGGCCGTGACCGACGCGGCGTACGAGCACTACATCGAGCGCATCGGGCGGGTGCCGCAGCCCATGGAACGGGACCACGCGGCGAACGTCGCCGCGGGGCAGGTGTTCGTCACGGGCGACCCCGTGATCGGGCTCGTGGTGGTCGAGGAGTACCCGGACCATCTGTACCTCGACAACATCGCCGTCCGCCCCGACGCCCAGCGACAGGGCGTGGGCGGACGGCTGCTGCGGTTCGTCGAGGCACACGCGCGTGCGCTGGGGCTGCCCGAGGTCAGGCTCTTCACGAACGCGCTGATGTGGGAGAACCAGGAGATCTATCCGAAGTTCGGTTATGAGGTCGTGGAACGGCGAGTGGACGGGCCCTATGACCGCGTCCACTACCGCAAGCGACTGGTCTGACACGGAGCATGCCTGCCGCCGTCAGCCGTCGGGCCACCAGGTACGCGCGATGTCCTTGCGGACCTCGGGTCGTCCCGCGGGGCGCTCGTCGGCCTCCTCCGGGAGTCGCCGGGCATCCGTCCTCTTCAGGGGCTTCTGCACGGTGGTACGGCGCATGGCTGCCTCCTTCAAGGTCCACCGAGTTCCCGCGTTCTCACGGAGGTAGACCCTTTGGGGGAGAGTTCCTCATCGCTCAGCGGTCTGTCAGTGGCGGCTGTCACGATTCGACTGTCAGTGGCGGGTGTCACTCTTGGGGGCATGGCGGAGAACGGCGAGGGCAGGGGCGGGGCGGCTGACGTGGACTGGGACGCCGAGGCGGTGTCCTTCGACGAGGAGCCGGATCACGGGTTGCGGGATCCCGAGGTGCGGGGGGCCTGGGCCGAGCGGCTGCGGGGGTGGCTGCCGGGGAGGGCGTCCGACGTCCTCGATCTCGGCTGCGGCACCGGGAGCCTGTCGCTCCTCGCGGCCGAGCAGGGACACCGGGTGACCGGGGTGGATCTGTCCCCGGCCATGGTGGAGCTGGCCCGCGCGAAGCTCGCCGGGCGTGACGCGGTGTTTCTCGTCGGTGACGCCGGAATGCCCCCGGTGGGGGAGCAGCGGTTCGATGTGGTGCTCGGTCGGCATGTGCTGTGGGCGCTGCCGGATCCCGGGCGGGTGCTGCGGCGGTGGTGGGGGTTGTTGCGGCCGGGTGGGCGGCTGGTGCTGGTGGAGGGGGTGTGGGGGGCGGTCGGGATACCGGCCGAGGTGGTGGCTGGGTTGGTGGAGCCGCTCGGGGGCCGTGTGCGGGTGCAGCGGCTCTCGGCGGAGTCGTTGTTGTGGGGGAAGGACGTGGACGACGAGCGGTATGCGGTGGTGGTGCGGGGCGACTAAGAGCTGGGGAGCCAGTGCGGTGTGTCGGCTGAGGGTGCGTTGTGGCTGGTCGCGCCCCTGGAGAGGTGGGCCAGCGCCTCCAGCTCATCCAGAGCGGCCGTTGCCGCCGACGCCGCCTCCGGGTCCCTGTCCGCCAGGCCGCTCTCCTCGAACTCGTCCTCGTCCAGGCGCAGTACTTCCGTGCCGTCCGCCGAGACCCACAGGTCCAGGTCGAGGTCCTCTACGACCAGCTCGGTGCCGTCCACTGTCGCCGGGCGGGTGATGTCGCAGTACCAGCCCTTCAGGGTGCCGTCCGAGGAGCGGACCTCCTTGACGGCGTACCAGCGGTCCCGCCAGTAGTGCTCGGTGAAGACATCGCCAGGCTCGAAGCGGACGAAGCCGAAGTCGCGGACGCCCTCTCCCGCCCAGGGAGCGCGGACCGTGACGCGGGTGCCGTCGTCGGTGAGCAGCTCGGCCTCGTAACGGATCTTCGTGCGGCCCGCCTTGAGCAGGACGACGTCCACACGTCGCAGGGGGTCAGACGAGTTCGCGCACATGGCGTACCTCCGTGGCGCGGATCTCGTATCCGAACCACCTGTTGATTGCGAGCATGGGCTCGTTGGCGGCATCGTTGCCCGTGAGGGCCTCCGTGCAGCCGGCGGCGCGGGCGCGGTGCAGGGAGGCGTTCTTGGTGAGCTTGGCGAGGCCGCGGCCGCGGAAGGCGCGGGCGGTGCCGGTCATGGCGGTGGTGTAGCGGCCGGCCCCGTCGGTATGGGCCACGCTGAAGGCGGCCGGGTGGCCGTCGACGAGCGCGATCGTGGTCAGGGCATGGTCGAGGAGAGGGTGCTTCCAGTTCTCCTCGATCCACGCCTCGTAGTCCGTGAACTCGGTGCCCACGTCGCTCGGTTCGTCCCCCGCGGTCTCGGCGTCCAGTTCGAAGAACGGGCGCGGGTCGTCCGCGTAGTCGGCGGCGGTGAGCAGTTCGACGCCCGGGGGAAGGGGCTGGAGCGGCGGCAGCGTGCCGTTCGTCAGGTCCAGGCGCAGGAAGTGCGCGGCGCGGCTGGCCCGGTAGCCGTGCCGCTCGGCGAACACGCGGTTCTGCGGCTCGTCCAGGACCCAGGCGAACAGCTTGGTCGCCCCGTGCGCCGCCAGATGCTCCTCGGCGGTGCGCACGAGCAGGGCGCCGACGTCGCGCCGGGTGCGGTCCGGCCGTACATAGATGTTGAGATAGCCCTGACCCGGCTCCGGGCTGTCGTGAGCGAGGCCGAGCTGGGCCGTGCCGATCACCTCGCCGTCCTCCTCGGCCACGAGCGAACGGTAGCGCGCGTCCGGGTGGGTGTGGACGAGGCGGTGCAGCACACCGGCCGGGGTCCACAGCACGAACGGAAGGGCCAGATGGCGGGCGTGGGCGAAGCTCTCGACGTCGGCGGGGTCCTGTGGGCGCAGGTCGCGCACGATCACGGTCATGAAGGCGCACGTTACGGGGGAGGCCTGCCCGGGTGCCTCTCATTTTCCGGCAGGTGCGGGACAATCAGCTCGTGACCTTGAAGATCCACATCGACGACAGCGCACCGCCGTACGAGCAGGTGCGGGCGCAGATCTCCGAGCAGGCGCGGGCGGGGGTGCTGCCGGTGGGATACCGGCTGCCGACCGTGCGCGGGCTCGCCGAGTCGCTCGGGCTCGCCGCGAACACCGTCGCCAAGGCGTATCGGGCGCTGGAGAGCGACGGGGTGATCGAGACGCGGGGGCGCAACGGCACGCTCGTGGCTGCCGCCGGGTCGGCCGCGGAACGGGAGCTGGCGTCGGCCGCGCAGGCGTACGTCGAGCGGGCCCGGCGGCTGGGGCTCACGGAGGACGACGCCCTGGCGGCCGTACGGGATGCGCTGCGGGCGGCTTACGGGGAGGGCTGAGAAAGAGAGGCGAAGGTCTTCGCGTTCCGCACGGCGGCACCGTTCGGGTCGTTGTTGAAGTACACGTACACGTCCTCGTTCCCTGACCAGGTCTCCCGGATCCGCTCGGCCCAGGTCTCCAGGGACCGTCTGCCGTAGTGCGGCCACTGCTGTGCCCGGCCCTCGTGGAAGCGGACGTACCCCCAGTCGGTGGTGCGCCAGAGCGGGGCCACCGGGCGGGCGCGGACGTCGGCCCAGCACAGGGCCGCACCGCGGGACTCCAGGACCTCGCGGGTCTCAGGCGTCCACCAGGATGCGTGGCGTGGTTCCACCGCGACCCGGGCCGACGAGGGGAAACAGGCCAGGCAGGCGTCCAGCAGGTCCGTGTCGGCGCGCAGGGTCGGGGGGAGCTGGAGGAGCACCGGGCCCAACCGCGGGCCCAGGCCCTCCGCATGACTCATCAGGCGGTGCACCGGCTCCTGCGGGTCCTTCAGCCGCTTGATGTGGGTCAGGTACCGGCTCGCCTTCACCGCCACCACGAAGTCTCCCGGCACCCGTTCGCGCCACGCCTCGAAGGTCTCCCGGGTCGGCAGCCGGTAGAACGCGTTGTTGATCTCGACCGTCGGGAAGTGCGCCGCGTACTCCTCCAGCCAGAGCCGCACGGGGACGCCGTCGGGGTAGAGGACGCCTCGCCAGTCCTTGTACTGCCACCCCGACGTGCCGACGAACAAGGTCATACACCCATCAAAGCACTACAGGTACAGCCCCGCGTCCGCCCCGGGCCGCGGCTCCGGCACCGCCGTCGGTGACGTCCCCCGGCGCAGCGCGTACAGCTCCGCCAGAGTCGCCCCCTCGCGGCCCACGCCCTCCTCGGCGCCGAGCCAGCCCACCGCCTCCCGGCGGGTCAGCGGGCCCACCTCGATGCGGGCCAGACAGCGGCCGGGGCGGACGACGGCGGGGTGCAGGCGCTCCAGGTCCTCGTTGGTCGTGACGCCGACCAGGACGTTGCGGCCCTGGCCCAGCAGACCGTCGGTCAGGTTCAGCAGCCGCGAAAGGGCCTGGCCCGCCGTGTGCTTGGCCTCGCCGCGGATCAGCTCGTCGCAGTCCTCCAGGAGCAGCAGCCGCCAGCGGCCCTTGCCCGTCGAGTCGTCCTCGCCGATCGCGATGTCCATCAGGTAGCCGACGTCGCTGAACAGCCGCTCCGGGTCCAGGACGCAGTCCACCTGGCACCAGTCCCGCCAGGAGCGGGCCAGCGTGCGCAGGGCGGAGGTCTTGCCGGTGCCCGGCGGGCCGTGCAGCAGGAGCAGGCGGCCCGCGATGTCCTCCGGGGTCGTCTTCATCAGGCCGTCCATCGCGTCCGCGACCGGCGCCGTGTAGTTCTGACGGACCTCGTCCCAGGTACCCGCGGAGATCTGCCGGGTCGTGCGGTGCGGGCCACGCCGGGGGGAGACGTACCAGAAGCCCATCGTCACGTTCTCCGGCTGGGGTTCGGGCTCGTCCGCCGCGCCGTCGGTGGCCTGGTCGAGGACCTTCTTGGCCAGCTCGGGTTCGGTGGCCGTGACGGTGACGTCGGCGCCGCGGTTCCAGCGGGAGATCAGCAGGGTCCAGCCGTCGCCCTCGGCGAGCGTCGCGCTGCGGTCGTCGTCGCGGGCGACGCGCAGCACCCGCGCGCCCGGCGGCAGGAGCGTGGCCCCGGTGCGGACCCGGTCGATGTTGGCCGCGTGGGAGTACGGCTGCTCGCCCGTCGCGAAGCGGCCGAGGAACAGCGCGTCGACGACGTCGGACGGCGAGTCGCTGTCGTCGACGTTGAGCCGGATCGGCAGCGCGTCGTGTGGGTTCGCAGACATGCCGCCCATGATCCGGCACAGGACCCCCGCACGCACCCGGTTTCTGTGCCGCGCCGGTCGTGTCGCGCCGGTTCCGGGCTTCCGCTCTGTCCCCTACGTCCTGTTACAGAGCTGTGCATCTCCGGCATCTGCCCCCACAGGCGCGTTCGCGGATACCGTTGCCCTCAATGGGACGTCATGAGTGGAATTCGGGGGCACGGCGGTGGCGGCTCACCGCTCTGCTCGGTGTGGGCGCGGCGGCTCTGGCACTGGTCGTGACCCTCCTCAACACGCTTCCGGGCGGCGGCGCGGGCACCGACGGCACCTCGCGCAACGGCGACAAGGTCCACGGCACCCCGACGAGCACACCGGACGCGGACACCCCGGAGGTCGGCTGGGGCTTCACCCACACCCAGTTCAGCGCCGACGAGGGCAGCTCCCAAGCCACCGAGCGGGTGGGACAGCGGATCGGGGACGCGGGCGGACTTCCGCAGAACCAGCACATCATGGGCTGGGGCGCCGACAACCCCGAGCCGGTCAAGGGGCGTTACGACTTCGAGGACCTGGACCGGCGCATCGACTTCATCCGCGCCTCCCACTCCACACCGACCATCACCCTGTGCTGCGCGCCGGACTGGATGAAGGGCGGCGAGGCGGGCGTCGGCAAGACCGACTGGAGCAAGGCCGCGCTGGAGACCGCCCCGGATCCCGCGCACTTCAAGGACTACGCGGCGCTCGCCGCGACCGTCGCCAAGCGGTACCCGGACGTACGCCACTTCATCGTCTGGAACGAGTTCAAGGGCTTCTGGAACGACGCGAAGTCCCGTTGGGACTATGAGGGTTACACCCAGCTCTACAACTTGGTCTACAAGGCGCTCAAGAAGGTCGACCCCAAGATCATGGTGGGCGGGCCGTATCTCGTGATGGACAGCGTCGACCCGCGCTCCGAGGACGCCTCCGCGACCTTCAAGGGGGCCTGGGGCGCGATGGACCAGCGGATCCTCGACGCCTTCGACTACTGGAACAGGAACAAGGCCGGCGCCGACTTCGTGGTCGTGGACGGCTCCAGTTACACCAACGACGACGAGCTGCTGCCGAACGAGTTCGCGGCCACCGACAAGTTCACCGTGGTGAGCCGCTGGGTGCGGCAGCGGACCGGGAACCTGCCGCTGTGGTGGGCCGAGTACTACGTCGAGCCCGCCGACAGCCGGGACGAACGCGAGGGCTGGTCCGAGAACCGCCGGGTCGCGGTGCAGGCCGCCGGAATGATCGCGCTGGCCAGGGGCGGCACCACGTCCGCCCTCTACTGGAACCCGGAGAACGAGAAGGGCACGGCCTGCGCGGGCTGTCTGTGGACGCCGACCAGCGGCAGCGGCGGCGGGCGGAAGCTGCCCATGTTCGACCTCGTCAGCCGCTTCGGCAAGGCATTCCCGCCGGGGACCACGTACAAGACCGTCCCCGTCGCCGCCGACGACATGCCCAACGTCCGGGTCCTCGCCACCGACAGGACGGTCCTGGTGGTCAACACCCTCAACCGGAAGATCAGCGCACAGATCGACGGGAAGCGGTTCGACATGCAGGCGTACGAGGTCAAGTGGCTCAGCCGCTGAGCCACTTGACCTCCGAACGACGTCCGAAGGGCGTCACTTCATCGTCAGGAACCGCTGCACCAGCGCCGCCAGGAACACCGCGAGCAGCGGCAGCGCGAACCAGAAACTGCTCTGCAGCCACCGCAGCTGCCGCACGCCCGGCCGCACCGCGACCCGCACCACCTCACGGGCCGAGAGCAGCAGGATCAACGCCAGCGCGGCCAGCGCCCCCACCACCGACCAGGGTGTCCAGGTCACCTGCGGCCCGATCGGCCCGGGATCGGCCTTCGGGACCTTGCCAGTGGGCTGCTCCCGCAGGGCGTACATGGTCACGTCGTCGTTGGTGAGGACCCGCTTGAGCTCCTTGCGGCTGTCGAGGTTGTCGAGCAGCCGCGGCTCCCAGGTCCTCGAATAGCCCACGTCGAGGCGCAGATACGTGACCTGGCTGATGTTGACCATCAGATACGAGTTCGGGCCCGCGTCCTTCAAGGCCTTGACCAGCCCGGACACCAGCACCGGGTCGGTCGGCGCCAGCGTCGGCACGTAGGACACCTTCTCCATGTCCTTCGCGCCCCACGGCATCGCCGGCGTCACATTGTCGAGGGTGTCGTTGGACAGCCACAGCACCCGGACCGTCGGATCGTCGTGGGCGTAGACGTAGTCCATGGCGGCGATCTCGCCGGGCTGGATCCGCTCGAACGGCTCGTTGCCCCAACGGGCGACCAGGAAGCCGCCGACGAGCAGCAGACCCGCCATCAGCGCGGCCACCGGGGCGAGACTGACCCGGTCCCTCTCCCGCTCCTTCGCGGTGACTCCCGTGCGCGGGAAGAGCGCCAGCGCCGCGAGCAGGCCGGCACCGGGCAGGGCGAACATGAAGACCCGCAGGGCCATTTCGCCGCCGTACGACTGCATGCCGAAGCCGAGGAACGGCACGAAGGTGAGGACGAGCAGCGCGGCCTCCCGGTACCTGTGGTCGCGGCGGCGCCACCAGCCGTAGCAGGCCAGCGCCATGACCCCGCCGGCCAGCAGCACGCGCACGTACAGGACCAGCTTGTGGGTCGAACTGCCGCCCTCGATACGGCCGGAGACCGACGAGGAGACGTTGCCGCCGACCCCGCCGACCCCGCCGAACAGGTCGTCGAAGTGGCCCGACCAGTACGGCTCGGCCATCCAGCCGATCCAGGCGGCCACCATGACGGCGAACAGGATGGGCAGACCGCGCAGTTCGCTGCGGCCGATCACCACGAGCACCGCCAGCACGCCGAGCATCACGAACGGGGTGAGCTGGTGGGCGGGCACGCTCGCCGCGAACAGACCGATCAACACCGCGAGCAGAACGGCCCGTTGGCGGCGGTTCGTCGGTTCGACCTCCGCCTCGCCGGGTCGCCTCTTCGTCCAGATCACGCGCGGGGCGCGGAACCAGACGAGCAGGACCGCCACGAACACCAGGTACAGCAGATAGGTGAAGCCCTGCGGGGAGAAGTAGTCCTGGCCGACCCAGCCGCTGAGCACGAAGATCCAGATGCCGGTCCACTTGGCCCGCCAGCTCGCCCGCAGGTGTCGTACGAGCAGGAACATCGGTACCAGGTAGGCGAGTTGGATCGCCGTCGGCCACCAGCGGATGATCTCGGTGAAGTCCGTGACCCCGCAGGCCTGCGCGACGAACGCGGCCGCCGCGAAGAAGCCCGGCCAGCTCCAGCGGGCGTCCAGGTCGGGCACCGCGGAGCCGGTCCGGTCGATGTAGTCGATGAACCCGAGGTGCTGCCAGGCCGTCGCGAACCGCGGCTCGGCCTCGATCACCGCGGGCAGCGCGTGCAGCGAGAACACCGTCGCCACCAGGGTGACCAGCAGCAACGCCTTGTGCTCGCGGCCCAGCCAGAGCAGCGAGGCGAAGACCACGACCAGCAGGGCCGCGCCGCCCAGTGTGGGCAGCGGCAGGATCGAGATCAGCCCGAGCCCGCCCATCCGGTCCAGGTCCCTCTCGCCCAGGCCCAGCGCCGGTACCCAGTACAGGAGCAGCGCGACGGCCAGCAGGCAGCCCAGGAACACGCCCAGCCAGGTGGGCTGCAGCCGCTCCCGCAAGGAGAGGGGACGCGGCGGCTCAGCGGGCCGCACGGCCTCCTCCGGTACGGCGGGCTCCTGCGGTGTGCCGACCTCCTTGCCCGCGTCGAAGGCCACCTCGAAGGGCGCGTCCACCTCCGTCTCGGACGGGCCCAGTGAGGACTCGGAGCCGGGCTCCCGCTGTTCCACCGGCAGCCCCACGTCGGACGGCTTCTGCAGCGCCCATGTCGGCCGGTCGCGTGTCACGCCGGGCACGGGTGTGCCCGTGGGCGGGGTGCCTGGCCCCGGACGGACGTCGGGACGGCGTTCCTGGTGGTCGAAGTCGACGTGGATGCCCAGCGCGAGGGTGTCCTGGTCGATCGCCCAGCCGGGACGGCGGGTGCGGCCGGCGGCCGGTACCTCGCGCGGCCCGAGGTCGGCGAGGTCGCCGTCGGGAGCCGCGCTCGCGGGCACCTCGGGGGGCGGGGCCAGCCGGATCGTCCGGTACAGCCTGGGCGCGGCGATCGCGACGATCACCGCGAGCGAGGAGATCTCGGCGACGCCCGCTCCGGTCAGCCCCATCCGGGGGAGCAGCAGCAACGTCAGGCCGAGCACCATGGCACACAACAGGCCCTGCAGCCAGGCGAGTCCGGAGGTGCGGCTCTGCGCGCGCAGCACCGCGAAGTACGTCTCCATGACGACCCGGAGCACCGCGCCGACGGCGAACCAGCGCAGCAGCTGGGTGGCCGCGTCCGCGTAGCCCGATCCGAACACCCCGAGGATCCAGGGCGCCCCGAAGAACAGGATCCCGGCCACCGGCAGCATGATCCGCGCCATCCGCTTCAGCGCGGCCCGGGTGTTGGCGGCCAGCCGGCCCGGGTCGTGCGAGCCCTCGACGGTCAGGGAGGCGCCCATGTTGATGGCGAGCAGGTTGCAGGTGCCGCCGATCGTCGTGGTGATGTAGAAGTACGCGTTGTCCTGGGAGCTGACCTGGGAGGCCACGATCACCGGGACCAGATAGACCACGGCGAGCGAGAACAGCGAACCGGTGTAGTCGCCCGCGAGGAAACGCCCGATCTCCCTGAGGGAAGGCGGCTTCGCGCGGTCCTCGGTCGCCTTCACATGGCGTGGCGCCAGACGCCGGAACACCATCCAGCCCAACGGCAGCACCGAGACGGCGATCGCCGCGACCCACGACACGAAGACACCGGCCGTCGGGATCGCCACCGCGAACGCGACCAGCAGTCCCAGCTTCACCGCGGAGAACACGGTGTTGCCGACCGGCACCCACAGCGCGCTGCGCAGCCCGGTCAGCACGCCGTCCTGGAGGGTGAGCACGTTCCAGGCGACGACCGCGGCGATGAAGCCGAGGCCGTTCACCGGCCCGTGCAGGAACCGGTACGACGGCCCCCACGCGTCCAGGGTGAGCAGGAAGACGACCGCGGCGACCGCCACGATCACCGAACTGCCCATGTACGTACGGGCGATGAGGCGCCCGGTGGCCCGGCCCGCGACCGGGATGAAGCGGGCCAGCGCTCCGGTCAGGGTCACCGCGGTCAGGCCCGCGAGGAGCTTCATCGCGGCGATCGCGGCGGAGCCCTGGCCCACCGCCGACTCGGAGTAGTAGCGGGCGGCCGCCAGCCAGAAGCCGAGACCCAGCACCGCGGAGATACCGGTGTTGAGCATCAGCGCGTAGGCGTTGCGGAACAGCTGGTTGCCGCCGCCGCCCCTGCCGAGTCCGGGCAGTCGTAGACGGCGCCCCGACTGCTCGGGCGCCTTAGCCGCGGTCGACTCGGGCTCGGTCGTGGTCGTCGTGTCAGACACGGGAACGGGAGACCTTCCGGCGGACCTGTCGTGCTCTTCGGACCAACGCGTACCCCTTGGTGAGGGCACGGTCCCTGGCGAAGTCCCGGGCGATCGCCCGGCCCTGGACGAGCCGCTCGAACTCCTCGGCCGAGGTCGAACGGCGCACGGTCAGCCGCGTCAGCGCGTACGGGCCCTGGCGGCGCCGCGCGAGGCCGTTGTTCACGGCGAGCGCCTGGCCGTAGCCGGACTCGCGCACCGCCTCGCGCACCCGGCGGCTGGAGTAGCCGTACGGGTAGGCGAGCGAGGCCGGCGCGGTGCCGAGTTCGTCGGTGACGATCTCCCTGGAGTGGATCAGCTCGTGGCGCAGCGCGGTGTCGTCGAGCTGGTCGAGCTGCGGGTGCGTGTGGGTGTGGCCGCCGATCTCGACGTCCGCCGCGGCGAGTTCGCGGACCTGGTCCCAGTCCAGCATGGTGTCCAGGCCGCCGCCGGTGTCGTACGCGCCCCGGATCCAGCCCGTGGAGACGAACACGGTGGCCGTGAAGCCGTGCTTGGCGAGCACGGGCAGGGCGTGCCGGTGGACGCCCTCGTAGCCGTCGTCGAAGGTGATCAGGACGGGCCGCTCGGGCAGCGGGCGGCCGTCGCGCCAACGGGCGGCCAGATCAGCCGTCCTCACGGGTGTGAGCCCCAACTCGCCGATCAGTTCCATCTGTTGGGCGAAGGCCTCGGGGGACACCGACAGCACGCGGGTGGCCTCGTTCGGGTCGGTGGCGACCGAGTGGTACATGAGGATCGGTACGGGCGGCTCAGCCATCTCTCTCCCCCTCGATCTCCACGACCCCGAACGTGGCTCCTCCCCGCCGCGCCCGGACGGTGCCCACCAGATAGCCGCCGGCCGCCGTCAGCACCCCGGCGACGATCGCGCCCGCCCGGCCCGCGCCGCCCGGCCGGGCCAGCGCGGCGTCCCGCAGCCCGCGCACCACCCCGGCCGGCAGGACTCGGGTGGCGTACCGGCGCTCCGACTCAAGTCCCTTGTCCGCGCCCACACTTCGGGCCACCAGCGCCTTGGACAGGCCCTCCGCGTACGCGCGGGTGCGGAAGTACCCGAAGTGCTCGCGCGCCTGGGGCACCCGGTGGTGGATCACCGCCCGGTCGTCGATCAGCAGGACCGCGTCCGGTCTGGCCCGGCTCAGCCGGATGCACAGCTCGGTCTCCTCGCAGCCCAGCGGGCGCTTGTCGCCGTCCCGTCCGATACCGGTGGCGAAGCCGCCCGCCGCGTCGAAGGCGCTGCGGCGGAAGGAGGCGTTGCCGCCCAGGACGTTGCGCACCCGGACCAGCCCGGCCGGAATGCCCTTGTAGGTGCAGCCGACCACCCAGTCGAACTCCTCCGGGAACCAGGCGGGCCGGCGCCCCGACGCCCAGATCGGCACCGTGCGGCCGCCGACCGCCATCACCCGCGGATCGGCGTATCCCGAGGCGAAGTGCCGCAGCCAGTCCCGCTCGGCGACGGCGTCGTCGTCCAGGAAGGCGATCACCTCGCCGCGCGCGGCGGCGATGCCCGTGTTGCGGCCCGCGGACAGGCCGCGGGGGCCCGCGTTGGCGCACACGCGGACCTCCCGGACTTCCTTGTACTCCTTGGTCAGGCGGTCCAGGAGCGCCGGATTGTGGTCGACGACCAGCAGCGTCTCCAGGGCCGGGTACGACTGCGTCCGCACCGAGGCGACCGCCGCGAGGATGTCCTCCCAGCGGTCCTCGGTGTACACGCAGATCACGACGGAGATGTCGGGATCGCTCAAGACACCTCTCCCCGGCGCGAGTCGAGCAGCGGCGAGTGGTGGGCGCGGCGGCGCAGCGCACGCCGGTTCGACCGCTCCCCGAGGATCACCCTGAGCACCCGGAACCCGTCCCGGACGGCCCGCAGATTGCTCGCGCCGTGGATGCGCAGGTACTCGTAGCTCGGAATCTCCTGCACCTTCAGCCCCGCCTTGACGACCCGGATGTTCATCAGGGTCTCCACCTCGAAGCCCGTGCAGTCGAGGTCGATCTTGTCGAGGCAGTGCCGCCAGAAGGCGTTGTACCCGTAGCAGAGATCCGTGTAGCGGGCGCCGAACTTGCGGTTGACGATGCTGCACAGCGCCCAGTTGCCGAGCTTGCGGACGAAGGTCATGTCGTCGGTACCGCCGCCGTTGGCGAAGCGGGAGCCCTTGGCGAAGTCCGCGCCCGAGACGAGGGCGGAGACGTAGGAGACGATCTCGTTGCCGTCGGCCGAACCGTCGGCGTCGATCATGACGACGATGTCACCGGTGCAGGCCTCGAACCCGGTGATCAGGGCGTCCCCCTTGCCCTTGCCGTGCTGCTTCACGACCTTGACCTCGGGCCACAGCTCGCGGGCCACCGCGACGGTGTCGTCCGTGGAGTTGCCGTCCACCAGAACCACTTCGTGGATCCAGTCGGGCAGGGTCTTGAAGACGTACGGAAGGTTCTCCGCCTCGTTCATGGCGGGTATGACCACACTCACCGGTGGCGCGATGGCCAGGTGGGTGGAGATCGGCCGGTACTGGCTGGCTGTCGGCACATCCTGGCCCGCAGTCGCCGGGCGCAGAACTGAACTCATGAGTCTGGTTCCCTCTCGTCCGGTGGACCGCCCGCCCCTGGGCGGTCCGGTTTGTTGCTCCGGTTCGAAAGGGGGGTTCTCACTCACGGCATGGCGGAAGGAATCTCCGTACACGCCGGGTGAGCTGGCAAAGCTGGCCGACCGCCGTCGTGCTGTGCTTGTTTCGAAGAAACGACAGCCGGTCGCGCGGCACGACTCGGTCACCTGAGCGGTCACCGAGCACGGCACCCCCCTACCGCGCCCCGCGCCCCCGTCGCGGTCCTTGAGCCCTCCCCTAGAGCCGCTCGATGACGGGACGGTGCGGGTGTGATGTATGACGGTATTGACATTTGAACCTGTATGGCAAGACCTGAAACGAGGCCTCACGTTTTTGTTGGTTTGACCGTTACAGTCGCGTCGGAGCGGATCTTTCCCATTTTCTTCAGCAGCCTGTCGGCGGGTTCGAACAGCTCCGGCCGCGCCACCACGGCGTTGCGCAGTGCCCGCACCGGAACCCGGCGGACGCGGTGTCCTACCGCGACCGGGTGCCGACGGGTCACCCACCCCTCCGACACGGTCAGTTCCCGTGTCTTCAGGGAGTCCTTGTACTCCTTCCGCCCCCGGCCCAGGTCGAGGTACGCGACGCCGTCGGCGGCGGCCGCCTCGGCCATCCGCAGATGCAGGATCAGGCCGGGGGAGTACTTCGCGTACTCCGGGTCGTACGCCGGGAACCAGCACGCGAGGACGCGTTCGCCGCGCAGCCCGAAGTGGGCGGCGACCGGCTTTTCGTCGGCGTAGAGCACCGAGAGGATCCCGGCGAACGGCTCGGAGCGGGTGTGGAACAGCTGCTCCACCAGCCGGGCGATCCACTCGTGCGCGAAGCGGTCGCTGCGGCCGGTCCTGCGGTACTGGGCGGACTTCCAGCCCATCAGGGTGCGCAGGGCGGCCGGGTCGCGCTCGTCGTGGACGTAGCGCACCTCGCTCGCGGTGCGGGCCAGTCTGCGTTCCTTGGCGAGGGTGGTACGGGTGAACTTCGGTGAACGCTCCCGCAACCCGGCCAGATACGTCTCGTACCCCTGGTCGACGTCCATGACCGGAGAGGGGAACCTGCCCGAGGCCCCCGCCTCGAACGGCCCCTGGCCCTCCGCCAGATGATCGAACTCCCAGACGGCGAGCCCGCAGGCGCGCAGCAACTCCCGTGCGTCCCAGGTGAATCCGGGCCGGTGCACCAGCCCCTGGGCGTCCGAGATGCCCAGGCCCACGGCCCGGCCGACACCGGCGGCGGTTCTCTGGAAGGCGAAGAACGCGGCGGGCTCGCCCCGCTCCCGTACGACGGCGATCCGCACGCCCCGCCTGCACCGGCCCACCGCGAGCGCGAACTCGGGGGACAGGAAAGGATTCCCGAGACCCGGTGAGCCCTGGAGATGTGCCTTGGACTGCATGGCGGTCCACGCCACCCGGTCGGCCGCGCTCAGCTCACCGGGGCGGTACACGCTGATGTCCACGTCAGAGGTCCTGACCCTTCGCCCTACGGCGCCGCCGCAACAGCACCAGCAGGAGGATCAGGACACTGATCACGGTCACCGCCAGGACGCCGCCCCGCGCCGACCAGCGGTGCGTGGCCAGCATGCCCTGGGCCACCAGCATGTTGAGGACGACCGAGCCGGCCAGTGAGGCCAGCAGGCGGGCGAACGGATCGAAGCCGCGCAGTGCGGCGGCGATTCCGGCGGCGGGTGCCGCGAGCAGGAAGAAGAGCGTCAGCGGGGCGCGCAGCGGTGAGTGGGAACCGGTGAGCGCGAGCAGTGCGCCGAATCCCCCCACGGCGGTCGCGGCGCCCGCGAGCAGCGGCGTCAGGTCTCTGCCCGACACGGTCGAAGATGTCCGGAGACGTGTGGTCTGCATGGGCGACGTTTCCCCCCAGAAAGCGCCGGATGCCGGGTTTCAATGTCGCGCAGTCCACCGGGGACCGTCAAGGGCGCACCCCACCGCGGTCCTTGGCTTCGGCACCGATTTTGGCATGGACACTTCCCGTCGCCACGTGTCGTTGCTACGACGGATACGGCAGAGATCCTGCTAAAGGGAGGTTCCATGAGACGTTCCCGATTTGCCGCGTACGTCGGCTCACTCCTCCTCGCCCTCGCCGCAGTCCTCACCGGGACAGGCACCGCCCACGCCGCCGAGGGCCCCTATGTGGCCCTGGGCGACTCCTATTCCTCGGGTGTCGGCGCGGGCAGCTACATCAGTGCGAGCGGCGACTGCAAGCGCAGCACGAAGGCCTACCCCTACCTCTGGGCAGCCGCCCACTCACCCTCGTCGTTCGCGTTCACCGCGTGCTCGGGCGCCCGTACGGGTGATGTTCTGGCGAACCAGCTGACCCCGCTCAGCTCCGCCACCGCGCTCGTCTCCATCAGCATCGGAGGCAACGACGCCGGCTTCGCCGACGTCATGACGACCTGTGTGCTCCAGTCCGACAGCTCCTGCCTCTCCCGGATCAACACCGCGAAGGCGTACGTCGACTCGACGCTCCAGGGCCAACTGGACACCGTCTACTCCGAGATCAGCGGCCGGGCCCCCAACGCCCACGTGGTCGTCCTCGGCTACCCCCGCTTCTACCAGCTCGGCACCACCTGCCTCGGCCTCTCCGAGACCAAGCGCAAGGCCATCAACGACGCCGCCGACTACCTCGACACCGCCATCGCCAAGCGGGCCGCGAACCACGGCTTCGCCTGGGGCGACGTCCGCTCCACCTTCACCGGGCACGAACTGTGCTCCGGCAGCGCCTGGCTGCACAGCCTCAACCTGCTCAACATCGGCGAGTCCTACCACCCGACCGCGGCCGGCCAGTCCGGCGGCTATCTCCCGGTCCTGAACAGCGCGGCCTGATCCCCTCTCACGGGGACTCAGTGGGGGAGGCCTCGCCGGTGTCGGTCGGGGTCTCCGCCACGCAGGTCAGCGAGAAGGGGACCGAGTTGGACGTCTTCTCGACGGGATCGCGGACCTCCACGCTGACGGAGTCCTGGAACGTCCCGCTGTCGTCCTGCGTGGTGACGAACCGCCTGTCCTCCTGGGTCTTTCCGCCCCCGGCCGGGAAGGTGAGCGACTTCCAGTTGCCGTTCACCGAGCCGTTCTTCGACACCCAGCGGTAGGTCACCGTCGCCGGGAGCCGGCCGACCGTCAGCGTGACCGTGAAGGTGGGCGCCGCGGACCTGTCCGGCGGGCAGGAGCCCGTGTAGTCGGTGTTCGAGCCCGCCAGCGAGACGTCCACCGACTGCGGCGCGGGCGCGCTCGTGGTGCTGCTCTTGCTCGGACTCGGGGACGGGGTGTCCTCAGCAGTCTCGTCCGCCCCGGTCCGCGCGGGCGAACTCACCACCGGAGCGGTGTCCTTGGCGGTCTCCCCGCCCTTGTCGCCGTTGTCACGGTTCAGCAGCGCGTACGTCAGCCCGGCGATCGCCAGCGCAACGGCCAGCACGCCCACGACCAGGACGACCCCGGCGCGGCGGTTGCGCTCCGGTGCTCTTGAGGGCGTGGTGACAGGAGTGGAGGTCGGCGTGGGCGCGGGCCGGTACGGGGCCGTCGACGGCTCCTGCGGGAAGGGGGCCGCGACGGTCGAGGCGTACGGCCCCGCCTGCACGGCATCCGCCCGGGGGGTGCCTCCCGCCCCGATGATCCGCAGCTCCTGCTCGGCCCGGTCGGCCGGCAGCCGCTCCGCCGGGTCCTTGCGCAGCAGCCCCTCGATCACCGGCGTGAGCGGACCTGCCCGGTACGGCGGCGGCAGCTCCTCGTCCACGATCGCGCGCAGGGTGCTCAGCGGGGTGTTCTGCCGGAAGGGGGAATTGCCCTCGACGGCGGCGTACAGCAGCACGCCCAGCGACCACAGGTCGGACTCCGGGCCCGGGGTGCGGCCGAGCGCCCGCTCCGGGGCCAGGAACTCGGGCGAGCCGATCACCTCGCCGGTCATCGTCAGCGCCGAACTGCCCTCGACCTGGGCGATCCCGAAGTCGGTGAGCACCACACGGCCGTCGTTCGACAGCAGCACGTTGGCGGGCTTCACGTCCCGGTGCAGCACCCCGGCCTCGTGCGCGGCCCGCAGCGCGGAGAGCACCTCGGCACCGATGTGCGCGGTCCGCTGCGGACTCAAGGGGCCCTCGGCGTCGAGGAGTTCGGCGAGCGAGATGCCGCGCACCAGCTCCATTACGATCCACGGGCGACCGTCCTGGGTGGCCACGTCGTACACCGTCACCACATTGCGGTTGGCGACCCGCGCCGCCGCCCACGCCTCGCGTTCGAGGCGGGCGTACAACCGTTCGACCTCGTGTGTCGCCAGTCCGTGCGGCGCACGCACCTCCTTGACGGCGACCTCGCGGTTCAGCACCTCGTCACGGGCGCGCCACACGGTTCCCATGCCGCCCTCGCCGAGCGGGGACAGCAGGCGGTAGCGGCCCGCGATCACTCGTTCACTGCCCGGTTCTTCGGACACGGGCGTCCCCCATTCGCATCCGGGCGAAATCTCCACTCCGCGTGATGTCGCACGTGAATTCTGTACAAAAGTAGCTCAGCCGAGTGCGGATGCCGCCCCCTTGAGCACCAATCCTGCCCCGAGAGCCACCACGACGAACGCCGACATCAGGGGCGCGGTCCTGCGCACCAGCGCGGTCATCGGGCTCGCGGCCAGGCGGGGGCGCCTGTCCAGCAGCCGTGTGACTCCACTGCCCAGCCTGACGACGGCGAATCCGGCCGCGGTCAGGGTCAGGGCGAGCCCGACGCCGTACGCCACGACGAGCAGCAGACCGAACCAGGCCTGCCCCAGCGCGGCGGCCCCGACGAGCACGACGACGGCGGAGGGACTGGGCACGAGACCACCGGCGAAACCGAGCAGGATCGTGCCACGGAGGGTGGGGGCGACGGCGTGGGTGTGCGTGAAGCCGCCGTGGCTGTGTTCCAGGGTGTGGGGGTGGTCGTGGGGGTGCGGGTGCCCGTGATCGTGGCCGTGGTCGTGGGTGTGACTGTGTCCGTGGTCGTGGTCGTGGGTGTGTCCGGGTGTGTGGGTGGGCGCGTGCGTCTCCGCCGTCGCCGGGGCGGTCTCCGCGTGGGCGGCGACCAGGACCAGCGAGCGTTCCTCGGCTTTTTCGGCGTCGGGCGCGTGATCGTGCGCGTGGTCGTGAGTGTGCCCGTGTCCGTGCTGATGAGCACGGGTGCGCAGGGCTCGGCGCAGCAGGGTGACGCCCGCCGCCGTCACCATCACCCCGCTCGCGATGCCCAGCCACGCGATCACCGAGGGCGCGGCGGCCGAGCCGGCCGTGACGAGGAGGCCCAGGGCGACCACGCCCAGGGTGTGGGTGACGGTCACCGAGGCGGCCAGCGGCAGGACGTCCTTCATCCGGGCCTTGCCGCCGCGCGCCGCGGCCACCGCGGCCATCAGGGTCTTGCCGTGCCCCGGGGCCAGCGCGTGCATCGCGCCGAGCACGACCGCGATGAGCAGGGCGAGCGCGGCGAAGCCGACGGTGAGGTCGTGCCGGGCGACCAGGGAGTCCAGGGCGCGCGTCCAGCGGTCGGCGCCACGGGGCAGCACGGAGGCGGCGGGGGCGTCCGACCGCTCCTCGGCGAGGGCCGCGCCGCCCGGCCGCACGCGCAGCGAGGCGGTCACCGTGTCGGCGGGGGAGGACAGCAACTCCTGCGGATACGTGGTCAGTTCGTCCGAGACCGACTTCGTGGGGACGTCCGACCCGGTGAGCGTCATCCGGTCACCGCGCGCGGTGATCTCGCGCCAGCCGGGGCCGGAGTCGGTGCCCGCGCTGTGGAAGCCGAGCGTGACGGTGGCGTCCTCGGGCAGCGGGGCGGTCAGCCGGCACTCCACGCGCAGGGTGTTCAGTCCGGCCTGACCGGGACGCACGCGCGCGTGGCTGTTCTGCACGCTCAGGGCGACCGTACGGCCGTCGACGCTGACCTTGGCGCCCTCCGCCGCCGTGTCGCAGCGCTGGGCGGCCCACCCGGTCATGCCGAGCTTCTCGATGTCCGGCTCGGCCTGCGTGGCCGGGATCTCGGCGAGGTCCTCGACGTGGTCGACGCGGAGCGCGCCGGGGGCGGCGACGAGACCGTCGTAGCGATTGACGGTGAAGTTGCCGAGGGGGTGGGCGCTCGCGCTGCTGGAAGGGAGCAGCGCGAGCGCACAAGCCGCCGTCAGGACGGCCGTGAGGGACGCGAACAGACGGCGGGGCTTCACTCGGACGCCTCCTTGAGAGCCTTGCGGGCCTCGCGGGCGCCGAGAGGGGAGAAACCGGGGTTGAGCTTCAGGGCGGAGCCGAGCTGGCTCCGGCCCTCCTTCGTGTCCCCCGCGGCCAGTTCGATGATGCCGCGGTGGTAGCGGAAGGAGGCGTTGCGGTAGCCGGTGGCGGTGGCCTGCCGGGCGTACGGCAGGGCCTCCTTGTCCCGGCCGTTCACGTGCAGGGCCCAGGCGAGAGCGTCCGCGGTGTGCACGGTGTGCCGGCGGGCCCACTCGGCGCGGGCGGCCTTCAGGGCGGAGGCCTTGTCGCCGTGGTCGGCGGCGGCCATCGCGGTGTCGAGGTCGGCGTTGACGCCGTTGGCGCGGGCGAGTGCCGTCCACGCGTCCACGAGCGCGTACTGGTCCCCGGCCTTCGCCTCGTCGCCGTCGCCGCCCCGGTCCTCGTACAGCTCCCCGAGCGCGACGAGCGGCCCGGGCAGCGGATATCGGGCTACGACGGCCTCCATGCCCTTGATCGCGGCGGCGCGGTCCCCGCTCGCGGCCTGGGCGCGGGCCCTGCCCTCCAGGGCGGGGAGGTAGGCGTCGTCGGCGGCCAGCGCGCGGGCGTAGTCGGTCAGAGCCGTGTCGTAATCGCCCTGGTTCCAGGCGAGTTGGCCCAGCGCGGAGGCCACGTAGGCGATGTCGCCCGGAGTGGTCGCGGTCGACAGGGCCCGCTCCAGTACGGTGCGGGCGGTACGGACGTCACCACGGAGTTCGTGGACGTAGGCGTAGCGGGTGAACACCGGGATGCCGGGCCGCCGTTCGTCCGCGAGGTCGGCGGCCTTCGACGCCTCCTCGTAGCGGCCCAGTTCGACGAGAGCGTCGATCCGGGAGGAGAGGGCGCGCTCGTTGTACGGGTTCTGCTTCAGCGTCCTGTCGGCGTACGTGAGGGCGCCCTTGAAGTCGTGCCGGGCCGCGGCGAGCGCGGCGAGACCGGCGAGGCCCTGCTCGTTGTCCGCCTTCGACTTCAGTGACTTCCTGAGGGCTTGCTCGGCCTGCGGATACCGCGAGGGGTCGCCCTTGGTCCGTGCCTGCTCGACGTAGGCGAGCCCGAGGGTGGCCCAGCTGCCGAAGTCCTTGGGCTGGCCGCGCAGATGGGCCTGGATCGCCCTGATGCCCGCGTCGAGGTCCCCACTCGCCATGAGCCCGGGCGAGACCGCCGACGACGAACTGGCGACAGCGGCCGTGCCACCGTCCCGCAGCGCTCCGAAGGCGATCGACCCGCCCGTCAGCGCCACGGCCAACAGCGCCGCACATCCGGCGAGTTGAGCGGCCCGCCAGCGTCGCCCGGCCGCCGAGACCCGCCGCACGGCGGCGACCTTCTCGTCATCGGCCTGCGCAGAGGGCTCCACGCCCTCCGACGAACCGCTCTGCTCGTCCTCGGGTGCGCTGTCGGTCGTAGACCCGGACATTGCCCTCTCCAGTTCCGTTCGTGATCGTGTGTGCGGCGCGGCCTGCGCCGTGGGGGATGAGTACGCGCAGGCCGCGCCAGTAAAGGGGGGTGAGTGGAGGTGGTCAGGGGCGCGGGGCTGTGTCGACTAGCGGCTCCGCCGCGGGGCGCGACCAGCCCCCACATACCCGCAGCCGCCAGACGACGGACCGAGGCACCCCCTTAGGCACCGTCGGCCTCAGTAGGCACGCCCCCGCACCCGACGCCACCACATCAGCGCCGCCCCGATGAGCGCGATACCCGCGGCACCCGCACCCGCGGACCCGGCGATCAGCGTCATGTTGTCCGACCCGGAGGACCCGGCCGGAGACAGCGCGTCCCCGAGCTGGTTACGGACGTCGTTCCCACCGGACGTGCCCTTGGCGAGCGGACCCCGCGAACCCTCCGTCGGCAGCGCCACGTACGGGAACGACTTCTCGAAGTCCTTGTCGTTCTTGTCGACGGCGTCACCGAGGTCGTTCTTGGACCCGACGAGCTCACCCTCGACGACCTGGAGCGAGGCGTCGATCACGTCGTCGGTGAGCCGGCGGCCGTTCGGGAAGCCGGCGTTGTCGCCATCAAGCACACCGAGCCGCTTCGGAGAATCGGTGGGCTTGATGGACGTGTTGAGGCGCAGTTCCTCCGCGGGGCGGACGTGGGGCGGCTGGTTCAGCCCCTTCACACCCTTGAGGAACACGTCCACGAGGTCGTTGCGGGGCTCCTTCGGGGCGGGGATCTTGTAGATCGCCTCGATGAGCTTCGGCAGTTCGGGGTTGGTCACGTTCTTCAGGAACTGCGCGTCGTACTCCGGCGAGGACGCGTTGAACTTGTCCTTGTCCTTGAGCGGGTTGACGACCTCGTTGACGAGCGGGTTGCCGAGGCGCGAGACCTGGGAGTAGTAGCCCTGCGCGTTCCTGCGCTGGGTCGTCGACCAGATGCCCACGACCGGCTGGTGCGAGGACTCGGCGATCACGTCCGTCGGGACCTGGAGGGCGATCGAGTTGACGTTGTAGCCCTTGAGCGTGTCGTTGCCGACCTCGGTGAGGTTCCCGCCGTACAGGAGGTCGAAGACGCGCAGGTCGGCGAAGAACGGGTCGTCGGCCTGGCCGGCGAAGGCCGTCGCGTCACCCGGAAGCTTGTAGACCGCCTGGTCGCGCAGCTTCTCGTAGTTCGGCATGGACGCCTTGCCGACGTTCGACGGGGCCACCGGGATGTCGTCGGCGACCTTCGTCTTGTACTCGACCTTCCCGTACTTCAGCCGGAAGAGCTCGATGTCGTACGTCTGCGTGACGTTCAGGTCCGGGTCGTCGAGGCTCTCGACCACGCCGGTGTTGTACAGGAACGACTTCTTGTTCTTGACGTGCGTCTTGAACGTGAAGCGGTAGAGCAGGTCGCCCTGTCCGTCACCGTTGTTGTCGATGTGGAGGTCGTACTGCGCGTCCTCGGCGAACTGGTAGAAGTTCGGGCCGCCCCCGGGCTCCTCGAACGGGATCCAGTTGGCGACGATCGTCGTCGAGTCGGGCTTGTCGGGGCTGACGAACGCGTACACGTCCGTGTTGTCGTACTGGGGGTCGCCCGAGATCAGTGGGGCCTCCCGGTGACTGGAGGCGGAGGCCGCCCCCGGTTCCAGCGTGGCCACACCGGCGGCTGCGAGCCCCCCGGCGGCCAGCGCACCACATACGAGAGTCACGAGACTCCTGCGTCCCGAGCCGCTCCTGGAGATAGGTGTCATGCCGTCCGTCCTCAGTCCAACTTGCCTGACGCTCGGTGATTCGGAGCGGTGGCCGGGGCGGATTGGTCGAATCTCAAAACTTCTTTTCTGCTGCTCGACCCGCGTTTTCGACGTTCTGATCCGTAACCCCATCCGGAGGTGTGTTCGTTGCGAATACCTCGTGGGACGGGACGGCCCAGGTGCGGCTTTGCGGGAGGGGGCGGCGAGTTGGAGGCGGACGAGCTTCTGGTGCTCGTGGCGGGTGGGGACCAGAGGGCTTTCGAGGAGCTCTACGGGCTCGTCGCCGGGCCGGTGTTCGGGCTCGTACGGCGTGTGGTGCGTGATCCGGCGCAGTCGGAGGAGGTGTCGCAGGAGGTGCTGCTGGAGACCTGGCGGTCCGCCGCGCGGTTCGACCCGCGCCGGGGCAGCGCGCTGTCCTGGATCCTCACCCTCGCGCACCGCCGCGCCGTCGACCGGGTGCGCAGCGCCCGCGCGGCCGGTGAACGCGAGCAGCGCGAGGCACGCCGGGCCCACCACCCCGCCTTCGACCAGGTGACCGAGGAGGTCGAGGCGGGCCTCGAACGCGAGTGGGTGCGCCGCTGCCTGGACCGGTTGACCGAGCTCCAGCGCCAGTCGGTCACCCTCGCCTACTACGACGGCTACACGTACCGTGAAGTGGCGGAGCGGCTCTCGCTGCCGCTGGGGACGGTGAAGACGCGGATGCGTGACGGACTGACCCGCTTGCGGGAGTGCCTGGGAGGTGCGGCATGAGCCTCTTCCGCCGGGAAGATCTGCACTCCCTCGCGGCCCCTTACGCCCTGGACGCGCTGGAGCCCCCCGAGCGGGCCCGCTTCGAGAGGCACCTGAAGGACTGCGACAGCTGTGCGGCGGAGGTGCGTGCGCTGTCCGAGGACGCGGTACGCCTCGCGTGGTCGGCCGCCGCGCCACCGCCGACCGCGATGCGCGACCGGGTGCTGGCCGCCGTACGGACCATCCCGCAGGAGTCCGCCGTACGGCCGGAGCCGGCCCGCGCGCGACCGGAGCCGGCACGGGCGCGCAAGTCGCAGCTGCCGCCCCATGTCTGGGGTGTCCAGCCGCCGCCCCGGCAGCGTCAGCGGCGTCCCCTGTTCGCGCCCTTCGCGACGGCCACCGCGGCCGCGGCGCTCGTCGTCGCCTCGCTGTTCGCCGTCCAGGCCAACCGGACCCAGGACGAACTGGACGCGCAGAAGGCCCAGGCCAGTGAGATCGCCCACGTTCTCCAGGCCGCGGACGCGCTCGCGACCCGGGGCCAGGACGCACAGGGCCGGACGATCGGAGTGATCGCTTCCGCATCGGAGGGGCGCGCGGTCGTCACCCTGAGCGGGTACGGCGCGCCCCCGAGCGGCCGCGTGCGTCAACTATGGGCCATGCGCCCCAACGAGCAACCGCGCTCCCTCGGGCTCTTCGCCGCCGACACGCCCTTGGTCGCGAGCGGACTCGACAAGTCCGCGACCTCACTCGCCGTGACGGTCGAGCCCGACGGTGGGTCACCACAGCCCACCACCCAGCCGGTTGTCCAACTCGCCCTGAAATCTGTTGGATTCGGAGAGTAATCATGGAGGGGTCGTCAACACCCTTGCGGGGAAGGTGAATCCTGTGACGCCGATACACGTGTGCTCCGACGGGGCGATAGGGTTACCCTGCCCGGGCCGGGTGGACTCGTACGGGTGGGGAGTGACATGGAACAGATAGCAGTGCGCAGGGCGAGGGTCCCTGCGATCACCTGCGGGAGCAGCGCGACCAGTTCGCGCCTCGACCGCCATCTCTCGGTGCTTTCGGGGCCGGCCGTCCCGCAGCGCGAGGCGGCCGAGGCGACGTCACTGATGCGCGAACTGACCGCGCGTGACCCCGCCAAGCAGGAGCGCAGTGACAGGGGTGCGCGGGTGCGCCGCGTCTCGCTGTTCGCGCCACTGCGCCGACTGCGCCGTTCGCTGTTCGGCGGGCGCTGAGCCCTCGCCGCCCGGTATCGTGCTGCGATCCTGTCCGTCATCCCCACGGCGTGCAGCACGATCCAGGTGAGCCTTCCCGTACGCGGCACCTTCGGCATGCGCGCCTCCGAGGTCGACCCGGGCCCCGGCAGGGCCCGAACTCCCCTCCCGGCAAGAGGTGTCAGCCCTCGCCGCGTGCATATCTCCGTACGGCGAGCGGCGCGAAGACCGCGAGCAGCACCGCACACCACAGCAGTGACCCGGCGATCGGATGTGCCACCGGCCAGGCCGCGCCCTCCGGTACCGGAGCGTTGCCGAACAGGTCCCGCAGGGCCGTGGTCACCGCGCTGATCGGGTTCCACTCGGCGAGGGTGCGCAGCCACCCGGGCAGCCCCTCGGTCGGGATGTACGCGTTGGACAGCAGCGGCAGGATGAAGGTCGCCCCGCCCAGCTGGCCCGCGGCCTCCTCGCTGCCGGTGAGCAGGCCGAGGAATATGCCGATCCAGGTGGTGGCGAACCGGAACAGCAGCAACAGCGCGACAGCGCCCACCGCTTGGAGTGCGGACCCCTCGACGCGCCAGCCCACCGCGAGTCCCACCAGCAGAAACGGCACCATGCCGGCGGCGGTGACCACCACGTCCGCGACCGACTGACCCAGCGGCACGGCCGCCCGGCTGATCGGCAGGGTGCGCAGCCGGTCCGTCACGCCCCGGTGGACATCCTGGGCCGCCTGGAACATCCCGGTCATGATCCCGTTAGCCGCCGTCGCCACCAGCAGGCCCGGCACCAGGAAGGACCGGTACTGCTCGCCCGGCATCGCCAGCGCGCTGCCGAAGACATAGCCGAAGAACAGCAGCATGGTGATCGGCATGGTCTGGGTCAGGATCAGCAGTCCGGGGTTGTTCCGGACCCGCCGCAGCTGACGGCCCAGCATCGCGGTGCAGTCGTAGGCCTGCATGCTCATACCGCAAGCTCCTTGGTGAGTCGAAGGAAGACCTCGTCGAGGGTCGGTGGCCGGATGCTCGCGTCGAGCAACGGCACGCCCGCGGCGTCCAGTTCGCGCACCAGCCGGGGCAAGGTGAGCGTCGTGTCCCGGGTCACCGCGCCGACCGAGTTCCGCTCTTGGTCGAACGACGGTTCCCCGCCGGTGAGTTGGTCGAGGACGCCGGCCGCCCTCACCAGGACGTCCGCGTCCGCGACCACGATCTCCACATGCGCCCCGATCAACGCCTTGAGCTGGGCGGGCGAACCCGTGTGCGCGACCCGCCCCTTGTCCACCAGGGCGATGTCATGGGCGAGTTGGTCGGCCTCCTCCAGGTACTGCGTGGTCAGCAGCACGGTCGTGCCGTCCGCGGTGAGATCGCGCACGGCGGCCCAGATCAGGTTGCGGCTGGCCGGGTCGAGCCCGGTCGTCGGCTCGTCGAGGAACAGGATCTCGGGGCGGCGGATCAGGCTCGCCGCCAGGTCCAGGCGGCGGCGCATCCCGCCCGAGTAGGTGGACGCGGTGCGGTCGGCGGCCTCGGTCAGTCCGAAGCGGTCGAGCAGCTCGGCGGCCCGCTCGGCCGGCCCCCGCACCCGGTGCAGCCGGGCGAACAGCCGGAGGTTCTGCCGTCCGGTGAGGTCCCCGTCGACCGACGCGTACTGCCCGGCGACGGCGATGGCGCGCCGCACCGCCGCCGGCTCCCGGACGAGGTCGTACCCGGCGACCCGCGCGGAACCGGCGTCCGGCCGCAGCAGCGTGGTCAGCAGCCGCATCGCCGTGGTCTTGCCCGCCCCGTTCGGGCCGAGGATGCCGCAGACCGTGCCCGGAGCGACCGCGAGATCGAGGCCGCGCAGGGCATGGACCTCCCCGAACCGCTTTTCCAGACCTTCACTAAGTACAGCGTACGTAGAAGTCATGGCAGGACCATAGCGCACTACGTACGCTGTACGTAACTAGGATGGTGGCCGAGGTGATGATCGATGGCGGGCCGAGCGGCCGTACCTGAAGTGATCTGGGCCCGTCCCGAGCGGACGGGGCGCGGGCCGAAACCTGCGTTCACCAGGGCGGACATCGCGGCGGCCGCGGTGCGGCTGGCGGATGCCGGCGGTCTGGACGCGGTGTCCATGCGGCATGTCGCGGCCGAACTGGGCTGCGGGACGATGTCGCTGTACAACTACGTCCCCCGCAAGGAGGACCTGTACGAGCTGATGGTGGACGCGGTCAGCGGGGAGCACGAGCTGTTCGAGCCGACGGGGGACTGGCGGGCGGACATGCTGCGCAACGCACGCCAGACCAAGGAGCTCATGCACCGGCACTCCTGGATGCCGCGCCTGATGTCAGGGGTGTACGGCTTCAGCCCCAACGCCCTGCGCTACCTGGAGCACTGCCTCGCCTGCCTCGACCCGCTGGACGCCCCCTACGGCACGAAGATCGAGCTGGTCGCGATGCTCAACGGGTGCGTGACCACGTACGTCTCGAACGAGCTCTCCACGGCCGAGCGGGTGCGGTCGCTGCCGTGGTCGCAGGAGCAGGAGAACGCGGTGCGGATCGCGTACCTGGGAAGTCAGGTGGCGTCCGGGGCGTATCCCCGGCTGGCGGCGTCGTTCATGGAGGACGCGGGGCCGATCGACCTGGACGCGGTGTTCGAGCGGATGCTGGGGCGGGTGCTGGACGGCTTCGAGCCCAGAACCTAGAGCAGCGTGAGCTGCCCCTCCGGCCCCTCCTCGTGCCCGTCCAGGACCGACGCCGGCCTGCGGGCCGAGTCCGGGACCGGCAGCACCCCCGCCGCGCGCAGATCGGCCGCCGTGATCCGTGACGTCGGCTCGTCCTGGAGCGGCTGGAGATCCGCCAGCAGGGCCAGCACGGTGATCAGCTCCAGGAGTTCGGACGTCCACGTCTGGGGCCAGGTCGCCGGACGGATGGCGGACAGCGTGCCCGGCTCCGGTTCCGTGACGCGCGCCGCGAACCACTGCTCCAGTACCCGCACCCCGCCCGCCTCGAAGTCCCAGGCCTCCGGCGGCACGGGGGAGACGCGGCCCTCGTCCAGCAGCAGGGCCTCCTCGTCGCGGTCGTAGTCCAGGATCAGCGGACGGGACGGCAGAGGGGCGCGGACGTACGGTCGGCGGCCGCCGGGCAGCTTCGGGCGGTCGCCGTCGCGGCGCATCAGCCACAGGACGCGGTGGCCCGACTCGACGCCACGGGACCACGGTTCGGGGTCGTCGGGGAGCGGGACGGTCAGGTCCGGGCGGATCGCCGCCATGATCCAGGCGAGGACGTCCAGCGGTTCCACCGGGATCCCGAGCCGCGAGCCCAGGTGCTCCAGGAGGCCCGGGGCCAGGTTCGGTTCCGTGCCGCCCGGGCGGCGGTACAGCGGGCGGATACGGCCCGGGCGGAGCAGGGGCAGCAGCGAGGTCGCGAGGAGCTGGGGGCCCCGACCGTCCGTGGGTGTCTCCACCACGAACACCTGGTCCTCGTCCGCCACCCGCCACAGCTCGGGCCGGGCCGCGTCGATCAGCCGGTGGTCCGGGATCAGCCACTGTTCGTCGAAGGGGGCGTGCAGGACCCGCACCGGCTCCGGGCAGGGGCCGGTGGCGCGCGCGAGCCGCTCCGTGCCGCCCGTGCGCCCCGGCAGCTGTCCGACCGCCGAGCGCAGGGTGCGCGAGCGGGTGGGCTCGAACAGGGCCTCCCGGTCGGGACCCTCGGCCTTCAGCAGGGCGTCCCAGCGGGCTCTGAGGGACGCCGCGTCGGGGCCCGTCGGCCACCCTCGGCCCAGCCGCGGCGGTGCGACGGACCACGGCATGAGGTCCGCCAGCGGCGGAGCGTCATCGTGCGTCACGCTGGGCATCGTACGACTTTCCGCCGACAGGCAGCCGGGGCCGGTGGGTTCATGTGGCGTCCAGAGTCACCGTGAAGGAGAACCGGTCACCCCGGTAGTGGATCACCGCCGCGTCGAGCACCCGGCCGCCCGTGTCGTAGGTGACCCCCGTGTAGTGCAGGATCGGGCTGAGCAGCGGGACTTGGAGCAGCCGGGCGGTCTCGGGGTCCGCGAGCCGCGCCTCCACCGTGTCCGTGATGCGGCTGATGTCCGCTCCGACGACGTCCCGCAGCACCTTGGTCATCGGCCAGCGCGCCAGGTCGGACGGGTCGACGCGCGCGGCCAGTTCGGGACGGACGTAGTTGCGGGCGTGGTTGGTCGGCTCGCCGGTCTTCTCGTCGCTGCGCAGCCGGTGGTACGCCGCCACCTCGTCCAGATCCGGGAAGAACTCGGCCAGTTCGGACGGCACCGGTGACTTGCCGTGCTCCAGCAGCTCGGTCGTCATGCCGGACTGCTGGGCCACGATCGCGTCCACCGAGCCGAGCAGCCGGACCGGGCTGCCCCGGCGGGCGTCCGGTTCGATGAAGGTGCCCCGGCGCCGGTGACGGGTGATCAGCCCCTCGTCCTCCAGCTCCTTCAGCGCCTGCCGCATGGTCAGCACGCTCACGCCGTAGTGCCCCGCCAGCTGTTCCTCGGTGGGCAGGCGGAGCGGGTCCTGGGGGGAGCGGCCGAGTATCGAGGCGCGCAGGGACTGCGACACCTGGTACCAGAGCGGCAGCTTGCGGTTCAGGACGATCGAGTCGGGAGCGAAGGAGGTCACGGGCTATCCGTACCTTCCGCGGTTCGGTCAGTGCAACGGGCGGAAGTGACGTTCCAGGCCCCGCCACACGTCGTCGTAGTGCGCCTGGAGGTGGTCCGCCCGGGCCGCGTGCGCGGTGAGCGTCACCGGCCAGCGGGTCTCGAACATGAACGCCAGCCCGTCGTCCACCTTCTGCGGCTTCAGCTCGGCCGCGCTCGCCCGGTCGAACGTCTCCCGGTCGGGCCCGTGCGCCGACATCATGTTGTGCAGCGAGCCGCCGCCCGGCACGAAGCCCCCCTTTCCGGCGGTCTTCGCGTCGTAGGCGCCCTCGATCAGGCCCATGTACTCGCTCATCACGTTCCGGTGGAAGTACGGCGGCCGGAAGGTGTCCTCGCCGACCAGCCAGCGCGGCGCGAAGACCACGAAGTCGACTCCGGCCAGACCCGGGGTGTCCGACGGGGACGTCAGCACGGTGAAGATCGACGGGTCGGGGTGGTCGTAGGAGATGGAACCGATGACGTTGAAACGGCGGAGGTCGTAGACGTACGGCACGTGGTTGCCGTGCCAGGCGACCACGTCGAGCGGGGAGTGGTCGTAGGTCGCCGTCCAGAGGTTGCCGCAGAACTTGTTGACCACCTCCACCGGCCCCTCGACGTCCTCGTACGCGGCGACGGGGGCCAGGAAGTCGCGGGCGTTGGCGAGGCCGTTGGCCCCGATCGGGCCGAGGTCGGGGAGCTGGAACGGGGCCCCGTAGTTCTCGCACACATAACCGCGGGCGGATGTGTCCAGCAGCTCCACGCGGAAGCGCACCCCACGGGGGATCAGCGCCACATGGCCGGGCTCCACATGCAGCAGCCCGAACTCCGTGCGCAGCAACAGCCCGCCGCGCTCCGGGACGATCAGCAGCTCGCCGTCGGAGTCGCTGAAGACGCGGTCCATGGAGTCGGTGGCGTGGTAGAGGTGCACGGCCATGCCGGTGCGCTGGGTGACGTCGCCGTTGCCGCCGAGGGTCCACAGGCCGGCGAGGAAGTCGGTGCCCTCGGGGGGCTCGGGCAGCGGGTTCCAGCGCAGCCGGTTGGGGTCGGGGACCGACTCGGTGAACGGGGCCGTACGGATTCGGCCGTTGTGGGTGTGGGTGAACGGTGGATGCGCGGCGGACGGGCGGATCCGGTAGAGCCAGGAGCGGCGGTTGTGGGCGCGGGGCTCGGTGAACGCCGTACCGCTGAGCTGTTCCGCGTACAGGCCGAGGGGGGCGCGCTGGGGGGCGTTGCGGCCCTCGGGGAGGGCGCCCGGGACGGCCTCCGAGGCGTGCTCGTTGCCGAATCCGGAGAGGTGGGCCAGGCCCTCGGCGGTCTTGCGTGCGTCGCCGCGCGTGATGGCTGCGTCCCCGCTCATGATCGCTCCCTTGCGGTCTGATTCCTATGGAACACCGTAGGATTGCGGTGTCGTCGGCGCAAGGGGGCGTTCCGTGGAACCGTTTCCCCGCCCGTGACCTCCTCAGGGAGGAGGAGAACCAGACCCCAGGGGGATTCGCGTTGTCGGACCCGTGTTCTACGCTCCCCGGCATGTCGTGGACGCGGGGACTCCTTGCCCTGCTCGCGGTCTGTGTCCTTCTGGTGACCGGATCCGTGAGCTGTGGCGCCAATGGGGCACAGGAACGCAAGGACGGACAGTCGGTCTCACCGGTGGGCAAAGTCCTTGACGACACCGACCACGAGGGGCGGCACTACCGGGAGGTCGACAAGGAGAACGCCCCCGACGTCGGCATAGTGGTGCAGCCGGACACCGACGACAGCTGGTCCGTGCGGCTGACCGTCGAGAACTTCACCTTCTCGCCCGCCACGACGAAGGCGAAGGCGGTCTCCGGCCGCGGTGTCGCCGTCCTCTTCGTGGACGACCGCCCGGTCACCACCCTGCGCGCCCCGTCCTACCACCTCGCGGCCGCGTACGTCCCCCAGGGCACCCACAAGGTCACCGCCCGGCTCTACGCCGACGACGGCACCGTCTGGGCCGTCGACGGCACCCCGGTGGAAAGCACGGCAGACGTCACGGCGTCGGAGCCGCGGGCGACGGGGGGCGGGGCGTCGGAGTCGGGGGTCACGGGGAGCGGCGGTTCGGAGTCGGGGGTCATGCGGAGCGCGGGCGGTGTTTCGGGCTCGCGGGTCGTCACGGGTGCGGGCAGTGGCGCTTCGGGGGCGCGGTCCTTCACGAGGACGAGCTTGAGCGGCGGTGCATCGGGCTCGCAGCTCACCGTGAGTGGGGGCGGCGATGTCCTGGGATCGCAGGCCGGGGCGGACCCCGGTGACGTGGCGGCCACGCGGGCCGGTGTCGGCGTCGGCACGGCCTGGAACGCCGCGGCTACCGGTGGTGGCGTCCCGGCCCCGCAGGCGGGCGGCAGCACCGGCGGCGCGGTCTCGGAGGCGCGGCTCCTGGCGAGTGCCGGCGGCGACGCGGCTCCGCAGGTCGACTCGAGCGGTGGCGGCACGGCCGCGGCAGCGCAGCCCGCGGCGGCTACCGGTGGTGGCGTCCCGGCCCCGCAGGCCGGCGGCAGCACCGGCATCGCAGCCTCCCCGCCCGCGGCGGGCACCGGCGCCGCCGACGGCACCGCCGCGCAGGCGCAGCCCGTGACGAGTGCCGGCGGTGGCCGATGAGTGCCGCAGGCCCCCCGCCCCGTACCAGGTGGCAGGGTTCACCGGACGACGGCGGAAAGGCATCATGAAGCCCGTGCCCCAAGCGACCTCGCTTCGCCGCGCCCCCGTGCAGCGGCGCAGCGCCGAACGGCTGACCAGAATCCTCGACGCCTGCGCCGACCTGCTCGACGAGGTGGGTTACGACGCCCTCAGCACCCGCGCCGTCGCCCAGCGTGCCGGCGTGCCCATCGGCTCCGTCTACCGCTTCTTCGGCAACAAGCGGCAGATGGCCGACGCGCTGGCCCAGCGCAACCTGGAGCGGTTCTCGGCCGGCGTCACCGACCGTCTCAAGGAGTCCGGCGAGGAAGGGGGCTGGCGTACGGCGATGGATGTCGTCCTGGACGAGTACCTCGCCATGAAACGCACCGCCCCCGGCTTCTCCCTCGTCGACTTCGGCAACCAGATCCCCGTCGGCGCCCGTCACGCCGAACCCAACCACCGCGTCGCCGACCGCCTCACCGAACTCCTCTCCGGCTACCTCTCCCGCGAACCGGACGACGACCTGCGCCGCACCTTCCTCATCGCCGTGGAAACCGCGGACACCCTGGTTCACCTGGCCTTCCGCATGGCACCCGAAGGCGACGAGCGGATCATCCAGGAGGCCAGGGAGATGTTGCGGGCTTATCTGGCGAGGGTTCTGGACTGAGACGTCGCCGGAATTCGCCGGTGAAGGCCTCCCCTCCATGCATACCGGTCGGTATGCTCACCCCGACAGGCACCGCTGCCCCGGGAGGACCCGTGTCCCGCACCGCTCTGCGTATCTGCCCCCTGTGCGAGGCCACCTGTGGTCTGACGCTCACCGTCGAGGGAACCCGGGTCACCGGTGCCCGCGGAGACCGGGACGACGTGTTCAGCAAGGGGTTCATCTGCCCGAAGGGCGCCGCCTTCGGAGCCGTCGACGGCGACCCCGACCGGCTGCGCACGCCTCTCGTACGACGGGACGGCGAGCTGCGCGAGGCCACCTGGGAGGAGGCCTTCGACGCCGTCGCCGCCGGAATCCGGGCCGTCGTCGAGGGACACGGGGCGAACTCCGTCGGAGTCGTCCTCGGCAACCCCAACGTCCACACCGTGGCCGGTGCCCTCTACCCGCCGGTGCTGCTCGCCGGCCTCGGCACCCGGAGCATCTTCACCGCCTCCACGGTCGACCAGATGCCCAAGCACGTCTCCAGCGGGCTGCTGTTCGGCGACGCCAACGCCATCCCCGTGCCCGACCTAGACCACACCGACCACCTGCTCCTCATCGGCGCCAACCCCCTGGAATCCAACGGGAGTCTGTGCACCGCCCCCGACTTCCCCGGCAAACTCAAGGCGCTCAAGGCCCGCGGCGGCACGCTCACCGTCATAGACCCCCGCCGCACCCGCACCGCGAAGCTCGCCGACCGGCACATCGCCGTCCGGCCCGGCACCGATGCCTTGCTGCTCGCCGCGATGGCGTACGTGCTATTCGAGGAAGAGCTCGTGGACACGGGGGAGTTGACCCCGCATCTCCAAGGGCTCGACGAACTCCGGGAACACATAGAAGACTTCACCCCCGAGGCCGTCGCCGCCACCTGTGACGTCGACGCCCCCACCATCCGCACCCTCGCCCGCGAACTCGCCGGCGCCCCCACCGCCGCCGTATACGGCCGCATCGGCAGCTGCACCGTCCCGCACGGCACCCTCGCGAGCTGGCTCGTCGACGTGCTCAACATCCTCACCGGCAACCTCGACCGGCCCGGCGGCGCGCTCTTCCCGCAGGCCGCCACCGACCGGACGCCCCGGCCCGCGGGACCCAGCCACGGGTTCGCCCTCGGGCGCTGGCGCTCCCGGGTGAGCCGACACCCGGAAGCGAAGGGGGAGTTGCCGCTCTCCGCACTCGCGGAGGAGATCGACACCCCGACCGCGGAGGGCGAGCCGGTCCGGGCGCTGATCGCCGTCGCCGCCAACCCCGTGCTGTCCGCTCCCGACGGCGACCGGCTCGACAAGGCCCTCGGCTCGCTCGACTTCATGGTCAGCTTGGACCCGTACCTGAACGAGACCTCGCGCCACGCCCACGTCGTGCTGCCGCCGCCCCCGCCCTCCCAGAGCCCGCACCACGACTTCGCCTTCAACACCCTCGCCGTGCGCAACCAGGTCCGCTACACCCGCCCCGCCGTCCCGCTGGAGCCCGGCCGGATGGCCGAGACGGAGATCCTCGCCCGACTGATCCTCGCCGCGACCGGCATGCACGGCGCCGACCCGTCCGCCGTGGACGACCTGGTCATCGGCCAGACCCTCGGCAAGGCGGTCAAGGACACCCACTCGCCCGTGCACGGCCGCGAACCGCGCGAGCTGGCGGCACTTCTGCAGGGCGACACCGGCCCCGAGCGCCGGCTCGACATGATGCTGCGCCTCGGCCCCTACGGCGACGGTTTCGGCGTACGACCGGACGGGCTGAGCCTCACGCAGCTGCTCGCGCATCCGCACGGCATCGACCTCGGACCGCTGAAGTCCCGGCTGCCGCAGCCGCTGAAGACCAGGAGCGGCAAGGTCGAACTGCTGCCGCGACCGATCGCGGACGACCTGCCCCGGCTCCGCGAGGCCCTGCGGCACCGGCCCGACGGGCTCGTCCTCGTCGGCCGCAGGCATCTGCGCTCCAACAACAGCTGGATGCACAACGTCCCCGCCCTCACCGGCGGAAGCAACCGCTGCACCCTGCACATCCACCCCGAGGACGCCGAGCGGCTGGGCCTGAAGGACGGCGCCGCGGTGCGGGTCAAGGGCGCCGGGGGAGAGGTGGTGACCGAGGCCGAGCTCACCGACGCGATGCGCCCCGGCGTGGTCAGCCTGCCGCACGGCTGGGGTCACGACCGGCCCGGCACCCGGCTCGGCCACGCCGCCAAGAACCCCGGCGTCAACGTCAACCAGCTCCTCGACGGCAGCCTGCTCGACCCCCTCTCGGGCAACGCGGTCCTCAACGGCGTACCGGTACTGCTTGTCCCCGGGGGCTGAGTCGAGATGCGGCTACCGCCGCGCGGCCCCCGGACCCCCGGCAGAAAAACAGCCGCCGTGGCGACGCTGTGAGCAGCGCAAAGCTGTGACCAGCAGTTTTGCGCTTATTGCTCGCATGTCAACGTCTTGTTAACGCTGCTTGACGCAACCTAACGTCATCGCACTGCCGACTCCGGTGGGAGTTCAAGGGCGAACGTTAGGTATCCACTCATGCTGACCATCCTCGGCTTCGCCATGATCGCGACCTTCCTGGTCCTGATCATGATGAAGAAGATGTCGCCGATCGCGGCGCTCGTGCTGATCCCGGCACTGTTCTGTGTCTTCGTCGGGAAGGGCGCCAAGCTCGGTGACTACGTCATCGACGGCGTCACCAGCCTCGCCCCCACCGCGGCGATGCTCATGTTCGCGATCGTCTACTTCGGCGTGATGATCGACGTCGGCCTCTTCGACCCGGTCGTGCGGGGGATCCTGAAGTTCGCGAAGGCCGACCCGATGCGGATCGTCGTCGGTACGGCGCTCCTCGCCGCGATCGTCTCGCTGGACGGCGACGGCTCGACCACCTTCATGATCACCGTCTCGGCGATGTACCCGCTGTACAAGCGCCTGAAGATGAGCCTGGTCGTGATGACCGGCGTCGCCGCCATGGCCAACGGCGTGATGAACACCCTGCCGTGGGGCGGCCCGACGGCCCGCGCGGCCACCGCGCTGAAGCTCGACGCCAGCGACATCTTCGTCCCGATGATCCCGGCCCTCGCCGTCGGCCTCCTGGGCGTCTTCGTCCTCTCGTACGTCCTCGGCATGCGCGAGCGCAAGCGGCTCGGCACGCTCACGCTGGAGGAGGTCCTGGAGCCCGCGGAGGCCGAGACGGTCCTGGTCGGCGCGGGTTCCGGCGCCGGCGCCGGCTCCGGTGACACCAAGGTCCCCGCTCCCGCGGGCGGCGCGGGCTCCGGCACCGACGCCCCCGAGGAGGGCGACGCGGAGCGCTTCCAGGTCCTCGACCCCAACCGGCCCACCCTGCGCCCCAAGCTCTACTGGTTCAACGCGCTGCTCACGGTCACCCTCCTCACCTCCATGATCATGGAGTGGCTGCCGATCCCGGTGCTGTTCCTGCTCGGCGCCGCGCTCGCGCTCACCGTGAACTTCCCGCACATCCCCGACCAGAAGGCCCGCCTGGCCGCCCACGCCGACAACGTCCTCAACGTCTCCGGCATGGTCTTCGCCGCCGCCGTCTTCACCGGCGTCCTCCAGGGCACCGGCATGGTCGACCACATGGCCCGCTGGATGGTGGACGTCATCCCCGAGGGCATGGGCCCGCACATGGCCCTGGTCACCGGCGTCCTGAGCCTCCCGCTCACCTACTTCATGTCCAACGACGGCTTCTACTTCGGTGTCCTGCCGGTTCTCGCCGAGGCCGGCGCGGCGCACGGCGTCACCCCGCTGGAGATGGCCCGCGCCTCGCTCGTCGGCCAGCCGCTGCACATGTCGAGCCCGCTCGTCCCGGCCGTGTACGTCCTGGTCGGCATGGCGAAGGTGGAGTTCGGCGACCACACCAGGTTCGTGGTCAAGTGGGCCGCGCTCACCTGCCTGTTGATCCTCGGGGCAGGCATCGTCTTCGGAATCATCTGACCTTCTCTCCACGGAGGATTCGCACATGGCGCCCGGTGGGAACCGCGGCTGGCTGCTCCGCCTCGTCATCGCCTTCAGCTTCGCGCAGGGGGCGGTGTCGATGGCCCGGCCCGCCGTCTCCTACCGGGCTCTCGCGCTGGGCGCGGACGAGCGGGCGATCGGTGTCATCGCCGGTGTGTACGCGCTGCTGCCGCTCTTCGCCGCCGTACCGCTCGGCCGCCGCACGGATCACGGGCGGTGCGCGCCGCTGCTGCCCGTGGGAGTCGTGCTCATCTCCGGCGGGTGCGCGCTGAGCGGACTCGCCGACTCCCTGTGGGCCATGGCGGTCTGGAGCGGGGTGATGGGCCTCGGCCACCTCTGCTTCGTCATCGGTGCCCAGTCGCTCGTCGCCCGCCAGTCCGCCCCGCACGAACAGGACCGCAACTTCGGCCACTTCACCATCGGCGCCTCCCTCGGCCAACTGGTCGGGCCGGTCGCGGCGGGCGCGCTGATCGGCGGCTCCGACATGGCGGGCACGAGTGCGCTCGCGCTGCTCGTCTCGGGCGCGGGGGCGGCGGTCGCGTTCACGTCGCTGTGGCGCATCGAGCATCGGGACACGGCGGCCAAGTCCCGTACCGGGCAGGGTGACCGGATCCCCGTCGGACGCATCCTCAGGTCCCGGGGCGTGCCCGGGGGCATCTTCGTGAGCCTGTCCGTGCTGTCCGCGACGGACATCCTCACCGCGTACCTTCCGGTGGTCGGCGAGCACCGGGGCATCGCCCCCTCGGTGGTCGGCCTGCTCCTCAGCCTGCGCGCGGCGGCCACGATCGCCTGCCGTCTGGTGCTGACTCCTCTGCTACGGCTGCTGGGGCGCGCGTTGCTCCTCACCGTGACGTGTCTGCTGGCGGCCGTGCTGTGCGCGGGCATCGCGCTGCCGGTCCCGGTGTGGGCGCTGGCCGTCGTCCTCGCCCTGCTCGGCTTCTGCCTCGGCGTGGGGCAGCCGCTGTCCATGACGACGGTCGTCCAGGCCGCCCCCGACGGCGCCCGCTCCACCGCCCTCGCCCTGCGGCTGACCGGCAACCGCCTCGGCCAGGTCGCCGCACCGGCCACCGCGGGCATGGTCGCGGGAGTGGCGGGGGTGGCCGCACCGTTCGTGATGCTGGGGACCTTGCTGCTGCTGTCGGCGGGGGTGGCGCTGCGGTCGCCGGGGCGGACCGAGGGGACCGGGCCGGCCGCGGGGAAACGGCCGAAGCGCCCGGAATTGCGCCGCACGAGCGATATCTGACGGCGCGCCGGGCGTCGGTGCGGCCGACCTTCGCGCGCATGAAGGAGAGTGCTGCCGAAAGAGCGATTTGTATGGAAATCGTCTGAATCGGAGGAGCGCGCATGCCCACCCTGAAACTCCCACGTACCTTCCGCGTCCGCACGGGCGCCTCGGTCGTCCTCACCGCCCTCGCGGCGGCCGGCGCATCGTGGGTGGCGGCGCCGACCGCATCGGCCCAGGGCGAGAACGGCGACATCAGGATCCACCACGTGGGCGTGCCTTTCGGCGTCTCCAAGGATGATCCCCGGGTCTGCAAGTTCTACCTGGATGCCGTCAACTTCGACATCCTCACCAGCATCGCCTACACCATCACACCCCAGCCTCCGCTGCCCACCGCCGCCACCACCACCGGCATCATCCAGCTCGCCGGAGGTGCCGGTCACACCGACCCGCTCGGGGTGGCGGACGGGCAGTACAAGATCACCTGGATCGTGGCGGGCGCCCCCAAGGAGAAGGTCTTTCGCGTCAACTGCCACGACGGCAAGCGCGACGCGGAGCGCCGGCCGGGCGACCAGATCCAGGACCAGCAGCGCGAGGGCGGGGGCTGGGGTCAGAACGACCCCAGCGGCCCGAAGGGCGGAGTGCACGCGGGCGGCGGCGGTCTCGTCGACACCGCGGCCGCGTTCGCTCCGGTGACCGCCGCGGGGGCCGTCGGCCTGGTGGCGGTCGGCGGTGTCGCGTACTTCCGGCTGAACCGCCGTCGGCCCAATGGCGCCGCGTAGGCGCAGACGCAGGCCCTGGTACCGGACCCGGGCCTACCGCCTCACCAGGACGGCCCTGCTCACGGTCGTCCTGGTGACGGTGGGGGTCCGGTGTACGGGTGACGACAAGCCGACCGCGCCGGACGGGCCCGAAGGTCCGGACACCGTGGCGGCCGCCGGACCGGACGCGGCCGGTGAGCCGCCCCCCTCCGCCCGCCCCGCGCCCACCCGAACGCCCCCACCTCGCCCGCTGCCCCGCGCCCGGCCGACGACCTTCCGCATCCCTTCCCTGGGCATCGACGCCCCGGTCACGGGCCTCCGGCTCACCAAGGGCCGGGAGTTGGCGACACCACCGGTGGACAAACCGAAGCTCGTCGGCTGGTACGAGGGCGGCGCCACGCCCGGCGAGTCCGGCACGGCGATCGCCGTGGGCCACCGCGACACCAGGACCGGCCCCGCCGTCTTCGCCGCGCTCGCCCAGGTGAAGCCCGGCAAGGTGATCGAGGCGCGGCGCGCGGACGGCCGTACCGCCGTCTACACCGTGGACCGGGTGAAGGTCTTCGACAAGGCGGGCTTCCCCGACAAGGAGGTCTACGGCCCAGCCCGGCGCCCGGAACTCCGCGTGATCACCTGCGGTGGACTCTTCAGCCGGCGCACGGGCTACACCAGCAACGTCGTCGTCTTCGCGCATCTCACCCAGACCCGCGAGCCGCGCCCGGCGAAGAGCGCGACGGCGCGCTGGGGAGCATGACGGCACCCCTCCTCGGGCCGTCCGTCGTCTCGCAGGCTGGACCGGAGCCCCCGATCCCGCCCAGTCTCTTCCCCAGGCCGCATGCATTCCGTTAACTTCCGTGACTCACAGCCCCGTACGACCCGCACGGGGCCTCTCGACCGCGGAGCACCAGCGCCTGAACCAGCCCCCGGGGGCACCGTCATGACACGCGCCATATCTCTGCACCACGTGAGCAAGACCTACACCCGGGGGATCCGGGTGGTGGACCGGCTCTCGCTGGACGTCGCGCCCGGCGAGTTCCTCGTCCTGCTCGGCCCCTCCGGCTGCGGGAAATCCACCGTCCTCAGGATGATCGCCGGACTGGAGGAGATCACCGAGGGCCAGCTCAGGCTCGACGGCGAGTACGCCAACGACCTGCTGCCCGCCGAGCGGCGGATGGCGATGGTGTTCCAGAACTTCGCCCTCTACCCGAACATGACCAGCCGGGGGAACATCGGCTTCCCGCTGCGCATCGAGGCCCCCGGCGAGGACCCGCGCGCACGCGTGGACGCCACCGCCCGCATGCTGGGCATCGAGGACCTCCTCGACCGCTACCCGGGCCAGCTCTCCGGCGGCGAACGCCAGCGCGTGGCGATGGGCCGGGCCATCTCCCGTCACCCCTCCGCCTTCCTCATGGACGAGCCGCTGTCCAACCTCGACGCCAAGCTCCGCAACCATCTGCGTGCCGAAATAGCCGGGCTCACCCGGGAGTTGGGCGTCACCACGGTGTACGTCACACACGACCAGGCCGAGGCGATGTCGCTCGGCGACCGGGTGGCCGTCCTGCGCGGCGGAGTCCTCCAGCAGGTCGACACCCCGCGCTCGGTGTACGGGCTGCCCCGCAACGTCTTCGTCGCCGCCTTCATCGGCACCCCGCGCATCAACCTTCTGCGCGGGCTGGTCCGGGCCCCGCTGGACGGAGCCATGACCATCAGCCTCGGCAAGCAGTACCTGCGGCTGCCCGAACCCCTGTCCCTGGACCACCAGTTGCTCCGCGTCCAGCAGGGCCGTGAGGTGATCGTGGGCCTGCGCTCGGAGGCGATCCGCATCGCCGAACGGACCTCCGCCCGTCCCGGGGAGATGCCGATCACCGGCCTGGTGGAGCACGTGGAGTTCCAGGGTCACGAGGTCCTCGTCCACTTCAACACCGGCTCCCGCCCGGCCCTCGTCCCCGACCTGGAGGCCCCGCGCCCGGCCCCGCGCCCGCCCCGGCGCCGTCGCCGCGACGGCACGGTCCTGGACCGCCTGAGAGACCGCGCGGTCTCCCTGCGGGCGGGCCCCGTCGTGGTCCTGGAGGACCCACCGGACCCCGAACCCCCTGCGGCCGATCCACGCCTCCCCGGCGACCTCGTCGTCCGCACCACCCCGGACATCGACCTCCGCCGCGGCATGCAGGTCCCCCTCCTCGTCGACATCTCCCACCTCTTCGTCTTCGACCAGCACGGCGAACGCATCTGCCCGTCCCCGGACCACCTGCCGGACCTGGACGAGTGAGGGCGGGGGAAGAGGGCCCTTCTCACCGGACCAGCACCAGGGCCCTCCTCGCCGGCGCCGCGCCGACCGCCTACGGCACCCTCGCCGAGGCCGACTCCTCGACGCCGGAGCGCGGGGCGCCGTACGTCGAGACGCAGCTCCTCTTCGGCGCCAGGCGGCCCGGCGGCGGAGCGGCCGTCACCGGTCGGCGGTTCGTGGCCTTCGTCGGGCGAAGAAGACATTCGGGCAGGAAACCGTGGGCCGGGTGGACGGGCGGGCCCGTGTCGACTTCTGATGTCCGTGGAGGGTTCGGCCCGCTCTGGCGCGAGAAAACTATCGCCGCTAGTTTATGAGGCCGGACGACAGCACGTCACGGCCCAGCCCGGGAGGACGCACCATGAAGGCGCACGACGGCATGTACATCGAGGGCGAGTGGCGTCCGGCCACCGGCCCGGACGTGATCGAGGTCGTGAACCCGGCCGACGAACAGGTCATCGCGCGAGTTCCGGCCGGCACCGCCGAGGACGTCGACCTCGCCGTACGGGCCGCCCGCGCCGCCCTCCCGGCCTGGGCCGCGACCGCCCCTGCCGAGCGGGCCGCGCGGCTGGCCGCGCTCCGGGACGTGCTGGCCGCCCGCAAGGACGAGATCGCCGAGACGGTCACCGCCGAGCTCGGCTCGCCGCTGAAGTTCTCGCAGAACGTCCACGCCGCCGTCCCCGTCGCGGTCGCCGCCTCCTACGCCGAGCTCGCCGCGACGCACCCCTTCGAGGAGAAGGTCGGCAACTCCACCGTCCACCAGGAGCCGGTCGGCGTGGTCGCCGCGATCACGCCCTGGAACTACCCGCTCCATCAGATCGTCGCCAAGGTCGCGCCGGCCCTCGCCGCGGGCTGCACGGTCGTCCTCAAGCCCGCCGAGGACACCCCGCTGGTCGCCCAGCTCTTCGCCGAGGCGGTCCACGAGGCCGGCGTCCCGGCCGGTGTCTTCAACCTGGTCACCGGCCTCGGCCCGGTCGCCGGGCAGGCGCTCGCCGAGCACCCGGACGTCGACCTGGTCTCCTTCACCGGCTCCACCGCGGTCGGTCGCCGGATCGGCGCGACCGCCGGTGCCGCGCTGAAGAAGGTCGCCCTGGAGCTGGGCGGCAAGTCCGCCAACGTCATCCTGCCGAGCGCCGACCTGGCCAAGGCGGTCAACGTCGGCGTCGCCAACGTGATGTCCAACTCCGGCCAGACGTGCAGCGCCTGGACCCGGATGCTGGTGCACACCGACCAGTACGACGAGGCCGTCGAGCTCGCCGCCGGCGCCGCCGCGAAGTACGGCGAGCGGATCGGCCCGGTCGTCAACGCCAAGCAGCAGGCGCGGGTGCGGGGTTACATCGAGAAGGGTGTGGCCGAGGGAGCCCGGCTGGTCGCGGGCGGCCCCGAATCGCCGCGAGAGCAGGGCTACTTCGTCGCCCCGACCGTCTTCGCCGACGTGACACCCGACATGACGATCGCCCAGGAGGAGATCTTCGGCCCGGTCCTGTCGATCCTGCGCTACGAGGACGAGGAGGACGCCCTGCGCATCGCCAACGGCACGGTCTACGGCCTCGCGGGCGCGGTGTGGGCCGGTGCCGAGTCGGAGGCCGTGGCCTTCGCCCGCCGGATGGACACCGGGCAGGTCGACATCAACGGCGGCCGCTTCAACCCCCTTGCCCCGTTCGGTGGTTACAAGCAGTCCGGCGTCGGCCGCGAGCTCGGCTCGCACGGTCTCGCCGAGTACCTCCAGACCAAGTCCCTGCAGTTCTGAGGAGCCGTCCCGTGGTTCGTGCCGCCGTCCTTCCCGCCGTGGGCGCTCCCCTGGAGGTCACCGACATCGACCTCCCGGACCCCGGCCCCGGCCAGGTCCGGGTCCGGCTCGCCGCCGCCGGGGTCTGCCACTCCGACCTGTCCCTGTCCAACGGCACCATGCGCGTCCCCGTCCCGGCCGTCCTCGGTCACGAGGGCGCGGGCACGGTCGTCGCCGTGGGGGAGGGGGTCATCGGGGTGGCGCCCGGTGCCGGAGTCGTCCTCAACTGGGCTCCCTCCTGCGGCACTTGCCACGCCTGCGCGCTCGGCGAGGTCTGGCTGTGCGCCAACGCCCTCAACGGCGCCGCCGACGTCTACGCCCGCACCGCCGACGGAACCGACCTCCACCCCGGCCTGAACGTCGCCGCGTTCGCCGAGGAGACCGTCGTCTCCGAGTCCTGCCTCCTGCCCCTCCCCGAGGGCATCCCGCTCACCGACGCGGCCCTGCTGGGTTGCGCCGTCCTCACCGGCTACGGCGCCGTCCACCACTCGGCGCGGGTGCGGGAGGGCGAGACGGTCGCGGTGTACGGCGTCGGAGGCGTTGGCCTGGCCGCACTCCAGGCGGCCCGGATCGCCGGGGCCTCGAAGATCGTCGCGGTCGATGTCTCCCCGGAGAAGGAGGAGTTGGCGCGCGCGGCCGGAGCCACCGACTACGTGATCGCCTCCGAGAACACCGCCCGCGAGATCAGGGGCCTCACCGGCAAGCAGGGCGTCGACGTCGCCGTCGAGTGCGTGGGCCGCGCGTCGACCATCCGCACGGCCTGGGACTCCACCCGCCGCGGCGGCCGTACGACGGTCGTCGGCATCGGTGGCAAGGACCAGCAGGTCACCTTCAACGCCCTGGAGATCTTCCACTGGGGCCGCACCCTCGCGGGGTGTGTCTACGGCAACTCCAACCCCGCCGAGGACCTCCCGGTACTCGCCGAGCACGTCCGGGCGGGCCGCCTCGACCTCGGTGCCCTGGTGACGGAACGGATCGCGCTGGACGGCATCCCGGCGGCGTTCGACAACATGCTGGCGGGCAAGGGCGGCCGGGCGCTGGTGGTGTTCTGACCGACGGTTGCCCGGACCCCGCCTCGGGTGCTCCGGGCAACCTTCGCGCACAACCGTTGACCCCATACCGTCCGGTCAGTATGTTCGGCCGCCAACGTCCCCACGCACCCACCGGAGTGTGCACCACATGGACACGGCCCCTTCCGCTCACCCCACTTCCGTCACCGCGCCGGCGTCTCCCCACCGCCGTCGCGTCGCGACCGCGGCCGCTCTCGCCTCCGCCGTCGAGTGGTACGACTACTTCGTCTTCGGCATAGCCGCCGCCCTCGTCCTCGGCGATCTCTACTTCCCGACGGGCAGCTCCTCCGCCGGCGTCCTCGCCGCCTTCGCGACCTTCGCCGTAGGCTTCCTCGCCCGCCCGATCGGCGGCATCGTCGCCGGCCAACTCGGCGACAAGCGCGGCCGCAAGCCCATGCTGGTCCTCGCGCTCACGCTCATGGGCGTCGCCACCACTGGCATCGGCCTGCTGCCGACGTACGACACGATCGGCGTCGCCGCCCCGATCCTGCTCGTCCTCCTGCGCGTCGTACAGGGCGTCGCCGTAGGCGCGCAGTGGGGCGGCGCGATGCTGCTGGCCACCGAGTACGCCCCCGAGGGCAAGCGCGGGCTGTACGGCAGTGTCGTCCAACTCGGTGTCCCCATCGGCGTGGTGACCGCCAACACGGTCTTCCTGCTGGCCGGGGCGTTCACCACCGACTCCGGGTTCGCTGCCTGGGGCTGGCGCATCCCGTTCCTCATCGGCCTGTTCGTCCTCGCGCTCGCCCGGTACATCCACACCAAGGTCGAGGAGACCCCTGAATTCCGCCGGGCGGAGCGGGAGCTGGCCGAGAAGGAGGAGACCGGGCAGAGTTCCCCGCTGCGCACGATCCTCCGCCACCACCTCGGCACGGTCCTGCTCGCGGGCGGCTCCTTCGCCGTGAACACCGCGACCTTCTACATCCTGATCACCGGCGTCCTCGACTACACCACCCGCGAACTCGGCATGAAACGCAGTGCCGTTCTCACCGTCTCGCTCTGTATCAGCCTCACCCAGCTGGTGCTGATCCCGGCCGCCGCCGCGCTCTCCGACCGCCTCGGCCGTATCCGGATCTACGCCATCGGCGCGGTCGGCATCGCCCTGTGGGCCGTACCGATGTTCCTGCTGATCGACACCGGGTCGCTGCTGTGGCTGGCGGTCGGCACATTCGTGGCCGGGTGCTTCCTGAGCATCATGTACGGGCCCCAGGCCGCCCTGTTCGCCGAGCTGTTCACGCCCGAGATGCGGTACACGGGCGCCTCCCTCGGCTACCAGATCGCCGCCGTGCTCGGCGGTGGGCTCGCGCCCTTCCTGATGGTGCTGCTGCTGGAGGCGACCGGCACGTCGATGGCGGTCTCCGGATACATCATCGTGCTCTCGGTGATCGCGCTGCTCTGCATCAAGGTGCTCGCGGGCAGGGCGCGTTCACGCGGAGTCTGAGGCCTTCTCGGGCCGCGGCTCCGGTGCCTCCACCGGGGCCGCGGCCGCCCGCGCACGGGAGCGGGACACCGCCACGCCCGCCAGGCACAGCGCCCCTCCCACGAGCGTGAGCAGGCCGGGGATCTCGCCGAGCGCCAGCCACGACATCAGGACGACCAGGGCGGGCACCGCGTAGGTGGTCGCACCCATGCGGCTGGCGGTCGTGCGGGCGAGGGCGTAGGCCCAGGTGGTGAAGGCCAGAGCAGTGGGGAACACCCCCAGGTAGACCATGTTGAGCGTCGCCGAGGCGGGGGCGTCGGCCGCCTCCGACACCAGTTGGCCGGCGAACGGCAGGCAGACGACGGCGCCGGTGAAGCAGCCGAACGTCGTCACCTGGAGCGGGGTCGCGGAGCCCAGGGCCGGCTTCTGCGCGACGACTCCGCCGGCGTAGGCGATCGCCGCGAGCAGGCACAGGACCACGCCCAGCACCGAGGAGCCGCCGTCGTCCGACATCGACAGGCCCACGGTGACCGCGCCCGCGAAGGACACCGCCATGCCCGCGAGGAGCCTCGGGGGCATCGCGTCTCCCAGCAGGCGCGCGCCGAGCAGGGCGATCAGGATCGGGCCGATGTTCACGACCAGGGCCGCGGTGCCCGCGTCCACCTGCTGTTCGCCCCAGTTCAGGACGACCATGTAGAAGCCGAACCAGAGGACGCCGGAGATCGCGATGCCGCGCCAGGCGGAGCGTGGGGGGAGCCCCTCCCGGCGTATCAGGCAGATCACGCCCAGGGCGAGTGCCCCCGAGAGGAGCCGGCCGAGAGCCAGCGCGCCGGGTGAGTAGGCGGCGCCCGCGCTGCGGATGGAGACGAAGGCGGAGGCCCAGAGGACGACGGTGACGGTGGCCGCGGCGGCGGCGAGGAGTTCGGTGCGGCGGAGGGAGGTCATCACTTTCCAGAGGCTGGAGAAGGGTCGGGTGGGAGAGCTCGCGGATTTCGGACGGATCGGTCGCGACAGCCTCAGCGCAGTGCTTCCGTGCCGAGTCCCAGGAGGTCGGCCAACGCCCGTTCTCCCGTCGCCGTCACCTTCACCGCCCGCTCCGAGCCGATGCGTACGCACCAGCCCGCGTCCAGCGCGTGCCGGCAGAGAGCCGCTCCCGCCACCCCCGCCAGGTGCGGTCGGCGTTCCGTCCAGTCGAGGCAGGCTCGGGCCAGAGGGCGGCGGCCGCCGCGGTCGAGGGGGATGCCCGCGGTCTCGAACCACGCCAGGCCCGCGTCCGTGAGGGCGAAGCCGGTGTCCTGGAGCAGTAGTCGACGTGACGTCAGCGCGTCTGTCAGGGCGATGCCCAAGCGGCCCGCGAAGTGGTCGTAGCAGGTGCGTCCCCGGGCCATCGCCGAGCCGGCGCTCGACTCCCGAAGACTGCGCGGGCGTGGGGACGAGTCCGGGTCCGGGGAGACCTGAGCGGCCAGGTCCTCCACCAGGTGGGCCACCCTCGCGTCGGCCACACGCACATACCGGTGGCGTCCCTGGCGCTCCTCCGTCAACAGACCGCCGGCGACCAGTTTGCCCAGGTGCTCGCTCAGGGTCGACGGGGCCACACCCGCATGGCGGGCCAGCTCGCCCGCCGTCCAGGCCCGGCCGTCGAGCAGGGCCAGCAGACAGGCGGCCCGGGTCTCGTCGGCGATCAGGGCGGCGAGCCTCGCCAACCGGGGTGCCTGCGGGTCCTTGGTCATGCGTCCAGCATCGCGCAGGGACGCTTCGGCGCCCACCGAAATATCGCTACGCCATGTCTCCGACCTGCTCGTACTGGAGCGCAAGTCCGTCCAGCAGAGCCTTCAGTCCCGTCTCGAACGCCCGCTCGTCGATCTTCTCCTGCCGCTCGGCGAGAAGGTGGGCCTGGCCGAGATGGGGATAGTCCGCCGGGTCGTACGCGCTCTCGTCGTCCACGAAACCCCCGGCGAACGAACCGAGCGCCGAGCCCATGATGAAGTACCGCATCAGCGCCCCGATGGACGTGGCCTGTGCCGGGGGCCAGCCCGCGTCGACCATCGCGCCGTAGACCGCGTCGGCCAGGCGCAGCCCCGCGGGACGGCGGCCGGGGCCCTGGGCCAGGACCGGGACGATGTTGGGGTGGTCGCGCAGGGCGGTCCGGTACGAGAGGGCCCAGTCGTGCAGGGCGGTCCGCCATGCCCGGCCGTCCTCGAACATCGACAGGTCGACCTGGGCGCTCACCGAGTCGGCGACCGCCTCCAGGATCTCGTCCTTCGTGCGGAAGTGGTTGTAGAGGGACGGGCCGCTGACGCCGAGTTCCGCCGCCAGCCGGCGCGTGGACAGCGCCGCGAGACCCTCCGCGTCCACGAGCGCGCGGGCCGTCTCGACGATCCGGTCGGTGCTGAGGAGGGGCTTGCGCGGTCGGGCCATGGCGCACATAGTAGGGCTGCGGAACGTAAACTAGCAGTGCTAATTTAAAGGTGTCCTTCTCAAGTGAGGTGATCTCGTGGTCGACCTGGGGCTCAGCGAGGAACAGGCCGCCGTCCAGCGGCTGGCGCGGGACTTCGTCACCCGGGAGATCGCCCCTCATGTCGTCGCCTGGGACCGCGCCGAGGAGGTCGACCGGTCCCTGGTCAAGAAGCTCGGCGAGGTCGGCTTCCTCGGGCTGACGATCGACGAGGAGTACGGCGGCTCGGGCGGCGATCATCTCGCGTACTGCCTGGTCACCGAGGAGCTGGGGCGGGGGGACTCGTCCGTGCGCGGGATCGTGTCCGTCTCCCTGGGGCTGGTCGCCAAGACGGTCGCCGGGTGGGGGAGCGAGGAGCAGAAGCGGCGCTGGCTTCCCGGGCTCACCTCCGGCGAGTACGTCGGCTGCTTCGGCCTCACCGAGCCCGGCACCGGGTCCGACGCGGGCAACCTCGCCACGCGTGCGGTGCGGGACGGTGACGACTTCGTCATCGACGGCACCAAGATGTTCATCACGAACGGCACTTGGGCCGACGTGGTGCTGTTGTTCGCCCGCTCGACGGATGCCCCCGGCCACAAGGGCGTGTCCGCCTTCCTCGTGCCGACGGACACCCCCGGCCTCACCCGCCGGACCATCCACGGCAAGCTCGGCCTGCGCGGGCAGGCCACCGCCGAACTGGTCCTCGAAGGCGTACGCGTGCCCGCCTCCGCGATGCTCGGCGAGGAGGGCAAGGGCTTCTCCGTCGCCATGTCCGCGCTGGCCAAGGGGCGGATGTCGGTGGCGGCGGGGTGTGTGGGCATCGCCCAGGCCGCGCTGGACGCGGCCGTCCGGTACGCCGGTGAGCGCGAGCAGTTCGGCAAGCCGATCGCGGGCCACCAGCTCGTCCAGGAGCTGATCAGTGACATCGCCGTCGACGTGGACGCGGCCCGGCTGCTGACCTGGCGGGTCGCCGACCTGATCGACCGGGGCCGGCCGTTCGCCGTCGAGTCCTCCAAGGCCAAGCTCTTCGCCTCGGAGGCCGCGGTGCGCGCCGCGAACAACGCCCTGCAGGTCTTCGGCGGGTACGGCTACATCGACGAGTACCCGGCGGGCAAACTGCTGCGGGACGCCCGGGTGATGACCCTGTACGAGGGCACGAGCCAGATCCAGAAGCTGGTGATCGGGCGGGCGTTGACGGGGGTCTCGGCGTTCTGAGTACCGTCTGAGTACCTGAGCGGATGTGGCCGGGGTCACGGACGGCCGAGACTGTGGCCATGAGTGACACACCGGTCAAGCAGCAGAACACGGCCGCCTTCTACGGCCAGGCCGTCGCCTCCTTCGCCGTGGCCATGGCCGCCACGGCCGTCGGAATCTTCCGCCTGAACGCCGACGCCTGGGTGCGGGGCTTCCTCGCGATCGCCGTCCTGTACCTCGTCACGTCCGCCTTCACGCTCGCCAAGGTCATCCGCGACCGCCAGGAGGCCGGCCAGATCGTCAGCCGCGTCGACCAGGCCCGCCTGGAAAAACTCCTCGCGGAACACGACCCCTTCGAGAAGCTCTGACGGGGCCGTCCGGAGGACTGTCCGACCCGGTGCCGGTCTCGCGGGCCCGGTCCGGGAGTCTTGACCGGGCCTGACCCGGCTCGGCTCCTGTTCGGCTCCGCGGATTCCGGCCCCGGGGCCGGCTCTGAGCGGGGACGGCGCGGGCACACTGTGCGAGCTTCCCGCCCGGCCGCAGGCGCCCCCAGGAGACCGACCGCTCCGACGTCGAGCAGCTCCCCCGGGCCCGCCCCGAGCCGCTCCCGCGTCACGGCCCCTTTCGTCCCGCTCCGGCCCCGCGGCCGGCGCCCGCTGAGCGGACAGGCTAAGCGCTCGCTCAGGTTCGGCGGTATGGTGGGGGTTCTGCCAGTGGAGAGGGGCGTGCGATGAGTACGGCGGAGGAGACGGCCGACGGCGAGACGTCGGCGTGGGGCGAGGTCACGCCCGACGCGGCGCGGCGGCTGCTCGTCGCCGCGGTGGAGGCGTTCGCCGAGCGCGGCTACCACGCCACCACGACCCGGGACATCGCGGGCCGGGCCGGGATGAGCCCCGCCGCGCTCTACATCCACTACAAGACCAAGGAAGAGCTGCTGCACCGCATCAGCCGGATCGGCCACGCGAAGGCGCTGGAGATCCTGCAGGTCGCGGCCCGCCGCGAGGGCACCGCGACCGAGCGGCTCGCGGACGCGGTGAGCTCCTTCGTCCGGTGGCACGCGGGCGGCCGTACCACCGCCCGGGTCGTCCAGTACGAACTGGACTCCCTCGGCCCCGACGCCCGCGCCGAGATCCTGGCCCTGCGCCGGCAGTGCGACGCCGAGGTGCGCGGGATCATCGAGGACGGCATCGCCTCCGGCGAGTTCGACGTCCTCGACGTCAGGGGCACCACCCTCGCCGTCATGTCGCTCTGCATCGACGTGGCCCGCTGGTTCAACGTCGACGGCCCCTGGACGCCCGACGAGGTCGGCGCGCTCGACGCCGACCTCGTGCTGCGCATGGTGGGCGCGGCCAAGTGAGGGCCTACAGGTAGTACCGGGACACCGACTCCGCCACGCACACCGGCTTGTCGCCGCCCTCGCGCTCCACGCTGAACGCGACGGTGACCTGGACACCGCCCGTCACGTCGTCGACGCCGGTGATCTGTGCGGTGGCCCGCAGCCGGGAGCCGACGGGTACCGGTGCGGGGAAACGCACCTTGTTCGTCCCGTAGTTGACGCCCATCTTCACACCCTCGACCTTGATCAGCTGCGGTCCGAACAGCGGCAGCAGGGACAGGGTGAGATAGCCGTGCGCGATGGTCGTGCCGAAGGGGCCCTGCGCGGCCTTCTCCGGGTCCACGTGGATCCACTGGTGGTCACCGGTGGCGTCCGCGAACAGGTCGATGCGCTTCTGGTCGACCTCCAGCCAGTCGGTGTACCCGAGCTGCTCGCCCACCGCCGCCTTCAGGTCGTCCGCGCCCGTGAAGATCCTCGGCTCTGCCATGTCCCTGCCTCCTCGCCACATAATGTCTAAGCGACTGCTTAGCATGGTCGGCCCGGGAGCCCCTGTCAACGGACCGCGAGGGTGACGGCATGGGTAGGGTTCGAGGGGTGCCCCAGATTCCCGAGAAGATCCACGAACTCACGGTCGGCCAGCTCGCCGCCCGCAGCGGCGCCGCCGTCTCCGCCCTGCACTTCTACGAGTCCAAGGGCCTGATCAGCAGCCGCCGCACCACGGGCAACCAGCGCCGGTACTCCCGTGACGCGCTGCGCCGAGTCGCCTTCGTCCGGGCCGCCCAACGCGTCGGCATCCCCCTGGCCACCATCCGCGACGCCCTCTCCGAACTCCCTGAGGAACGCACCCCCACCCGCGAGGACTGGGCCCGCCTCTCCGAGGCCTGGCGCTCCGAACTCGACGAGCGCATCAAGCAGTTGAACCGTCTCCGCGACCACCTCACCGACTGCATCGGCTGCGGCTGTCTCTCCCTCGACACCTGCGTCCTGTCCAACCCGGACGACGTCTTCGGAGAGCGGCTGACGGGGTCCCGGCTGCTGGTGGAGCGGAGCGGAGGGCGCCGATGACCCGTACGGGCGGTGCGGCATCCGCTCCGTCGGCACCCGGCGTCACCGCAATCCGTCCGGCACCCGGCTGTACCGGAAACGGATGGTGGCTCCTCCCCACGCCTGGTAGCGTCGCGATCTTCGGCCGGTGAAGACACCGGGTCCGGAGTCCTGACGGGACCAACTCCCATGACGTCAAAGGCCCTTGACGCAGCCCTCGCGGACATCGACACCGTGTTCAACGGCTTCGCGAGCCCCACCGAGACCGGATGCGAGCGGTGTTACCTCCCTGCGGAGACGGCGTATCTGCGTACGCCGTACAAGCGGGTGCCCGCCGATCTGGTCAGCCGTTTCGTCTTCGAGGTCCCCGGTCACTTCGAGGACCACGCGGCGGTGATGCGCCGCCTCCTGCCGCAGACGGTGCACGCCATGGCCGACGGGAGTCTGCGCGGCGTCGGCTGGGAGGAGCACGGCCTGAGCCGGGTGGACTGGCGGGACTGGCCGTCCGAGCAGACGGCAGCCGTCGAGGCGTTTGTGCACGCGTGGTGGGACGACACACTTACGACGCCCGAGCCGCCTTATCCGGTCCACGAGGTGTTCGAGACCTGCGTCTCGATCCTGGGCGACCTGACACCGCTCCTCGACCGCTTCCGGACGCAGCCGGTCGTGGCGGCGCATGTCGTCAGTTGTGCGAGGGCCTGGCTGTTCGACCTGATCACCGACGACTCGCCGTTCTGCTGGTGGTACGGCGGTGACGACGCATCCCTTGTCGCCGTGCTCCAGTCCTGGCTGGCGGCACACGCGCCCGCCTGCCTCCGTGCCGAAAACGAGCCCGAGCTGGCGCAGCGGGCCGAACTCCTCGGCCTGCCCTACGACGAGCGCTGGGCCCACCCGTACTGGACCAGTGCCTCGGCCACCAACTGAGCGTTGGACAGGGCGCGTCGGCCGTCCGGCAGAACCAGCGTGTCCTCCAGGCCCATCCGGGTCGCGAGGCCCAGTCGTCCGGCCAGCCGCAGTACCGGCCAGGCGCCGGCGTCCTCGCCGTGCAGCAGCACCGGGCGGCCGTGCGCCGTACCGAGCTCGGCGAGGAGCGTGCGCGCGGCGGCTTCCGCCGCGTCGGTGTCCGTCACCTCCGCGAGAACACGCAGCACCTTCGGCCCGAGCGGTGACACCGCGAACCGCGCCGCCGCGTCCGTGGCCGACCAGATGCCGGCCTCCACACCGACTCCCAGGTCGATCAGCGCGGCGGCCGTCTCCTCGGCGCCCGGCTCGTGCCAGTTCACCGAGGCATGGTCGGGCAGCACGGTCCAGCCCCGGACATGGGCGAGCCGGGCCGCGGGGTCCGGTTCGGCCCAGGCGCCGGTCGTCACGCCGACCGGGACCGACACCCGCGCGCGGATCGCCTCAAGTGTCGCCGCGACCACCCGCGGCGACAGACTGTCCTGCCCACAAGGGGTCTTGGGGTGGACATGGATGTCCGTGGCGCCCGCCGCGACGGCCTCGGCCGCCGCCTGCGCCATGGACCCGGGCGTGAGCGGCACCGCCGACCCGTCGGCGGCCCCGCGCGGGCCGTTGAGACACACCTGCACCATTCCTCGATGGTGCCAGGCGGCACCGACAGTTCAACCCTGTCCAACAGGGGGCGCGGCATCCCCGGCGCACCCCCGGTGCGCTCGTACGCTCTAGGCCGACATCAGCAACCGTCCGCGCCTGGCGTCCGCCAGGGCCTCGGGGGTGAGCACGGGCCGCGGCACCAGAATTCCGCAGTCCACGCAGACCGGACCGGTCGAGGGTTCGTGGTCCAGTTCGTACTTCCAGACGAGCCGCTCCCCGTCGCACACCGGGCACACCGCGCCCGGTTCGCGCTCCAGTGCGGAGATCAGCCTGCGCAGCACCTCGGCCAGCGAGTCATCGGGGTGCACCCGGGGGTCGTCGCACCACGCGACTCCGAACCCGCCCCAGGTCAGCCGGTGCCAGTCGTCCACACTGCCCGGCCGACGCAACCCGTCGTGCTTTTCCTTCTTGCGCCGCTCGGCGAACTCGACCTCGTAGGCCAGCCAGACCGAACGCGCCTCCTCCAGTTCCTCCAGTGCGGCCACGAGCCGCGCCGGATCGGGGGAGCGGTCCTCGGGACCGAATCCCGCCCGGGAGCACAAGTGGTCCCAGGTCGCCCTGTGCCCGTAAGGGGCGAACCTCTCAAGGCACTTGCGCAGCGAGTAGCGCCGAAGCGCCAGATCGCACCGCGGATCCCGTACCTGTCTCGCCAGACTCCGGAAACCGGCCATCGCCCTGCACCTCCGTCACACCTGCACCTGTACTTCGGTCACTTCGGCGTCGCCGTACGGCCATTGCACGGCGTTGCCGAATAGACGTATCGACAAGCGATTTGGCTCCATCCGATTTCCGATGCCCCCCATAAGCTCGAGAACCCCTGCCAAAACTTGACGCATGTTCATCTTCAATCCCGGGGATACCGGCGGTAACGTCCGGCCACACCCCCCGTCGGTTGGAGCTGCCATGCCACGGCGCACCTCACGCACCGCACTCGACAGACTGAGAACTCCCGGCAGGCTCACCGGGTTCCTGAAGTCCGCATCCCTATGCGTCCTGATTGCCGGTCTTTTGTCCCCGCTTGCCCAAACCGCGTCGGCGGCCGAGGCCACGGCGGCCAACGACTACTGCGGCGGCCAGTGTTCCGACATCCTGCCGCCCGGCGAGAACGGCAACGCCACCCTCGCGCAGGTCCTCCTCAACCAGGCCTTCGGCACCCAGCCCGACCACGCCGAGGACCAGCTCGGCCCCTACGCCAACCTGGCCAAGGGGTACCCCACGCTCACCAACTCCACCATCAACACGTTCTTCAACGATGCGTCCTTCGGGGTCGCCTCCGACCAAGTCGCCTCCACCCTGAGCCCCGCGGGCCGCACCGACGTGACGATCGTCCGTGACAAGAAGACGGGCGTACCGCACATCACCGGTACCACCAGATACGGCACCGAGTTCGGCGCGGGCTATGCGGCCGCACAGGACCGGCTGTGGCTCATGGACGTCTTCCGGCACGTGGGGCGCGGCCAGCTGACCGCCTTCGCGGGCGGCGCCGCCTCCAACCAGGGCCTGGAGCAGCAGTTCTGGCGCAACGCGCCCTACAGCGAGGCGGATCTGCAAGCACAGATCGACAACGCCGTCGCCAGCAACGGCGCCCGTGGCCAGCAGGCCCTCGCCGACGCCAACGCCTACCTCGCCGGCATCAACTCCTACATCGACGCCTCCGACAGCGGCCGCTACTTTCCCGGCGAGTACGTCCTGACCGGCCACAAGGACTCGGTCACCAACGCCGGCACCATCGACCACTTCAAGATCACCGACCTGGTCGCGCTGGCCTCCGTCATCGGCTCCCTGTTCGGTTCCGGGGGCGGCGGCGAGGTCAACAACGCGATCTCGCTGATGGCCGCCCAGGAGCGGTACGGCGTGGCGAAGGGCACCGAGGTCTGGGAGTCCTTCCGGGAGCGCAACGACCCCGAGGCCGTCCTCACCGTCCACAACGGCGAGAGCTTCCCGTACGCCGCCAAGCCCGCGAACGCGCAGGGCGAGGCGCTGCCCGACGCCGGCTCGGTGACCACCGAGCCCCTGGTCTACGACCCCACGGGCACCGGCGCCGACCAGAGCGCGAACGCGGCCTCCGCCACGGCGACCGCGAACGCCCTCACCTCCGCCAAGCGCGGCATGTCCAACGCCCTCGTGGTGAGCGGCAAGTACACCGCCAGCGGCCACCCGGTCGCCGTCTTCGGACCGCAGACCGGCTACTTCGCCCCGCAGCTCCTCATGCTCCAGGAGATCCAGGGCCCGGGCATCAGCGCCCGCGGCGCCTCCTTCGCGGGCCTGAGCATGTACGTCGAACTCGGCCGCGGCCAGGACTACTCGTGGTCCGCCACGACCTCCGGCCAGGACATCATCGACACCTACGCCGTCGAGCTGTGCCAGGACGACTTCCACTACCTGTACCACGGCACCTGCACGGCCATGGACAAGATCGAGCAGAAGAACTCCTGGGCCCCGACCACGGCCGACGGCACCGCCGCGGGGTCGTACACGATGCGGGTCTGGCGCACGAAGTACGGCCCCGTCGAGTATCGGGCGACCGTCGGCGGCAAGAAGGTCGCCTACACCACCCTGCGCTCCTCCTTCATGCACGAGGCCGACTCGATCATCGGCTTCCAGATGCTGAACGACCCGGACTACGTCAAGAGCCCGGGGACCTTCCAGAGCGCGGTGCAGCACATCAACTACACCTTCAACTGGTTCTACGCCGACTCCGCGCACACCGCGTACTACAACAGCGGGAACAACCCGGTGCGCGCATCCGGCGTCGACGCCGAGTTCCCGGTGTGGGCGCAGGCGGCGTACGAGTGGAGGAACTGGAACCCGACGACGAACACCGCCGACTACACGCCGGCCTCCGCGCACCCCAACTCGATCGACCAGGACTACTACATCTCCTGGAACAACAAGCAGGCCAAGGACTACACGACCGCGTCCTGGGGCGACGGCTCGGTGCACCGCGGGAATCTCCTCGAGGACCGGGTGAAGAAGCTGGTCGCCGCGGGCGGGGTCACCCGGGCCTCGCTGGTGAAGGCCATGGCGGACGCGTCCCTCGCCGACCTGCGCGCGGAGGACGTCCTGCCGGACCTGCTCAAGGTGGTCAACAGCTCGACGGTCACCGACTCCACGGCCGCGGCCGCGGTGAGCAAGCTCCAGACCTGGGTGACGGCCGGCGGCAAGCGCACCGAGACGTCGGCCGGTTCGAAGAAGTACGCCGACGCCGACGCGATCCGCATCCTGGACGCGTGGTGGCCGCTGCTGGCCAAGGGCATCTTCGAACCGGGTCTCGGCACCGGCCTGTACACCGCCATGCAGGCCAACCTGCCCGTCGACGAGTCCCCGTCGGCCGCGCACGGCCCCACCGGCGCCCACGCCGGCAGCTCCTTCCAGTACGGCTGGTGGAGCTACGTCGACAAGGACGTCCGCGCGGTGCTCGGTGAGAGCGTGCAGGGCCCGCTGACGGACAAGTACTGCGGTGGCGGCAGCCTCAGTGCCTGCCGGGACATCCTCATCAGCACTCTGAAGGCCGCGGCCGGCAAGACCGCGGCCCAGGTCTACCCCGGCGACACCCTGTGCTCGGCGGGCGACCAGTGGTGTGCCGACTCGATCGTGCAGCGCACCCTGGGCGGCATCAAGCACTACAACATCAGCTGGCAGAACCGTCCGACCTTCCAGCAGGTGGTGGAGTTCACCTCGCACCGGTGAAACACAGGTAGCCGAACGGCTGTTGGCGGCGGGTCAGTGGATACGGCCCGCCGCCAGCACCAGTCGGGCCAGCTCGCGATGGCAGATGTCGCTGTGCGCGCCCGCGGGCGGTCCGCCCCGTCTGACGACGGCCGCCGCGTCGACGTTCACACAGCCCTTCACGGGCAGCTTCTTGAGGGCGTCGGCGAGCTTCAGGGAGGCCGTGCCCGGCACCGCCTGCACCCCGTCGTATCCCATCGCGCCCCACTTGTCGCCCAGCATCCGGCCGATGCCGAAGGCCGTGACCCCCTGCGCGTCGCCCGCCATCCGCGAGGCCAGCGGATACAGCGTGCCGAGCGCCGAGTCATGGCTGGAGAAACAGCACACGAGTGGCCCGTCGACACGGTTCTGCTGCCCCTGGAGCACCCCTGTGGCCCGCGCGTCGTGCGGCAGCCGGGTCGCGAACGCGTAGTGCGAGAAGGCCCCTTGGAGCAGCGTGACGGACTTGACCGTCCGCACCCCGTCCGGCAGCCCGCGCAACGCGAACGACACCAGCCGCCCGCCGAAGCTGTGCCCCACGAGATGCACCCGAACTCCGGGCGCCGCCGCGGCGAGCTGCCCGATCACCCGGCCGAGTCCCCGCTCGCCGACGGTGCCCGCGCGTCGCTTCATCGCGTAGTACGTCCCCTGCCGGAGCAGTTCGTGGGCGCCGTCCCACGGGTTGGGAATCGTGAACCCCTGTGCTCCGTCCGGGGATTCGAGAAGGGAAATGGCCTGCGCGAACTCCTCGCACACCGTCGCCGCGGACCCGGCGAAGATCTCCGGCTGGTCCTGCGGCGCCCCCTCCGCCAGCGTGTCCGCCGCGAACAACGCCTGCGGTCCCGGCGGCACGACCTCCACCAGCATCCGCACCAGCCGCCCGAACTCCTCCAACTCCGCCTCTTCCCGCGGCTGTTGGTCCAGCAGCCGGGCCAACTGGTCGATCACGGTGGCCCGGCCCGGGAAGGTGTCCAGCAGCGCGTGCCGGGTGTCCTTGTCGAGCACCGGGCGCGGCGGCATCTCGGCGGCCACCGCCCGCGGGAAGTCCGGGATCGGCTCGTCCGAGAACCGCATCGACGGCCATACGACCCCCACGTACCCGAGCCTCGCGGCCGGCGCGAGCTCCGGGAACGGAGCGAAAAACTGGCTGTAGAGCCGGGTCGCGCCCGAGCGGTCGCTGTTCCAGCCGTGCGCGAAGACGACCAGGTCCTCGACGCCCCGGTGCACCACCTCCGCGAGCAGCCGATCCGCCGGCCGGTGTCCGGGTCGCCGTCCGCGTCGAACGTCAGCTCCCAGTAAGGCGTCACACTCATCGCCGGATCCGCCATCACCGACCCCCTCGTCCCCCGCAGTGGTGCGCATCGTCCTGCTGCCGGGCGAGGTTGGCCATACGTCACGGCTCATCCGTAGAGGAGGTAGTTCTTTCGAATCCGCCGGAAAGCGCTCAGCTCCTCGTGCCAGCCCGCCACGACCTCGTCGGTACTCGCACCGGCGTCGATCATCGTGCGGACCCGGGTGGAACCGGTGAGCTTGTCGATCCAGTTGTCCGCCCGCCAACCGAACCCGGACCAGGTCCTCCTGGCGGTCACGAGGAGGGCGATGCCGGTGCGGACGGGGTCGTACGCGGGCCTGTCGTGGACGTGGATCTGTACGCCGCCGATCGTCCTGCCCTGGAACTTGGAGAACGTGGGAGCGAAATAGGCCTCCCTGAAGTGCACACCGGGCAGGCCCAGTTCGCTTACGGCGGCGGCCCAGCGGCCGTCCAGGCCCTCCGCGCCCAGTAGTTCGAAGGGGCGGGTGGTGCCGCGGCCCTCCGAGAGGTTCGTGCCCTCGAAGAGGCAGGTACCGGAGTACACCAGGGCGGTGTCGGGGGTCGGCATGTTCGGGCTCGGGGGAACCCAGGGGAGGTCCCAGGCGTCGTAGAACTCCGAGCGCCGCCAGCCCGTCATCAGGACCGTGTCCAGCGGCACGGGGGTGGTGAGGAACTCGCCGTTGAAGAGGCGGGCCAGCTCCGCGACGGTCATTCCGTGCGCCTGGGAGATGGGCTGTCTGCCCACGAAGGTCGCGAACTCCCTGTGCAGGACCGGCCCCAGGGCCGCGCGGCCGGTGACCGGGTTCGGCCGGTCCAGGACGACGAAGCGCTTTCCCGCGAGCTGCGCCGCCTCCATGCAGTCGTACAGGGTCCAGATGTACGTGTAGAAGCGGGCGCCGACGTCCTGGATGTCGAAGACGATCGTGTCCACGGCGGAGGCGGTGAAGATGTCGGCGAGGGGCCCGCCGCTCTTCAGGTACGTGTCGTAGACGGGCAGGCCGGTCGCGGGGTCGTCGTAGCGGCCCTCCGAGCCACCGGCCTGGGCGGTGCCCCGGAAGCCGTGCTCGGGGCCGAAGACGGCGGTCAGGTTCACTCTCTCGTCGGCGTGCATCACGTCGACGATGTGGTGGACGTCGCGGGTGACGCCGGTGGGGTTGGTGACGATGCCGATACGCTCGCCGCGGAGTTGTTCGTAGCCGGATGCGGCGAGGTTCTCGAAACCGGTCCGCCTGCGGCTGGGCCGGACCGCGTGGGCAGGCGGGGCCGAGGTGAGTGAAGCTGCTGCCGTTGTCGCTGCGAGGAGGGCTCGTCTGGATAGGCGCATGGTGTGCACGGTAGGCGCTCCCGCGGGTTGTGGGGAGGGTACGCGTGCTTCGTGGCCGGTCGCGCAGTTCCCCGCGCCCCTGGGGCGATCCCCTCACCCTTTCCTTCAACATACCGACCGGTTAGTCTGGGCCCGCAGTCGAGCCGTAGTCGAAGGAGACCGATGGTGGAAGCCCTGCACGACGCCGGAGTGGTTGTGACCGGAGCGGGAGGTGGCATCGGGGCAGCGCTGGCCCGGCGGTTCGCCGCTGAAGGGGCTCGGGTCGTCGTCAACGACCTTGATGCCGGACGGGCCAAGGACGTTGCCGAGGAGATCGGAGGGATCGCCGTCGCCGGGGACGCCTCTGCCGTGATCTCCGACGCTCGTGACGCCCTGGACGGCGTTGTCGACGTCTACTGCGCCAACGCCGGGGTCGCCTTCGGGGGCGACTCGCTCGACGAGAGTGCCTGGGCCACCTCCTGGGACGTGAACGTCATGGCCCATGTACGGGCCGCGCACGCGTTGCTCCCGGAGTGGCTGGAGCGCGGGAGCGGGCGGTTCGTGTCGACCGTCTCCGCCGCCGGGCTGCTGACCATGATCGGGGCCGCCCCCTACGCCGTCACCAAGCACGGGGCGTACGCCTTCGCCGAGTACCTGTCGCTGACATACCGGCACCGGGGGGTCAAGGTGCACGCGATCTGTCCGCAGGGAGTGCGGACCGACATGCTCGCGGCCACCGGGACCGCGGGTGACCTGGTGCTCAGGCCGACCGCTGTCGAGCCGGGGGACGTGGCCGAGGCGCTGTTCCGGGGGATCGAGGAGGACCGGTTCCTGATCCTGCCGCACCCCGAGGTCGCCGAGTACTACCAGGCGCGGGCCGCCGAACCCGATCGCTGGCTGGCCGGCATGAACCACCTCCAGCGCAAGTGGGAGGAGGTCCGATGAGCGAGTCCCGTTACGCCGCCAAGCCCTGGCTGGCACTGCTCAGCGAGGCCCAGCGCGGGCCGGTCGAGCCCGACGCCTCGCTGGTGAACGCCCTGCGGCGGGCCGTCGCCGAGGCGCCGGAGCGGCCCTTCCTCGCCTACTTCGACGGGCGGCTCAGCTACCGCGAGGTCGACGAGCTCAGCGACTCCGTCGCCGGGCACCTCGCCGCCGGCGGTCTGGAACGCGGGGCCCGGGTGGCGATCCTGCTGCAGAACTCGCCCCTGTTCGTGCTCGCACTGCTCGGCGCCTGGAAGGCGGGCGCGGTCGTCGTGCCCGTCAACCCCATGTACAAGTCGGGGGAGGTCGGGCATGTCCTGCGGGACGGCGAGGTGGCCGCCCTGATCTGCTCCGACCGGGCCTGGGAGTCGTATCTGCGCGAGACGGCGGCCGGCTCGCCGGTGCGGATCGTGCTCACCGGCTGCGAGCTGGATTTCCAGACCCGCGGGGACGCGCGCGTGCTCACCTTCGAGCGGCTACCGCAGGCCGAGGACGCCGACGACCTGGTCGCGGTCGCGCGGGCCGGGCACAAGGCGCCCGACGGGCGGGAGGTCACGCCCTCGGACATCGCCCTGATCAGCTACACCTCGGGGACGAGCGGCACGCCCAAGGGCGCCACCAACACGCACGGCAACATCATGTACAACGCCGAGCGGCAGCGGACCGGGCTCGCACTGCCCGAGGCGCCCGTGTACTACGCCCTGGCGCCGCTGTTCCACATCACCGGGATGGTCTGCCAGCTGGGAGCGTGTCTGAACAGCGTGGGCACGCTCGTGCTGACGTACCGCTTCGAGGCGGGTGTGGTCCTGGAGGCCTTCGCCGAGCACCGGCCGCACTACACGGTCGGCCCGTCGACCGCGTTCATGGCGCTCGCCGCCCACCCGGACGTCACCCGCGAGCACTTCTCGTCCTTCGTCAACATCTCCTCGGGCGGTGCCCCGCTGCCGCCCGCCCTGGTGGAGAAGTTCCGGGCCGGCTTCGGGCCGTACATCCGCAACGGCTACGGGCTGACCGAGTGCTCCGCGCCCTGCGCCTCCGTGCCACCGGAGCGGGAGGCGCCCGTCGACCCGGTGTCCGGGACGCTCGCCGTGGGGGTGCCGGGGCCCGAGACCGTCGTACGGATCGTCGACGAGCAGGGCGTCGAGGTGCCCTTCGGCGAACAGGGCGAGATCGTCGTCCGCGGCCCCCAGGTCGTCCCCGGCTACTGGCGCCGCCCCGAAGCGACCGCCGAGACCTTCCCGGACGGCGAGCTGCGTACGGGTGACATCGGCTTCATGGACCCGCAGGGCTGGCTGTACGTCGTCGACCGCAAGAAGGACATGATCAACGCGTCCGGCTTCAAGGTGTGGCCGCGCGAGGTCGAGGACGTGCTGTACACGCATCCGGCGGTGCGGGAGGCGGCCGTCGTCGGGGTGCCCGACGGGTACCGCGGGGAGACCGTCAAGGCGTACATCAGCCTCCGTCCGGGTGTCGAAACCGACCCCGATGCGCTCGCCGTGTACTGCAAGGAGAGACTGGCGGCCTACAAATACCCGCGACAGGTGGAGATCCTGCCCGAGTTGCCGAAGACGGCCAGTGGCAAGATCCTCCGTCGGGAACTCCGTTCCCGACCGCACAACGGTGAATGACCTCTAGGAAGGCAGGTGGCGGCACAGTGCCCAGGACGACGGACGGAGACGGTACGCCCGTCCCGCAGCGGCTGCTGGCCGCCGCCACCCGGCTCTTCGCCGAGCAGGGCTACGACCGCACCTCCGTGCAGGAGATCGTCGAGGCGGCCGGCGTCACCAAGGGGGCGCTGTACCACTACTTCGGCTCCAAGGACGATCTCCTGCACGAGGTGTACGCGCGCGTGCTGCGCGTCCAGCAGGAGCGCCTGGACGCGCTCGCGAACGCCGACGAGCCGATCGAGAAGCGGCTGCGGGCCGCCGCCGCGGACGTCGTGGTCACCACGATCGAGAACCTCGACGACGCGATGATCTTCTTCCGCTCGATGCACCACCTGAGCCCGGAGAAGAACAAGCAGGTGCGGGCCGAGCGGCGCAAGTACCACGAGCGCTTCCGCGCGCTCGTCGAGGAGGGCCAGGAAGCCGGCGTCTTCTCGAAGGCGACCCCGGCCGACCTCGTCGTGGACTACCACTTCGGCTCCGTCCACCACCTGTCGACCTGGTACCGCCCCGACGGCCCGATGGGCCCGCAGGAGGTCGCCGACCACCTGGCCGACCTCCTCCTGCGAGCCCTGCGCCCGTAGAGCGCCTTCCAGGCCTAGAGGTACTTCTTCAGCTCCCGGCGCGCGAGCGAGCGCTGGTGCACCTCGTCGGGCCCGTCCGCGATCATCAGGGTGCGGGCGCCGGCGTACAGCTCGGCCAGCGGGAAGTCCTGGCTGACGCCGCCCGCGCCGTGCAGCTGGATCGCCCGGTCGATGATGTCGACGACCGCGCGGGGCGTGGCGATCTTGATGGACTGGATCTCGGTGTGGGCGCCCCGGTTGCCGACCGTGTCCATCAGCCAGGCCGTCTTCAGGACCAGCAGGCGGAGCTGTTCGACGGTCACGCGCGCGTCGGCGATCCAGTTGTGGACCACACCCTGCTGGGCCAGCGCCTTGCCGAAGGCCGTGCGGGAGACGGCCCGGCGGCACATCAGCTCGATCGCCCGCTCGGCCATGCCGATCAGCCGCATGCAGTGGTGGATCCGGCCCGGGCCGAGGCGCGCCTGGGCGATGGCGAATCCGCCGCCCTCCTCGCCGATGAGGCCGGCGGCCGGCACGCGCGCGTGGTCGAAGATCACCTCGGCGTGGCCGCCGTGGTAGTGGTCCTCGTAGCCGAAGACCTGCATCGCCCGCGTGACGGTGACGCCCGGGGTGTCGCGGGGGACCAGGATCATGGACTGCTGGCGGCGGATGTCCTCGCCGTCCGGATCGGTCTTGCCCATCACGATGAAGATCTTGCAGTCCGGGTTCATCGCCCCGGAGATGTACCACTTGCGGCCCGTGACGACGTACTCGTCGCCGTCGCGCTCGATGTACGTGGTGATGTTCGTGGCGTCCGAGGAGGCCACCTCCGGCTCGGTCATCGCGAACGCAGAGCGGATCTCACCGGCAAGCAACGGCTCCAGCCACTGCTTCTTCTGCTGCTCGTCGCCGAACTGGCTCAGCACCTCCATGTTCCCGGTGTCGGGCGCCGAGCAGTTCAGCGCGGTGGGCGCGAGCTGCGGGGAGCGGCCGGTGATCTCGGCGAGCGGGGCGTACTGGAGATTGGTCAGCCCGGCGCCGTACTCGGAGTCGGGCAGGAAGAGGTTCCACAGGCCCTGGCGACGGGCCTCGGCCTTCAGCTCCTCCACCACGGCCGGGGTGTCCCACGGCGAGGCCAGCCGCGCGCGCTGCTCCTCCGCGACCGCCTCGGCGGGGTAGACGTACTCGTCCATGAAGGCGAGCAGCTTGGCGCGCAGCTCCTCGGTGCGCGCGTCGAACGCGAAGTCCATGCGGATCAGCCTTCCTGGATGCCGTCGTGAAGCGTGGTCAGACCGTGCTGGATGAAGACCGGGACGAGGTCGCCGATGCGGTCGAAACCGCGGCCGACGGTCTGGCCCAGGGTGTAGCGGTAGTGGATGCCCTCCAGGATCACGGCGAGCTTGAACCAGGCGAACGCCGTGTACCAGGACACCGCCGAGACGTCCCGGCCTGAGCGCTCGGCGTACCGCGCGACCAGCTCGGCCGGATCCGGGTGGCCCGGGGCCTCGGCGGTCGTGGAGACCGGGGAGTCGGGCATGCCGAGCGGCAGGCTGTACATCACCAGCAGGCCGAGGTCGGTGAGCGGGTCGCCGAGGGTGGACATCTCCCAGTCGAGGATCGCCTTGATGCGGTCGTCGTCGCCCATCAAAACGTTGTCGAGCCGGTAGTCGCCGTGCACGACCGTGGCCGCGGGGGACTGGGGGAGGCGGCGGCCGAGGGTCGCGTGCAGCTCGTCGATACCGGCCAGGTCGCGGTTGCGGGAGGCGTCCAGCTGCTTGCCCCAGCGGCGCAACTGGCGGTCCAGGAAGCCCTCGGGGCGGCCGAAGTCCGCGAGGCCCACCTCGGCGGGATCGACGGCGTGCAGCTCGACGAGGGTGTCGACGAGGGACAGCACGGCCTCGCGGGTGCGCTCGGGCCCGAGGGGGGCGAGCTGGTCGGCGGTGCGGTACGGGGTGCCCTCGACGAACTCCATGACGTAGAACGGCGATCCCAGCACCTCTTCGTCCTCGCACAGCAGGACCGGGTTCGGCACGGGCACGTCCGTGGGGTGCAGGGCGCTGATGACCCGGTGCTCGCGCTTCATGTCGTGCGCGGTGGCCAGGACATGGCCCAGCGGGGGCCGTCGTACGACCCATTTCATGGTGCCGTCCGAGACCGCGTACGTGAGGTTCGACCGTCCACCCTCGATGAGCCGGCCGGTCAGGGTGCCCTGCACCAGGCCGGGCCGCTCGCGGTCGAGCAGGCCGCGCAGCCGGTCGAGATCGAGGCCTGGCGGATGGTCGGGGCTCATCAGGGCTCCTTACGCGCGCGTGAACGGGTACCGACCATCATGCCGACTGGTCGGTATGTCGTCCAGGGGGAACGGTGAACGTGATCCGGCCCACGATAGGCCGACAGCTCCCCGCGTGGTGCGGCGGGGAGCTGCCGGCGGTGCTTCTTTGGTGCTTTGCCGTGTTTTCCCGGTTCTTCCCGGTTCTTCTAGGTTCTTCCCGGTTCTTTCGCGGTCAGGTCAGTGGTCGTCCCAGTGGCCCTCGTGGGCGGCGTGCCGGTGGCCGTCGTGGAGGTAGTCGACGTGATCGCCGTGCAGGACGCTCTCGTGTCCGCAGTCCTGGCCGTGCCGGTGGTCGTGCCCGTCGTGCGAGACATGCCCGCCGGGCTCGCACTCGTCCCAGTGCCCCTCGTGCTCGCGGTGCAGATGCCCGTCGTGCGCGTAGTCGACGTGGTCCTCGTGCGGCACCTCGGCGTGTCCGCAGTCCGAGCCGTGGGCGTGCGCGTGGGAGGCGTGTTCGTGGTGGAGGGTGGTCATGGTGCTCACCTTCGAAGCGACGGACGATGACGTCGGACAGGCTGCCATGGGTGGGGTGCATATCGGGCGATTCGGCGTGGTCGTGTCACCGGGCCCCTGACGCCGCTCGCCGGCCCCCGTCGTCCGGACCCCCTTCAGAACACCAGTGCCGCCCCGCACGCCGCCATCGCCACCGTGCACAGGACCGCTGCCGTGGCGGTTCGCCGGGTGAGGGTCGACGGGGCGTCGGACGAGGTCAGGGTGTGGATGCGGCGGTGGGCGAGGTAGAGGAGGCCGAGCCAGAGGGTGCAGCACAGGGCGCAGGCGATGAGCGCTCCGGGGGACGGACCGCCGTGCAGGGCCGTCTTCACGGCGAGTACGGCGGAGACGGTCCCCGAGAGTGTCGTACGGCGCCAGGCGAGCCGGGTGCGTTCGGGCTGGAGGCCCGGATCGCGCTCCGCCGCGGCGCCCACGCTCATCCCTCCCACCCGACGAGCACCACGAAGACCATGGCCACGGCCACCACCGCGACCACCAGACTCAGCAGCGCCGGGAACCGCGACACCGGCAGGTCCTCGCCCCGCCGCATCGCCCGCTCGCACCGCACCCAGTGGTTGACCGCCCGCAACGAGCACAGCACGCCCGCCGCGAGCAGTGCGAGTGCGAGGCCGACCCGCCACCCCCAGCGCAGGTCCGGCAGGAACTGGTCCACGGCGAAGCCGCCGCCGATCAGCGCGAGCGCGGTGCGCAGCCAGGCCAGAAAGGTGCGTTCATTGGCCAGCGAGAACCGGTAGTCGGGGGTGTGGCCCTCCTGCCGGACCTCCTCGGGGGCGAACCAGACGCGGACGTTCCGTGCGAAATCGATCACGCGCACGAGCCTATCCACCGGGTGCCTGTAGGGCGGTGTCCGGGGCGGTCCCGCCGAGGCGCCGGGGCGCGCTCACTGCCGCCGCCGTGTTCGTCGACGCTCACCCCATCGACCGGTACGCCTTGAGCCGCTTGTAGGCCGCGAGGCCGTCCGGCACCCACTCCCAGTCCCGCAGGCGCAGCTCCACCTCGTCCTCCGGAAGGAAGTCGTGCCAGGCGACCTCCTCCACCTGGGGGCTGACCGGCAGCTCGCAGCGGACCTCGTAGACCGCGGACCACCAGGTCCGGCCGGCGCCGTCGTCGTAGAGGAACTTGAAGAGGTACTCCGGGCGGGGCAGGCCCTTGACGCCCAGTTCCTCCTCGGCCTCGCGCAGGGCCGCGTCGTCGTAGGACTCACCCGCACCGACCACTCCGCCGACGAACATGTCGTAGAGGGACGGGAACACCAGCTTGCCCGGGGTGCGGCGGTGGACGAAGAGGCGGCCCTCGGCGTCCCGGGCCTGGATGAAGACACAGCGATGGCGCAGGCCCTTGGCGTAGGCCTCACCGCGCGGGGACTGGGCGACGACGTTGTCGTGCTCGTCGACGATGTCGAGAATCTCGTCAGCAGCGCTCATGTCCCCCATCCAAGCAGGGGTCCTCATCGGCGCCGGGGCTGCGGTCCGGGGGGAGTGCGTATCCCTGCAGGGGCTCGCATCGAGGCAGGGGTCCTCATCCGCCGGATCTCCTCCAAGCGGGAGTGCACACCCGCGCCGGGGCCCGCATCCTCGCCGGACTTTGCACCGACTTGCGGACGCGCGACCAGGCACCGGCCGGCACCCCCACCCTCATAGGAGTCCCTGCGGAAGCCCGCGCCCGGGAAGGCGCCCGGAGCCTCCGGGAACGGGCACGCAGTCGGCCAGAGGTCTGCGTCGAGGCGGGGTCCGGAGCCGATCAGAGGTCTGTGTCGAGGCGGGGGTCCGGAGTCGCTCGGTCTTTTCGGCCCCGCGCGGGAGTCCGAAGTGGGCCAGAGGTCTGCGTTGAGGTGTCCGCGCGCAACTGCATCTGCGGCCGCCCCGTCACCAGCAGCCAGGCCGGCAGCGAGGCGATGCACAACAGGGCGAGGATCGCGGGCGAGGCCGCCGGCACGGCGGCGACGAACAGACTCACCCACGCCTGCCGGGTGACGGCGAGCAGCATGCCCAGCACCCCGGCCGCGACGCCGAGGGCCGGGTGTACGGCGTCCACGAGCGCGTGGGCGCACAGCCCGAACGCGACGCCGACGAACACGGCCGGGAAGATCCGCCCGCCCCGGAAACCGCAGGAGGCGGCGACGAGCAGCGCGGCCGGCTTCACCACCGTCATGGTGGCGAACTGCCCGGCCGACCAGCCCGGGGTCCGGAGTCGCTCGGACATCCGGGCCCGCGCCAGAGTCAAAAGTCGGCCAGAATCGAGCGTCCGCGCAGGAGCCCGGAGGCGCTCGGGCACCCGGCCCCGCGCGGGAGTCCGCAGTCGGCCAGAGGTCTGCGTCGAGGCGGTCCGGAGCCGCTCGGACATCCGGGCCCGCGCCAGAGTCAAAGTCGGCCAGAAACCCGCGTCCGCGCAGGGGCCCGGAGCCGCTCGGGCACCCGGGCCCGCGCCAGAGTCCGGAGTCGCTCGGACGCCCGCGTCCACGCAGGGGTCCGCAGTCGCTCAGGGACCCCCTACCCCCGCAGAACCCCGAGTCCGCGTCCGCGCGCGCCTCAGCTCGGCTGGAGGTTACGCGTAGGTTCCGACTGGGCGGCTCCGCAGGGCATCGCGGGGTGCATCCCCAGCAGCACGATGCCCGCGACGACGGCCGCGAGCCCCAGCGCCTCCCAGGTCAGCGCGGCGGTGTCGGTGCGCAGCCGGTCGCCCAGGAAGCCCACCCCGCACACGATCCCGGCGAGCGGCTGGGCCGCGGTGAGGGCGGGCAGCGACATCCGCAGCGGCGCGGTCTCGAACGCGCTCTGCACCAGGACGAGCCCGGTGATGCCGAGGGCCAGCACGGCGTACGGCTGCCATCCGGTCAGCAGCTCGGCGAGACCGCCCTCGGAGAAGCGCTGGCCGCTGACCCGGGTGAGAGCGTCCTGGACGCCGTACAGCAATCCGGCCGCCAGGGCCAGCAGGACCGGGCCCGAACTGAGGCGGGAGCGCTTCGCGTAGGTCGTGAGCAGCAGGGCGAGGCCGATCATGACGCCGATGATCAGCCAGTGGCGGAAGGGATCCGTGACCGCCGTACCGCCGCGCGGCTCGCCCGCAACGATGAACGCGCTCACCCCGCCCGCCAGCAGCGCGAGCCCCGCCCAGCCCTGGCGGCCCAGCGGCTGCTTGGTCTGCCTGCGGGACAGGGCGAGGGCGAACAGCAGGTTCGTGGCGAGCAGGGGCTCGACCAGGGAGACCTCGCCCTGACCGAGTGCGATCGCGCCCAGCACCATGCCGGCCACCATCAAACCGATGCCGCCGAGCCAGCGCGGCATCCTCATCAGGTCGAGCAGCAGCCGGGGGGAGAGGAAGTCGCTCAGCGGGGCCTGACGGGCCGCGTTCTGCTGGAGCACGAAGCCGAAGCCCAGGCAACAGGCAGCACTCACGGCGAGAATCAGAACCAGAACCGACACGCTGCGTACCTCGATCGTCCGGCCGGGCGGCAGGGGGTAGTCGCCGACTGTAGCGTCCCAGTGTCCGGCTTGCCCCTGGGAGTACCCGGATTCGGGTCGTCGACTCGGCCACCAACCATTCTCGGCGGCGGGGTGTCCCGTCATGGTGCGGTGCGGGAGAGGGCGGCGCCATGGCGTACGCCACAGACAGGGGGCCTTGACCCGGTCCCACCAGCACCGCGTCGTCACAACTTCCTCTCAGGTATGGAGAGTTGACGCGTGTAATGCGCCTTCAGCCCTTGACGCAAACCATTGGCGGAGGGTTGGCTGTCCGTGATCAGTCGATGGCGGTGCGAATCGTCCTCCCGACCTGCACGCACCGACTGTCAGCCTGCCCGCATCCGCCCAGGCACCCCCTTCCGCCCCACAGCTTTCTCCTGCCCCACCTGCATCCCCTCCCGATCCACCCACATCCCGTCCGCCGCACTCAAACCGGCATCCCCGCCCGCCGCACCCGTATCGCCCAACCCCCCTCCAGCCCCACCCGCCACGAGCCACGTTCCGTGAGGAAAACCCACACGGTGTCCCCGCCCCCACCCCCCTTCGGCCGCAGTCGAAAACGCGCCTCCCAGGCCTTCGACGCGGCCCTCGACGACGCCGAGCTCATCGACGCGCGCGCCGCGTTGGCGCAGGGCAGGTGGCAGGCGGTCCGGGCGCTGCTCACCCGGACGGGCGACGACTGGGACCGGCGGGGCCACCGGGTCACGGTGCTCGCGGCCGAGCCGTACAGCGACGCCTGGGCCAGGGACTGGCTGGTGGCCGAGCCGGACTCCGCCGACGCCGCCGTGCTGCTCGCCCTCGCCCTGGTCCAGCGCGTGCGGCGGGGCAAGGGGAAACCCGCCGCCGCCCGCGAGGCCTGCCGGACCGCGGCCCGCCGCGCGCCCGCCGATCCCACCCCCTGGCTAGGCCTGCTCATGCTGGAGCGCGACCTCGGGGCGGCGGACGAGGTCGCCGACGTGTTCGGCGAGATCCGGCAGCGGTATGCCGACCACCACCACGCCCACCATCTGATGGTCGCCCGGCTCGCCGAGCGCCGTGCCGAGACGGGCCCCGACCCGCTGCACGAGGTCTACGACTTCGCCAACTGGGCCGCCGAGCAGGCCCCCGCCGACTCACCGCTGGCGATCCTGCCGGTCATCGCGCACGCCGAGCGCTACCGCGCCCTGGCCGCCGCCGGGCACGAGCCGTCCGATCCCACCGCCTCCGGCCACTGGACCGGGCGCCGGGCCCGGCAGGTGATGAAGTCCGCCTTCGACTGGTGGCTCGAATGGGAGCACGAGGGCCACCCCCGCCGACTGGTCGACCTCAACTTCCTCGCCCACGCGAAGGTCTGCGAGGGCCGCGGCGCCGAGGCCGCAGCCCTCTTCCACCGCATCGGCGAACGCCCCACCCCGGCTCCCTGGTCCTATCCCGACCGCGAGCCGTACTCCGCCTTCCGTGCCGCCCGCGACCACGCGCTCGGCACGGTGTGACACCCCCGAACCCCAGAAGGACGGTCCCCATGGCCACCGAGAGTTCCAGCAAGAGCAGACCAGAGATCAGTACGTTCAAGGGGCAGGACCGCGCGCTGCGGGCCGGCCGCCTGGGCACCGGGGGCCTGCTGCTCTCCGTCCTCGCGGCGACCGCCCCCCTCATGGTCGTCGCGGGTGTCATGCCCACTACATTCGCGGTGATGGGGATCGTCGGCCAGCCCCTCCTCTACGTCGTGCTCGGTGTCGTCCTCGTCCTGTTCAGCGTCGGCTACGCCGAGATGAGCCGGCACGTCCACAACGCGGGCGCCTTCTACGCCTACATCTCCCGCGGCCTCGGCGGCACGGCGGGGGCGAGCGCGGCCCTCGTCGCCCTGGTCGCCTACAACGCGCTCCAGGTCGGCATCTACGGCATCTTCGGCTTCGAGGTCTCCGGCCTGTTCGCCACCTACACCGACCTGTCGGTGGCCTGGTGGATACCCGCGCTGGTCGCCGCCCTGGTCGTCGGCGCGCTCGGCTGGCTGAAGATCGACGTCAACGCGCGCGTGCTCGGAGTCCTGCTGATCATCGAGGTCGCCCTGGTCGTCATCTTCGACATCGCAGCCGTCGCCGACCCCGCGGCCCAGGGCCTGTCCCTGCACGCCTTCAACCCGGACACCCTCAGCGGCGCCGGCGTCGGCACCGCCCTGTGCTTCTGCATCGCCGCCTTCCTCGGCTTCGAGCAGGCGCCCGTGTACGCCGAGGAGACCAGCCGCCCGCACATCCTGGTGCCGCGTGTGATGTTCCTGGCCGTCGGCGGCGTCGCCGTGTTCTTCGCGCTCAGCAGCTGGGCCCTCACCGTCGCCACCGGGCCCTCGGCGGTCGTCGCCGAGTCGCAGAAGCAGAGCGCCGGACTGCTCTTCGGACTCACCGAGTCCCGTCTCGGCGGCACCTTCACCGATGTCCTGCACGTGCTGTTCGTGACCGGCATGTTCGCGGCCATGCTCAGCTTCCACAACGTCGTCGCCCGCTACGCTTTCGCGATGGGCCGCGAGGGTCTGCTGCCCGCCGCCTTCGGCCGCACCAACAGCGCGAGCGGCGCGCCCGGCACCGGCTCGCTGCTCCAGACCGCCGTGTCCGTGGTGGTCGTGGCCGTCTTCGCGGTCGCCGACGACAAGCCCACCGGCGACCCGACCGTGCCGGTCCTGCACCTGTTCACCTGGTTCGGCAACATCGGAGCCCTCGGCGTGATCGTGCTGATGGCGGCGGCCTCCGCGTCCGTCGTCGTCTTCTTCGTCCGGCGCGGGGCGGCGGGCGCCCAGGCCTGGCGCCTGGTCACCTCGGCCCTCGCCGGGATCGCCCTGCTGGTGATCGCCGTCTACACGGTGAAGGACTTCGACGTCCTGGTCGGCGCGGGCCCCGGCTCCTCGCTGAGCTGGGTACTGCCCGGCATCATCGGACTCGCCGTGCTGGTCGGCCTGGCACAGGGACTCCTCATGCGGGCCCGCAGGCCCGAGGCGCACGCCCGGATCGGGCTCGGCAACGAGGCGTTCCAGCTGGAGAAGGCGGCGGGGGAGACGCCGTAGCAGCCTGAGAACGCGGTGAGAAGTGGTTACGGAAGTCTGACGAGCACCCGCGATTCCTGGTCCCGCAGGGCTCGCGGGTGTTCGAATGAGGAGGTGAACTCCGAACATCCCGAGGAGCAGCGCGGCCGGCCCATCGGCCGCCGTGTCCTCCTCGGCACCCTCGGCCTGGGCGCGCTCGGCGTGGTCGCCGCGCCCACCCTGCAACGCGGCCTGGAGGCCTTCCTCGGCAGCGCCGCCGACAAGGACCCCACCGGTCTGACCGGGCTGCTCCCCAACGGCGGAGGCTTCCGCTACTACTCGGTGACGTCGTCGGTGCCGCACAGGAACGCCGAGAGCTACCAGCTCAAGATCGACGGCCTGGTCTCCCGCCCGGGCACGTACACCCTGGCCGACCTGCGGGCGATGCCCCAGACGCGGATCGTCAAGGACGTGCAGTGCGTGACGGGCTGGCGGGTCCCGGACACGCCCTTCGAGGGCGTACGGCTGTCCCGGCTGCTGGATGCCGCCGGAGTCAGGGCGACGGCGGGCGCCGTCCGCTTCACCTGCTTCGACGGGGCGTACTCCGAGAGCCTCACCCTCGACCAGGCCCGCCGCCCGGACGTCCTGGTGGCCCTTCGCATGCAGGACAAGGACATCGGCCACTCCCACGGCGGCCCGGTCCGTCTCTATGTGGCGCCGATGTACTTCTACAAGTCCGCCAAGTGGCTGTCCGGCATCACCGTCACCGAGGACGTGAAGCCGGGCTACTGGGAGGACCGGGGCTACGACGTGGACGCCTGGGTCGGCCGATCGAACGGGCGGGACGATGAGCCTACGAGTTGACGCGCCCTCGCCGACACGGGTCCGGCGTTTCGGCCGCACCCAGAAGTGGGTGCACCGGGCCACCGCCGCGCTGATGGGCGTCTGCGTGGCGACGGCCGCCTGCCTGTACGTCCCTCAGTTCGCCGAACTCGTCGGCCGCCGTGAGCTGGTGGTCCGCGTCCACGAGTGGGCGGGCCTGGCCCTGCCCGTACCCGCCCTCGCGGGCCTGGCCTCCCGCGCCTTCCGCGCCGACCTGGGCTTCCTGAACCGCTTCGGTCCGCACGACCGGGTCTGGCTGCGGGCCGCCCTGCACCGGGACAAGCGCCGGACCTCCCGCCCCGCGGGCAAGTTCAACGCGGGCCAGAAGGTCTACGCCGCCTGGATCGCGGGCGCGAGCCTGGTCATGCTCGGCACCGGCCTGCTGATGTGGTTCACCCATCTCACCCCGATCCAGTGGCGCACCAGCGCGACCTTCGTCCACGACTGGCTGGCCCTGACCATCGGCATCGTCCTCGCGGGCCACATCGGCATTGCACTGGGCGACCCGGAGGCGAGAAGAGGGCTCAGGACCGGGGAAGTGAGCCAGGAGTGGGCGGAACGCGAACACCCCCTGTGGCGGCCGTAGCCGGACAGGGGGTGCCGGAGCAGCCGTACGGCTAAATGACCAGCGAGAGCAGCAGCACCAGGCCGCCCGCGACCACCGAGATGATCGTCTCCATGATCGACCAGGTCTTGATGGTCTGGCCGACGCTCAGGCCGAAGTACTCCTTGACCAGCCAGAACCCGGCGTCGTTGACATGGCTGAAGAAGAGCGAGCCGGCGCCGATGGCGAGGACGAGCAGGGCCGTGTGGGTGGTGGACATGTCGGCGGCGAGGGGGGCGACCAGGCCGGCCGCGGAGACCGTGGCCACCGTCGCCGAGCCGGTCGCGAGCCGGATCGCGACCGCGATCAGCCAGGCCAGCAGCAGCGCCGGGATCGACCAGTCCTCGGAGATGTCCAGGACCATCTGACCCACGCCGGAGTCGATCAGGGTCTGCTTGAAGCCGCCGCCCGCGCCGACGATCAGCAGGATGCCGGCGATGGGCGCGAGGCCCTTCTCGACGAGCGGGGTGAGACGGTCCTTGCCGAAGCCGGCGGGGCGCAGCAGCGTGAAGATGCCCACCAGGACCGAGGCCAGCAGGGCGATCAGCGGCGAACCGACGACGTCGAAGACGCGCTGCACGGTGTTGTCGGGATCGTCGATCACGATGTCGACCAGTGCCTTGGAGAGCATCAGGACGACCGGGAGGAGGATCGTGGCGAGCGTGGGACCGAAGGCCGGGCGCTTGTCCAGTTCCTCCGAGGCGCGCTGCGGGACCATGCGGTCGGGGGCCGGCACGTCCACCCAGCGGGCCGCGACCTTCGAGAACAGCGGACCGGCGACGATCACCGTCGGGATGGCGACCAGCACGCCGAGCGCGAGCGTGACACCCAGGTTGGCCTGCACCGCGTCGATCGCCACCAGCGGGCCGGGGTGCGGCGGGACGAGGCCGTGCATCACGGACAGCCCGGCGAGGGCGGGGATGCCGATGCGCATCAGGGAGTAGTTGCCGCGCTTGGCGACCATCAGCACGACCGGGATCAGCAGCACGACGCCGACCTCGAAGAACAGCGGCAGACCGATGACGGAGGCGATCAGGACCATCGCCCACGGCATCGAACGGCCGCCCGCCCTGGCGAGGATCGTGTCGACGATCTGGTCGGCCCCGCCGGAGTCGGCGAGCATCTTGCCGAGGATCGCGCCGAGGGCTATCAGCACGCCGACGCCGGCGACCGTGCTGCCGAGCCCGGTGGTGAAGCTGAGGATGGTCTTGTCGAGCGGCGCTCCGGCGACCGCGCCGAGCACGAGCGTGCCCAGGGTCAGCGACAGGAAGGCGTGGAGCTTGAACTTGGTGATGAGCACAACGATGACGGCGATGCCCACCAGGACGGCGATGCCCAGCTGAGCGTGACCGGCCGAGGTGATCGGCTCGGGTGCGTCCGCTGCCAGCATCTCGACGCTGAGTCTGGTCACGGGGGATTCCCTTGCAGGTACGGGGACGTTCTTCGGAAAGGGGCGTCAGGAAAAGGGGTGTTACGGGAGTTCGGCGAGCGCCTTCGCGGCCCGGCCGGTGATCTCCTCCGGGCTGCCCACGACGTCCACCACGACCCCGGCCTCGTCCTCCTGGAGAGGCTGGAGCGTGGCGAACTGCGAGTCCAGCAGCGCGGTGGGCATGAAGTGCCCCTGCCGGTGCGACATCCGGTCCTCGATGAGGGAGCGGTCGCCCGCCAGGTGCACGAAGACGACCCCGGGCGCCTCGGCCCGCAGCCGGTCGCGGTACGACCGCTTCAGCGCCGAGCAGCTGACCACCCCGCCGAGCCCCGCCCGCCCGTGCGCCCAGGAGCCGATGGCGTCCAGCCACGGCCACCGGTCGTCGTCGGTGAGCGGGGTACCGGCCGACATCTTGGCGATGTTGGCCGGCGGGTGGAAGTCGTCGCCCTCGGCGTACGGGACGCCGAGCCGGCCCGCCAGCAGGGGGCCGATCGTGGTCTTGCCGGTGCCCGCGACGCCCATGACCACGACGACCTTCGGGGTACTCATCGCTGCCTCACTGTCTGCTGTCTTCGACGTGTGACGCCCAGGACGTCGACCGACGCCCAGGATGTCGACGCAACTGAAACCGATTAGGTACGACAATTCAAGAGCCTGTGATGAATAAGTCTGACTTTTTCTGGGTGTGACGCGCCCCGTACTCTGAGTGCATGAGCACATTGGGCCGGGGGCTGCACGGACGCGTACTGGACGCCCTCGGACCCGCGATCACCGCGGGCGAGTACCCGCCGGGCAGCGTTCTGCGCACCGACGAACTCGCCCAGCGCTTCGACGTCTCACGCTCGGTGATGCGCGAGGCCGTCCGGGTCCTGGAGTCCATGCACCTGGTCGAGTCCCGCCGCCGCGTGGGCGTGACGGTGCGCCCGAAGGCCGAGTGGAACGTCTACGACCCCCAGGTCATCCGCTGGCGGCTGGCCGGCGCCGACCGGCCGCAGCAGTTGCGCTCGCTGACCGTGCTGCGCTCGGCGATCGAGCCGGTGGCGGCGGCCCTCGCCGCGAAGCACGCGACCGCGGAGCAGTGCGCCGAACTCACCGAGTGCGCGCTCGGCATGGTCGCCAACTCCAAGGGCCACCGGCTGGAGGGCTACCTCTTCCACGACATCGCCTTCCACCGGGTGATCCTCAACGCCTCCGGCAACGAGATGTTCGCCCGCCTGGGTGACGTCGTCGCCGAGGTCCTCACCGGCCGCACCCGTCACGAGGTCATGTTCGAGGACCCCGACCCGGCCGCCGTCACCCTCCACGTCCGGCTCGCCGAGGCGATCCGCGCGGGGGACGCAGGGCACGCGGAGGAACTGACCCGCGAGATCGCGGAGGGCGCCCTTCAGGAACTCGACATACTGGCGCCGTAGTTCAGGCGCAGCGGTTCAGTCGAGGAACTCCCCGTCGACGTACACCCAGGCCCCGCCGACCCGCTCGAAACGGCTGCGCTCCTGCAGGGAGCCGCCCCTGAACGAGGCGCGGAACGTCACCGTCCCGGAGCTGTGGAAGGCCGAACCGCCGGTCGTGTCCAGGATCTCGAGCCCGGTCCAGCGCATGCCCGCATCAAGGTCCAGTGAGCCGGGGCGGGTCCGGGGGTGCCAGGTGCGCAGCAGGTAGTCCCGCTCCAGCTTCACGAAGGCGCTGTAGCGCGACCGCATGAGCGCTTCGGCGGTGGGTGCGGCCGACTCGCCCCGGTGGCAGCGACCGCAGCAGTCGTCGTACGTCTCCTGAAGTCCGCAAGGACAGCAGGGCCGTTGCCGTGCGGCCCGTCGGTTCACGGCTGCACCTTCCCGGTGTTGGTCGGCGGATGCGCCGGGCGGGCCGGACCCAGCGTCGGCAGCGGCGGCAGGACAGCCCCGTGCACCCACGCGTCGAAGAGTCCGTCCAGCGACTCGTCCGCGAACCGGTTCACATGGGCCGTGAACGTCGTGGTGCTCACCGCGCCGCCCCGGTGCAGCCCGGCCCAGCCGCGCAGCATCCGGAAGAACGCCTCGTCGCCCATCGCGCAGCGCACCGCGTGCACGGTGAGCCCGCCACGCTCGTAGAGCCGGTCGTCGAACATCGACTTGCGGCCCGGGTCGGCCAGCCGCAGGTCCTGGGGGAGCGAGGAGAGCAACCGGTGCGCGGCGGTGGCCAGTTGCTGGGCCGTACGGCCCCCCGAGCGCTCCGACCACAGCCACTCGGCGTACTTGGCGAACCCCTCGTTCAGCCAGATGTGCCGCCAGTTGGCGATGGACACGCTGTTGCCGAACCACTGGTGCGCCAGCTCGTGCGCGACCAGCCGCTCCCAACCCCGGGCGCCGTCCACGTGGTTGGAGCCGAACAGCGACAACCCCTGGGCCTCCACGGGCACATCGAGTTCCTCCTCCGTGACGACGACCGCGTACTCGTCGAACGGATACGGCCCGAACAGCTCCTGGAACAGCTCCATCATCTGCGGCTGCCGCGCGAAGTCCCTGGAGAACTCCGGCAGCAGATGCGCCGGGATGTGCCCGTGCTGCGGCACCCCGCCCGGACCCGGATCGCCGAGCAGCACCGTCTGGTACTTGCCGATCGACAGCCCGACGAGATAGCTGGAGGTGGGCGCGGCCTGCTCGTACACCCAGGTCGTCGTGGACGCCTTGGCGGTACGCGTCAGCAGCCGCCCGCCCGCCACGACCGCGTAGGCGGAGGGCGTGGTGATCGAGATCTGGTACGACGCCTTGTCGGCGGGCCGGTCGTTGCACGGGTACCAGGACGGCGCCCCGATGGGCTGGCTCGCCACCAGCGCCCCGTCCTCCAGCTCCTCCCAACCGAGCCCGCCCCAAGGGCTGCCGACCGGCTTGGGGTTGCCCGACCAGTGCACCTCGACGGTGAACGCGGCGCCGGGCCGCACCGCCTTCGCGGGCCGGATCCGCAGCTTCCCGCCCCGGTGCGTGTAGTGGGCCGGCCGGCCGTCCACCCGCACCCGGCCGATCTTGAAGTCGGACAGGTTGAGCATGAACTCGGCGAGCTGCGAGCGCCCCGCTATGGCGTTGATCCGGGCGCTCCCGGCCAGCCGGTTCGGGGCGGGGCGGTAGTCCAGCGCGAGCTCGTAGCGGTGCACCCGGTACCGGGCGTCACCGTGCTCCGGGAAGTACGGGTCCGCACCCGCCGCCTGCTGAACTGCCACTGCCGCTTCCGCTCCCTGCGCCGCGCCGCCACTCGGATCCGCCGGTACACCGCTCACCGACTCCGAGTGGCCCGCGTTCAGGGCCGCCATGCCTCGATCGGGTTGCCGAGCCAGCGGGTGTCGTCCGGAACGGACTCCGCGGCCATGACGAGCGACGCGGGGCCCAGCGTGGTCCGGGCCCCGATCGTGCTGCCGGGCAGCACGATCCCGCCAGGGCCCAGCGTGGCGCCCTCACGGAGAACAACAGTATCCGTCCGCAAGATCCGGTCGTGGAAGAGGTGGGTCTGCAGCACACAGCCGCGGTTCACGGTGGCCCCGTCCTCCAGGGTCACCAGGTCGGTCTCCGGCAGCCAGTAGCTCTCCACCCAGACGCCCTTGCCGATCCGCGCGCCGAGTCCGCGCAGCCACGCCGTCATCACCGGCGTACCGGGCACGGAACCCGCCAGCCACGGCACCGCGAGCACCTCGACGAAGGTGTCCGCGAGCTCGTTGCGCCACACGAAGCCGCTCCACAGCGGGTGCTCCCCACTGCGGTGCCGCCCCACGAGCAGCCACTTCGCGGCCATGGACACCAGGCCCGCCACCGCACCGGCCGCGAGCAGCACCACCCCGGCGAGCAGCCAGGCCCACGGCCCCAGCACGCACAGCGCGGCGATCGTCAGCACGGCGAGCCCCGCCGAGCAGAACACGGGCACGATCCGGCACAGCTCCACGAGGCCGCGCGCCCACAGCAGCCCCGCCGAGGGCTCGTACGTCCGGCTCTGGTCGCTGCCGACCGCGCTGCGCGGCAGCTTCACCGGCGGCAGCCCCAGATACGACGTGCCCTTCTTCGCCTTCTTCGGCGTCGCCGACAGCACCCCGACGAGCCCGCCGTCCGGCACGGTCCGCCCCGGCGCCGTCATCCCCGAGTTCCCGAGGAACGCCCGCCGCCCGATCTCCGCCCGCCCGATCCTGACCCAGCCGCCACCGAGCTCGTACGGGGCGGTCAGCGTGTCGTCGGCCAGGAACGCGCCCTCGCCGACCGTCGTCAGGCTCGGCAGCGCCAGCACGGTCGACACCTCGGCGCCCCGCCCGATCCGCATCCCGAGCAGCCGCAGCCACACCGGCGTGACCAGCCCGGCGTACAGCGGGAACAGCGTCTCGCGCGAGCGGTCCATCAGCTGCGTGACGGTCCACGCCTGCCACCCGACCCGGCTGTGCGTCGGATACGTCCCCTCGCGCAGCCCCAGACTCAGCAGCCGTACGGCGACCAGGAGCAGCAGCGCGTACGCCAGCCCGTAGGCGAGCGTGGCCGGGACGAGGGCGAGGAAGGCACCCCGGAGCGGGGTGTCCCCGGCGAGGAAGGGACGGGCGACCAGGAAGGCCGCCCCGCCCGCCAGCACGGGGAGCAGGGTCAGCGCGAGACCGGTGAGGCCGTACATCACACCCCAGTACGTCCCCCGCGCCGGACGTTCCTTCGGCCAGTTGCGCTTGGCCTTGCCGAGCTTGACCGCGGGCGCGCCCGCCCAGCGCTGCCCCGTCGGAATCTGGCCGGTGACCGCCGAGCCCGGCGCCACCTCGGCCCGCTTGCCGACCCGGGCGCCCGGGAAGAGCATGCTGCGCGTGCCGACGACGGCGTGTGCGCCCACCTTGACGTGGCCGATCTCCAGCCGGTCGCCGTCCAGCCACCAGCCGGACAGGTCCACCTCGGACTCCACGGCGGCGCCCCGGCCCAGCTTGAGCATGCCGGTGACCGGCGGCAGCGAGTGCAGATCCACGTCGGGACCGATCTTGGCGCCGAGCGCCCGCGCGTACCGCTCCAGCCAGGAGCCGGTCAGCGAGGTCGCCCCGGTGAACTCGGCGAGCCGCTCGGCGGTCCACAGGCGCAGGTGGACGCTGCCCCCGCGCGGATGGCGGCCGGGCTGGACGCCGCGCAGCAGCAGCCGGGCCCCGCCCGCGGCGATCGCGAGCCGTCCGGGCGGGCTGAAGAGGGCGAGGGCGCCGGCGCCGATCAGCCACCAGGAGGCGGACGGCAGCCAGCCGTGGGACGGCAGGAGGTTCCCGACGGCGGCCAGCGGCACCAGCCAGCGCAGCCCCATCAGCGTGAACAGGGGGATCAGAACCAGGAGCTGGATCACCTGGGCCCTGAGCGGCACCGGCGCGATCACCCGCGCGGCCCCGTCGTCCTGCGCGGACTCCTCCAGGTGCCGGGCCAGCTTCCGCAGCGTGGGCCGCTGGTAGATGTCGAGGACCGCCGCGCTCGGGTAGCGGGCGCGCAGCCGGGTGGTCAACTGGGCGGCGGCCAGGCTGGAGCCGCCGATCGCGAAGAAGTCGTCGCGGGCGCCGGAGACCGGGATGCCGAGGACTTCCGCCCACTGCTCGGCGAGCCAGGCCTCGGTCCCGTACAACTGCTCGGTTTTCGCACCGCTTTCGAGCCCCTTCAACGGCCAGGGCAGCGCGTTGCGGTCCACCTTGCCGGAGGTCCGGGTCGGCAGGTCGTCGACGGGAGCGATCAACGGCACGAGCGCGGCGGGCAGTTCGGCCCGCAGCTTCTCCACGGCCGCCGCGTGGTCCCAGCCGTCCTGTGTGACGACGTACCCGACGAGGAGCTGGTTGCCGCTGCGGGCGGTGCGCACGGCGGCGGCCGCTCCCGCGACCCCCGGCAACGCCTGGAGAGCCGCGTCGACCTCACCGAGCTCGATCCGCCGGCCACCGAGCTTGATCTGCTCGTCGGCCCGTCCGAGGAAGACCAGCCCCGCGGGCTCCGCCTTCACGAGGTCACCGCTGCGGTACGCCCGCTCCCAGCCCAGCGACTTCAGCGGCGCGTACTTCTCCGCGTCCTTCTCGGCGTCCAGGTACCGGGCGAGCCCGACGCCGCCGATCACCAGCTGCCCGCTGCCGCCCATCGGCACGGGATCGCCGGCCTCGTCGACGACGGCCAGCTCCCACCCGTCCAGCGGCAGCCCGATCCGGATCGGCGCCTCGCCGCTCATCAGCGAGGCGCAGGCCACCACGGTCGCCTCGGTCGGCCCGTAGGTGTTCCACACCTCGCGCCCCTCGGTGACCAGCCGCTGCACCAGCTCGGGCGGGCAGGCCTCACCGCCGAAGATCAGCAGCCGTACGTCGTTGAGGGTCTCGGGCTCCCACAGCGAGGCGAGCGTCGGCACCGTGGAGACCACGGTGATCTCCTGCTCGACCAGCCAGGGTCCGAGGTCGGCGCCACTGCGGACCTGGGAACGCGGCACGGGCACCAGACAGGCCCCGTACCGCCAGGCCAGCCACATCTCCTCGCAGGAGGCGTCGAAGGCGACCGACAGCCCCGCCATGACCCTGTCACCGGGACCGATGGGGTCGTCCGTGAGGAACAGCGCGGCCTCGGCGTCCACGAAGGCGGCGGCGCTGCGGTGCGAGACGGCCACCCCCTTGGGCCTGCCGGTGGAGCCGGAGGTGAAGATGATCCACGCGTCGTGCCCGATGCCGGGCCGCGCGGCGGGGACCTCGGCGCGCCCGTTGACGGTCAGCTCGTGCCCGGCGCCGACCACGGCCCGGACCTCCGCCTCCCCGAACACCAGCTCGGCCCGCTCATCGGGGTCCTCGGCGTCGACGGGGACGTAGGCGGCACCGGCGGCGAGGACGGCGAGGATCGCGACGTAGAGGTCATTGGTGCCGGACGGGACCCGGACACCGACCCGGTCGCCGAGCCCGACCCCGGCCTCGGCGAGCCGCTGCCGCAGCCGTTCCACCTCGACGGCCAGGGCGCGGTAGGTGAGCCGGGTCGTGCCGTCGTCCAGGGCGAGCTCGTCGGGGTAGGACCGTACGGAGGCGTCGAAGACGTCGACGAGCGTGCGGGGGGAGGGGGCGGGGCCCCCGGAGAAACGGGCGGTGTCACCGAACTGTTCGCGGATCTCTGCGCTGAACTCTTCGTTGAGCAGGCCGAGAGCACTGCTCTCGTCTATGGCTGCCATCGGTCCTCGCGTCTCGATCCCGGAGCCTCCGGGGCGCTGGCGGGCCCGCAGGTCTGCCTGGGGTTGTCCGGCTCCAGCTCGTAACAAGCCGGAAATTTTAGTACGAAGGTAGGTCCGTGCCGCTTGATCGGCCATGCGGGAGGGCCGTCCGGGGCCCCCTCATGAGCACCGGGAACGCTGTGACCTGTGGGTCTTCACTCCCGAGAGAGATCGCCCACACTGTGCGTGAGGGGCTCTGTCATGCTCGGCCTGGGGATCTTTCGCCTTGGCGGAGGGTGGGGTCCTGCTGAAGGACGAGGAGGACGCCCGGTACCGGTGGAACCCGGTGCCCGTCGATCGGTCCTGGAACGCGAACGGTGCCAGTCGAAAGATCGACTGGCACCGTAGCTGGTGTCCGAGGGGGGACTTGAACCCCCACGCCCGATAAAGGGCACTAGCACCTCAAGCTAGCGCGTCTGCCATTCCGCCACCCGGACAAGGTGTCTGTCGTGCGGGGTTGCCCCCGCGGCGACGAAGGAAACATTACCAGGCTTTCGAGGGGGTCCGATCACCCCCCGTCCCCGAACCGGGGCGCACGTGAACGCGGTGTGACGGGCCGGGCCCGGTCTTGGGGACGGCCGGGTCGCGGGGAGAGGATGAGGGCAACCACCAGCAGTGACAGCGGGAGGAACAGCGTGAGCGACACGGACACGGCCAGGGGCGTCACCGGCGAGGACGAGGTCGTGGACCTCTGCCGCGAGCTGATCCGGTTCGACACCAGCAACTACGGCGACCACTCCGGCCCGGGCGAGCGCAAGGCGGCCGAGTGGGTCGCGGAGAAGCTCGCCGAGGTGGGGCTCGACCCGCAGATCTACGAGTCGCACCCGGGCCGCGCCTCCACGGTGGCCCGGATCGCGGGCGAGGACCCGTCCCGGCCCGCCCTGCTGATCCACGGCCACCTCGACGTCGTGCCGGCCAACGCGCAGGACTGGACCCACGACCCGTTCTCGGGCGAGGTCGCCGACGGCTGTGTGTGGGGGCGGGGCGCCGTCGACATGAAGGACATGGACGCCATGACCCTGGCGGTCGTCCGCGACCGGTTGCGCAGCGGGCGCAGGCCCCCGCGCGACATCGTCCTCGCGTTCCTCGCCGACGAGGAGGCCGGCGGCAAGTTCGGAGCCCGGCACCTCGTCGACCACCACCCCGACCTCTTCGAGGGCGTCACCGAGGCGATCAGCGAGGTCGGCGGCTTCTCCTTCACCGTGAACGAGCAGCGTCGGCTCTATCTGATCCAGACGGCCGAGAAGGGCATGCACTGGATGAAGCTGACCGTGGCCGGCACGGCGGGGCACGGCTCGATGATCCACCGGGACAACGCCATCACCGAACTGTCGGAGGCGGTCGCGCGGCTCGGCCGCCACCGGTTCCCCGTGCGGGTCACCAAGACCACCCGGGCATTCCTCGACGAACTCGGCGACGCCCTGGGCACCGAGCTGGACCCGGAGGACATGGAGGGCACGCTCGCCCGGCTCGGCGGCATCGCCAAGCTCATCGGCGCGACCCTCAGCAACACCGCCAACCCCACCCAGCTCGGTGCCGGCTACAAGGTCAACGTCATCCCGGGCGAGGCCACCGCGCACGTCGACGGGCGCTTCCTGCCCGGCTTCGAGGAGGAGTTCCTCGCCGACCTCGACAAGATCCTCGGCCCCAAGGTCAGGCGTGAGGACGTGCACTCCGACAAGGCCGTCGAGACGACCTTCGACGGCGCGCTCGTGGACGCCATGCAGTCCGCGCTGGTCGCCGAGGACCCGGCCGCCAAGGCGATTCCCTACATGCTCTCCGGCGGCACCGACGCCAAGTCCTTCGACGGGCTCGGCATCCGCGGCTTCGGCTTCGCACCGCTCAAGCTGCCCCCGGAGCTGGACTTCGCCGGCATGTTCCACGGTGTCGACGAGCGGGTTCCCGTGGACGGGCTGAAGTTCGGCGTGCGCGTTCTCGACCGGTTCATCGACGCGAGCTGACGCGTCTGTCGCGGGTTTACGCCTGTTGACGCGTTTATTCGGCCGCGCGTGCGAAATCGGCCGGGAAGGGTGAATGCGCTCATAAGCTCGTATCCCCATTACTCCCTCCTCGTTACAGGTGATGCGATCCGCTGATTGGGATCGCATTTGCCAACTAGGAGGAACAATGATCAAGAAGATCGTCGCCGCTGCGGCCGCCACTGGTGGCCTGGTTCTCGCGGGTGCGGGCCTTGCCGTCGCCGATGCGGGTGCGCAGGGTGCCGCTGTGGGCTCCCCGGGTGTGCTGTCCGGCAACGTCGTTCAGGTTCCGGTTCACGTCCCGGTGAACGTCTGCGGCAACACGGTCTCCGTGATCGGCCTGCTGAACCCCGCCTTCGGCAACACCTGCATCAACAAGTGATGTTCTGCCTCGCCCTTGGTTGACAGGGATGAGCCCGTCGGCCCCGGAGCGCAAGCCATGCGTTCCGGGGCCGACGGGCCTTTCGAAAAGAACAGAACCGCTGTGCAGCGGTATTTCGAGGCAAGGTCGAAAGCAGGGATTCGGTACATGCGACAAGTCACCCGCAAGAGCCTGATGACAGTGGCGGCCGCGACCGGCGTGATCGCCGCCGCGGGAGGTGCCGCCCACGCCGACGCGGGCGCGAGCGGATCGAGCGCGAACTCTCCCGGCGTGCTGTCGGGCAACACCGTGTCGGTGCCGGTGCACGTACCGGTGAACGTGTGCGGCAACACCGTGGACGTCGTCGGGGTCCTCAACCCCGCGATGGGCAACAGTTGCGCCAACAAGGGCGGCGGCAGCGGGGCGTCCGGCCGGCACGGCGGCGGCCACGGGGGGCACGGCGGTTCCGGAGGCTCGCACGCCGGCGGTCACACCGGTGGCTCGCCCGGCGTGGGCTCGGGCAACCACGTCCAGGCGCCGATCGACGCTCCCGTGAACGTCTGCGGCAACAGCGTCGACATCATCGGCATCGGCAACCCCGCCATGGACAACGACTGCGGCAGCGGCTACGGCGGCGGACAGCACACCCCGCCCGGCAGTCCGGGGCACCCTGGCAGCCCAGGGCACCCCGGCACCCCCGGACATCCCGGTACTCCGGGTCACCCGGGGAATCCGGGACAGCCCGGCACCCCCGGTCACCCAGGGAACCCGGTGGAGCCCGGCCACCCCGGCCAGCACGGAAACCCCGCCACCCCCGGGGCGAACGGCGTGACTCCGGGCGGTGGCAACCACCCCGGTACCCAGACGGTCACCCAGCCCCTGGGCAGCGCGCAGCTCGCCCAGACCGGCAGCGACCTGCCGATCGGGCTGGTCCTCCCGGCGAGCGCCGGGGCGCTGCTGGCCGGCGCGGTCCTCTACCGCAGGGGCCGGGCCTCGGTCTAGGGCATTCCGCGTGAAACGGAGCGGGCCCCGCCTCGGCGGGGCCCGCTCCGTTCGTGCTGTCTCACCACGTGGCACGCACCTGGCGGATGATCCGCCGGCGCAACCGCACCCTGCGGCTGCCGTCCCGCATCAGGCTCAGTCGGTCCAACTCCCAGTGTCCGTACTCGGCATGGTCCGTCAGCAGACGTGTGGCGTCCTTGCGGGAGACCCCGCGCGGTACGTACACGTCGACAAATTCGTATTCCGGCATCGCATCTATTGTGCGGGCCGGGGCCCGGTACGGATAGCGTCTGCACTATGTCTGATGCTGTGCAGCCCACCGCTGCCGAGGTACGTGCCGCCGCCGAGGCGGTCAAGACCGCGCTCGACCGCCACCTGGCCGCGGTCGAACGGAGGTCGGGGGAGGACGACCCCGCCGTCTACGAGGCCTTCAACGAACTGGCCGCGGCCGCCGAGGTGTACGACGAGCTGCTCTACGACCGCTACGACGAGGTCACGCCCTTCGAGATCCCGGGCGCGGAGGACGCCCCTCCGTACACGGGCCCCGAGGAGCCGAACGCGCTGAGCGTGCTGATCCGCCGTGACTACGCCGTGGCGGAGCCGCAGCGGTTGCTGGCGCAGGCCCAGCGGGTCGAGGCGGCCGACGAGGGTCTCGGCACGGAGGCCTCCGGCACGGTGCACGGTGCGCTGGAAGTGCTGTTCGGTGAGTTCGAGCCCGACGAGATCGCCTCCCGCCACAAGGAGTTCGGTCTCGAGGAGGGCGACTCCACCCTGTGGGTGACCGCGGCGGACGAACCCGCCGAGCCGGGGGAGTGGCTGGAGACGCCGTTCGAGCAGGTCGACGTGGAGCGGGTGGTGTGCCGGTTCGATGTCAGCGCGGTGTTCGACGACGACCTGGACGACGACGCCGACGAGCCCGACGTCGAGGACGAGGATCTGGAGCCGCTGGACGCGGATCGTCGCTGAGGCAGGTGAGCGCGGCCCCGGAGGAACGATTTCCGGGGCCGCGCCCCCTTTTCGGCCGGGTCAGCCGACCGTCGGCGACTGTGTCCTGAGGAGGACGGGCAGCCGGGTCGTCCGGGCCTTGGCCGCGATCTCGGCGACCGCCCTCGCAAGGGCCTGGTCCACGCCGTGGACCACGGACAGATGGCGGTCCGCCCTGCTGAACGCCGTGTAGACCCAGGGCCGGCTGAGAGCCTGCGCCGCGTCCCCGGGCAGCACCACGACCGCCGCCGGCCAGCGGCCGCCCACCGCCTGGTGCGCGGTCAGGGCCCAGCCGTGCCGCACGGACTGCTCCACGCGCTCCTTGGGCACGACCACGGGCTCACCGGAGCAGGTCAGGTGCAGGCCGTCCGCGTCGGCCTGCACCACCTGGCCCGGGAGCGTACGGCCGGGTGCCGGGGAGTAGGCGACGCGGTCACCGGGGTCGAATCCGCCGAAGCGGCCGGGGCCGGGGTTGAGACGCTCCTTCAGGGCCGCGTTGAGCACGCGGGTGCCGACGGCTCCGCCGTGGCCCGGGGTGATCACCTGGGTCTCCTCGGCGGGGATCCCGATCGCCCGCGGCACCGAGTCCGCGACCAGCTGCACGGTCCGGTGCACGGCCTCGCCCGCGTCCCGCACCGGCACGATCACGACCTCCTTGCCGGGAGCCTCGACCTGGTTCAGCTCACCGATGCCGATCCCGGAGACCAGCTCGCCCAGCGGTCCGGGGTCCGGCCGGCGTGAGGCGACCTGCGGGCAGATCCGCGCGGCGAGCAGATCCGCGAACACCCGACCGGGCCCCGCCGACCACAGCACCGCCGGATCCCCGGCCAGCACCAGCCGCGCCCCGTCCGGCAGCGACTCCACGAGCAGCGCGGCCGTCTCGACGTCCAGCTGAGGCGCGTCGAGCACGACGAGCAGGTCGAGATCGAACGCCCCGTCGGCATCCCGACCGGGGCCCTCGGCACCGGAGAGCAGCCCGGCGACGGTGGCGACGGTCCGCGTGGGGGCGGGCGAGTCGGCTTCGAGCAGGACACCGAAGCGGTCGCGGCCCAGTGGGCTGTGCGTGGCCGCCCACGCCCGCAGCCCGAGCCCCCGCGCCGCCGCCAGCAGCGCCGCCGGTTCCGCCAGGGACGCCTCGCCGCCGGTGTGCAGGACCAGGCCACCCGCCGCCACCGCGCGGATCAGCTCGGCGGCCGAACCCTTGGCCGACGCTGCGGCGCGCTCCCAGTCCTCGGCCGAACCGTCCTCCTTGGGCACGGAGTTGATCAGCCGGGCCAGCCCGTCGGCGAGGCTCTCCTCCGCGAGGGCGTACCGCTCCAGCCCGACCAGGATCCGGACCGGCTGCTCCGCCTCCTCCTCGTGGTCCCCCGCGGGCTCCGGGGCCGCCGGCTCGAGGGCGTCCTGGAAGACCAGGGCCTCGGCCTCGGCGATGGTGCTCTGTACGGCCGCGTCGGCGTCCGGCACCCCCCGCTGGGCCAGCGCGGCGGTGAGCACCGGCATCTCCAGCGCGGTGTGCCCGGCGAGCGCCGCCTGCTCCAGGAGCCAGACGGTCACCGCCCGCCCACGCCGCTCGTCGTCCGGCGCGCACTCCGCCCCGAGCAGTGCCCGCGCGAACCCGTCGGCCTGTTCGGGCCGTACGCCCGTGACCCGCAGCAACTGCCAGGGGTCGGCCCGCAGCTGGTCGTCGGCACCCTCCCCGAACACCGCGGCGACCTGTGCCGCGAGGGCCTCGGGCGCCCCGCCCTCGGCCAGCACCCGCCGTACGGCCTCCACGGTCTCCGGCACGGGCGCGCCGACGGCACCCCCGACACCGACCGCGGCTGCGCCCCCGACCCCGGCCGCCTCCGCCGACACCGGCCGGGTCCGCACCGGCTCCTGGGCGGGCCGACGCGGTGGCTCCGGCTCGCTGAAGACGGCGGCCACAGGCTTCGCCCCGCTCTCCACCGCGCGTACGGCGGCGAGGAGATCGGCCGCCTTCCCGCTGAGCTTGGCCCCGCTCTCGAGGGGCCCCTGCTTCTCGGCCTTCCGCCGGGCGATCCGCTCCCGCTCGATCCGCTGCGCCGCCAACTCGGCCTCGGCCTCGGACAACTGGGCCTTGTCCTTGTCCGCATCAGCCTCAGCGGAGTCAGCGCCCTCGCCCGCCTCGGTCCCCGGTTCCACGCCGGCGCTCTCACCGGCCTCGGTGCCGGTCGCCTCTCCCGTGACCGCTTCGCCGCCCCCGGCGCTCGCCCCGGCACCGGCCGTCCCCTGCTCCGGCGCTCCCCCCGTGCCCTCCGGCTCCGGCGCGGCGCCCCGCGTGCCCGGCTCGGTCTTCTCCGTGGGCTCCGGCTCCGTGCTCACAGCGTGCTCCAGTCGTGATCGGGATAGCGGTGCACGGGCGCCGACACATCGTCGAGCGCCCGGCAGATCTCGTCAGGAAGACTAAGGGCCTCCACTGACAATGCCGCCGTGAGCTGCTGCGAGTTGCGCGCGCCGACGATCGGCGCGCTCACCCCCGGCCGGTCCCGGACCCACGCGAGGGCCACCTGGAGCGGCGTCACCGCGAGTCCGTCGGCCGCCGTCGCCACCGCGTCCACGATGTGGCTCGCGGTGTCGTCGAGGTACGGCGCGACGAACGGCGCCAGATGCTCCGAGGCGCCGCGTGAGTCGGCCGGAGTGGAGGTGCGGTACTTGCCCGTCAGGACCCCACGGCCGAGCGGCGAGGAGGGCAGCAGCCCGATGCCCAGATCGAGCGCGGCCGGCAGCACCTCCCGCTCGATCCCGCGCTGCAACAGTGAGTACTCCAGCTGTGTCGCGGCCAGCCTGGTCCGCGTCCCGGGCGCCGCCAACTGCCAGGTGCCCGCCTTGGCGAGCTGCCAGCCGCAGAAGTTGGAGACCCCGGCATAGCGGGCGCGGCCGCTGCTGACCGCAAGGTCGAGGGCCTGGAGTGTCTCCTCCAGGGGGGTGTGGGGGTCGTAGGAGTGGATGTGCCAGACGTCGACATAGTCCGTGCCGAGCCGGGCCAGTGAGTCGTCGAGAGCGGAGAGCAGATGTCCGCGCGAGCCGTCGATGCGGATCTCCGGGTCGGGCACGCTGCCCGCCTTCGTGGAGATGACCAGGTCCCGGCGCGGGACCAGCCCTTCTATGAGGCGTCCGAGCAGATACTCGGCCTCCCCGTCGCCGTACACGTCCGCCGTGTCGACCAGCGTCCCGCCCGCCTCCCAGAACGTTTTCAGGAGGTCCGCCGCGTCGTGCTCGTCGGTGTCCCTGCCCCAGGTGAGGGTGCCGAGTCCGATGCGGGACACGCGCAGGCCGGTACGGCCGAGATGCCTCTGCTCCATGAACGCCGAGATTACTGGCCAGAACCTGTCGCGTGGGGGCCTGTGGACAACGGATTGTGACAGGCGCACGGGAATCCCGCCGGTCACCGGGACGGGCCGCGACCTGCCCCGGCGGGCTCTGCCGCGCTAAGGTCTGCCGACAAGGACGTTACTGATCGGTAAGGGGAATCGGCCATGCAGCTCGGGATCAACCTCGGCTACTGGGGCGCCGGAATGGACGCGGACAATCTCGCCGTCGCCCAGGAGGCCGACCGGCTCGGATACGCCGTCTGCTGGGCCGCCGAGGCCTACGGCTCGGACGCCGCCACCGTGCTCACCTGGGTCGCCGCCCAGACCGAGCGCATCGACGTCGGCTCGGCCATCTTCCAGATCCCGGCCCGCCAGCCGGCGATGACCGCGATGACCGCCGCGACCCTCGACTCCCTGTCCGGCGGCCGTTTCCGCCTCGGTCTCGGCGTCTCGGGCCCGCAGGTCTCCGAGGGCTGGTACGGCGTCAAGTTCGACAAGCCGCTGGCACGCACGCGTGAGTACGTCGAGATCGTGCGCAAGGCCATGTCCCGCGAGCGCCTCTCCTACGAGGGACAGCACTGGACGCTGCCGCTGCCCGGTGGCCCCGGCAAGCCGATCAAGCTGACGGTGCACCCCGAGCGCGAGCACATCCCGCTGTACATCGCCGCGATCGGCCCGAAGAACCTGGAGCAGACCGGCGAGATCGCCGACGGCGCCCTGCTGATCTTCCCCTCCGCCGAGCACCTGGAGGACACCGCGATCCGCCATCTGCGCGCCGGGCGCGAGAAGGCGGGCAAGACCCTCGACGGGTTCGACATCGCCCCGACCCTCCCGCTCGCCCTCGGCGAGGACAAGGACGTCACCGCGCTCGCCGACACCTTCCGCCCCTACACCGCGCTGTACGTGGGCGGCATGGGCAGCCGCAAGCAGAACTTCTACAACCAGCTCGCCCAGCGCATGGGCTTCGAGTCGGCGGCCGCCGAGATCCAGGACAAGTACCTGGCCGGCGACAAGGACGGCGCCGCGGCCGCGATCCCGCACGACCTGATCGACAAGACGACACTGCTCGGCTCCGTGGACCGCATCGCGGACCGGATGAAGGAGTACGCGGCCGCCGGCGTCACCACCCTGACCCTGGCCCCGGCCGGCTTCACCCTCGACGAGCGCCTCGCTGCGCTCCGCGCCGGCACCGAGGCCCTGGAGCGCGCGGGCCTCGCGTAGACGTCGCTCCTCGGACCGGCTCCGCGGCCGCGGCGACTCGCGAGCGGCCACGGAGCCGATCCGGAACGCCTGATCACAGCCAGCCCGTCGCATCACGCCGTGGCCGGGGAGCCGGTGGGTCGACCTCGCGCGTACCCCGCTCGACCGCCGGAGGTTTCCGCGGCCGTGGTGGGGGCTCGGGGGTCTTCCCCGCCACGGCCGTCACGTGATTCAACGCGCTCACGCCCGTGCGGTTACGCCCCCGCGCCGACCCCGGTGGTCCTCCTTTTGGCGGAGTTGTCCGACACAGCTGTTGCAGCACCCCTCGCGCCGCATTTGACTCGTTCTTTGCGGATCGCCGCGGAGTCCGGCAGAGAGGTGCCCCACGATGCTTTCGGCCAAGAGCCTGTTCCAGGAGATCCTCGACCACGACGAGTCCTTCCGGCTGTTCTGCTCCATCGCGGCCAGCGGGGAGTCGCAGGGCGGTTGGGAGAACGCCCGTATCGCCGCTCTGGTGCCGCGGAGCGAGCGCGAACTCGCCCCCAAGATCACCCGGCACGGGGCCGACGAGGACAAGCACGGGCGGATCTTCACTGCCCTGATCAAGAAGCGGGGCCTCGAACCCGTCCCCGTCCCGCCGGAGACGGACTACACGATGCTCCTGGAGAAGCACGGCATCGGCCTCGCCCACGACAAGCTCAGGGGCGACGAGCCGCTGACCGTGCACGACATCGTCACCTACCTCGCCCACAGCCGGGTCACCGAACAGCGGGCCTCCGAGCAGATGGAACTGCTGCGCAGGCACTTCGCCGACCATCCCGACCTCGGCCGGGCGGTACGGATGATCTCGGCCGACGAGGACAACCACCTCGCCTACTGCCACGAGGAACTGCTGCGCTTCGCCCACGCCGGCCACGGCCGCGTCATCCAGCACACGCTCAGAAAGTGCGCGCTGGCCGAGATCCGCGTCTACCGGGACGTCAGCCTCGCGGTGATGGCCCACATGGGCCGCATCCTCGGCTGGTCCCGGGCGAAGTCCGCCCTCCTCGCCGCCGGCATCCACGGCGTCTACGCCTACGAACGCGCCGCGGGCTGGCGCCGCATGGTCTCCCTGAAAGCGCCGGAGCGCCGCGACGCCCTCGGCGGACCCGCCACCTCCGCCCCCGAGTTCGCCTGAGCGCCCGCTACAGCCAGCCCCGGCGCTTGAACGTCCGGTACAGCAGCACTTCCAGCACGGCCATCAGCGCGATCACCGCCGGATACGCCCACACCCAGTGCAGCTCGGGCATGTGCTCGAAGTTCATGCCGTAGATCCCCGCGATCATCGTCGGGATCGCCGCCATGGCCGCCCACGCGGAGATCTTCCGCATGTCGTCGTTCTGCCGGACGCTCATCTGCGCGAGATGCGCCGACAGGACGTCCGACACCAGCCGGTCCAGGCCCTCCACCGACTCGTTCACGCGCGCGAGATGGTCGTTGACGTCCCGGAAGAAGGGACGCGCCCTGTCGTTCACGAACGGCACCGTCCCGCCGTACGCCCCCACCCCCGCGAGCCGGGTCAGCGGCATCGAGAGCGGGACGGTGGCCCGGCGGAACTCCAGGATCTGCCGCTTGAAGGTGTAGATCCGCGACGCCGTGTTACGGGAACCGCCACCGTCCGGCGAGAACACCTCCGCCTCCAGCTCCTCCAGGTCGGTCCCCAGCTCCGTCGCCACCTCCAGGTAGTGGTCCACGACGGCGTCGGCCACCGCGTACAGCACCGAGGTGGGCCCCTTGCCGAGCAGCTTCGGTTCGTGCTCCAGGCGCTCCCGTACGGCCTTCAGCGGCGAGCCCACGCCATGACGGACCGTCACCACGAAGGCGTCGCCGAGGAAGAGCATGACCTCGCCGGTGGACACGGTGTCGCTCTCCGGCTCGTACACCACCGGCTTGAGAACGACGAACAGCGAGTCGTCGTACACCTCCAGCTTGGGCCGCTGATGCGCCTTGAGGGCGTCCTCCACCGCCAGCGGATGCAGTCCGAACTCCTTGGTGACCAGCTCGAACTCTTTCTCCGACGGCTCATGCAGGCCGATCCAGACGAACCCGCCCCCCAGCCGCGCCTGATCCAGCGCGTCCGACAGGTCCTCGGGCCCCTCGGTCCGGTGCCCCTCTCGGTAGATGGCACAGTCAACGATCACGGAGCGTATTCTCCTGTCGCTCGCAAGACATTGCATTCCGGCGTACGCCTACCCTTGCCGCATGCCCACGTTGATCCTTGTCAGGCACGGACGATCCACCGCGAACACCGAGGGGCTGCTCGCCGGGTGGACGCCCGGGGTCGCCCTGGACGAACGCGGCACCGCACAGGCCGCCTCGCTGCCAGGCCGGCTCGAAGGGGTGCCGATCTCCGAGGTCGTCGCCAGCCCCCTCCAGCGCTGCCAGGAGACGGTCCAGCCGCTGCTCGCCGCCCGCCCCGGCCTCCCCGCGCACAGCGACGAGCGCATCGGCGAGTGCCACTACGGCGACTGGTCCGGCCGCAAGCTCGCCGAGCTCATGGACGAGCCGCTCATGGAGATCGTCCAGGCCCATCCCTCGGCGGCCGCGTTCCCGGGCGGCGAGTCCATGCGCGCCATGCAGACGCGCGCGGCGGAGGCCGTACGCGAGTGGAACGCGCGCGTGGAGCGCGATCACGGAGCCGACGCCGTCTATCTGATGTGCTCGCACGGCGACATCATCAAGTCGCTCGTCGCCGACGCACTCGGACTTCATCTCGACCTGTTCCAGAGGATCTCCGTCGAACCCTGTTCCCTCACCGTCATCCGCTACACACGGCTGAGGCCGTTCCTCGTCCGCCTCGGCGACACCGGTGACTTCGCCTCCCTGGTGCCGCGCGAGGAGGCCGCGGGCGGTGACGCCCCGGTCGGTGGTGGTGCGGGCGCACCGTGATCGTCGGGCGCAGTAGGGTGAAGCGGTTCACTCACGCGCGTTCGCACATGGACGTTCCCGTCGTTCCCGTACTCACGAAGCCAATGGAGACAGGACGTGTCCCGTCAGGTGTTCCTCTATGACCCGCCGGACCGTTTCGTGGCCGGCACGGTCGGACTGCCCGGGCGCCGTACGTTCTTCCTCCAGGCCACGGCCGGCCCCCGAGTGACCAGCGTGGCCCTGGAGAAGACGCAGGTGGCCGCCCTCGCCGAGCGGATGGACGAACTCCTCGACGAGGTCGTGCGCCGCAGCGGCGGCAGCGCCTCCGTGCCGGCCGTGCCACTCACCGAGATCGCCGACACCGCCCCCCTCGACACCCCCGTCGAGGAGGAGTTCCGGGTCGGCACCATGGCCCTCGCCTGGGACGGTGAGGAACAGCGCATGATCGTCGAGGCGCAGGCCCTCGTGGAGTTGGAGGCCGACTCCGAGGAGGACCTCGCCGAGGCCGAGGAGAGACTCCTCCAGGACGAGGAGAACGGACCCCCGATGCTGCGGGTCCGGCTCACCGGCGCGCAGGCCCGGGCCTTCGCCAAGCGCGCCCTGGACGTCGTCAACGCGGGGCGGCCGCCGTGCCCGCTGTGCAGCCTCCCGCTCGACCCGGAAGGACACGTATGTCCGCGCCAGAACGGATACCGCCGCGGAGCGTGACCACGGTAGAGCTGCTCACCCGGGGTGAGCTGACGGTACGCGGGCAGATCCGGGACGCCTCCAACGCGGTGCTGCACTGCTCCGTCGCGTACGAGGGCCAGGAGGTCTTCTGCGTCTACAAGCCGGTCCGTGGCGAGCGGCCCCTGTGGGACTTCCCGGACGGCACCCTCGCCCAGCGCGAGGTCGCCGCCTACGAGGTGTCCGAGGCGACCGGCTGGGGCCTGGTGCCGCACACCGTGCTGCGGGACGGACCCTTCGGCGAGGGCATGTGCCAGCTGTGGATCGAGGGCGTGGCCGGCAGCGAGCTGCTCGCCCTGGTCGACGGCGAGGAGCCCGAACCGGGCTGGAAGGCCATCGGCCTCGCCGAGGTCGGCGAGGGGAAGACCGCGCTGCTGGTGCACGCGGACGACGAGCGGCTGCGCAGGCTCGCCGTCCTCGACGCGGTGATCAACAACGCGGACCGCAAGGGCGGCCACCTGCTGCCCGCCGAGGGCGGCCGCCTCTACGGCATCGACCACGGCGTGACCTTCAACACCGAGAACAAGCTGCGGACCCTGCTGTGGGGCTGGGCGGGTGAGCCTCTGACGGGGGAGGCGGTCGAGGTCCTGAAAGGTCTCAAGGAGGCGCTGTCGGGCGGGCTGGGCACCCGGCTGACCGCCCTGATCACCCCCGCCGAAGTCGACGCCACGCGCGCGCGTGTCGACGCGCTGCTGGACTCCGGGACGCACCCCGAACCGAGCGGCGAGTGGCCGGCCATTCCCTGGCCGCCCGTCTAGCGGCACACTGCACACGGGCCGTACCGCACACTGCACACAGGCCCGTACCGCGCAAGAAGGCCTTACCGGCCATCCGGCCCGGTCCGGTTCGTATACGGAACATCAGTCCGGTTAGGCTCATGACATGCATGCCTGGCCCGCTTCCGAGGTCCCCGCCCTGCCTGGTCAGGGCCGCGACCTGAGGATCCACGACACCGCGACCGGTGGTCTGGTCTCCCTCGACCCCGGTCCTGTCGCCCGTCTCTACGTCTGCGGCATCACGCCGTACGACGCCACCCACATGGGGCACGCGGCGACCTACAACGCGTTCGACCTCGTGCAGCGCGTGTGGCTCGACACGAAGCGTCAGGTTCACTACGTCCAGAACGTCACCGACATCGACGACCCGCTCCTCGAGCGCGCCGAGCGGGACAGCCTCGACTGGGCCGCCCTCGCCGAGAAGGAGACGGCCCTCTTCCGCGAGGACATGACCGCCCTGAGGATGCTGCCCCCGCGGCACTACATCGGCGCGGTCGAGGCGATACCCGGCATCGTGCCGCTCGTCGAGCGGCTCCGGGACGCCGGTGCCGCCTATGAACTCGAAGGGGACACCTACTTCTCCGTCGAGTCCGACCCGAACTTCGGCAAGGTCTCGAACCTCGACGCGGCCGCCATGCGGCTGCTCTCCGCCGAGCGCGGCGGCGACCCGGACCGCCCGGGCAAGAAGAACCCGCTGGACCCCATGCTGTGGATGGCCGCCCGCGAGGGCGAGCCCAGCTGGGACGGCGCCTCCCTCGGCCGGGGACGCCCCGGCTGGCACATCGAGTGCGTGGCGATCGCCCTCGACCACCTCGGCATGACCTTCGACGTCCAGGGCGGCGGCTCCGACCTCGCCTTCCCGCACCACGAGATGGGCGCCTCGCACGCCCAGGTGCTGACCGGCGAGTTCCCCATGGCCAAGGCGTACGTCCACGCCGGCATGGTCGCCCTCGACGGCGAGAAGATGTCCAAGTCCAAGGGCAACCTGGTCTTCGTGTCCCAACTGCGGCGCGACGGCGTGGACCCCGCCGCCATCCGGCTGGCGCTGCTCGCCCACCACTACCGGGCCGACTGGGAGTGGACCGACCAGGTCCTCCAGGACGCCGTGGACCGGCTGGGCCGCTGGCGTGCCGCCGTCTCCCGGCCCGACGGACCCTCTGCCGAGACGCTCGTCGAGGAGATCCGCGACGCCCTCGCGAACGACCTCGACGCGCCTACCGCGCTGACCGCCGTCGACCGCTGGGCCGCCGCACAGGAGGAGCACGGGGGGACCGACGCGGGAGCGCCCGGTGTGGTGACCCGTGCGGTCGACGCGCTGCTCGGCGTGGCCCTCTAGCAGGACGTGAACAAGGGGCGTTCCCTCCGCCCGGAGGAGGCGCCTCTTCGTTTTCAGCCGCTCCTGCAGACAGTCGCGGCCGTCATGTGATGGGGTGCGTGCGTCGCTCGACCGTTCGGCCGGGTGTGCGCCGGCCCCTTCGCGGAAGGACGCACCGTGGCAACCGCAGACCGTTCCTTCGCACGTCGCACACTTCCGACCACGACCGCCGCGCTGACCGGAGCGGCCCTGCTCGGCGGCACCGCGCACGCGGCCGAGCCCCGGCACACGGCGTGGCCCGCGCAGTTCCCCCTCCCCGACGGCTTCCAGCCCGAGGGCATCACCATCGACTCCGAGCCGTACGCCTACTTCGGCTCGCTCGCGAACGGCGACATCTACCGGGCGAGCCTGGCCACCGGCCGCGGCGAAGTCGTCGCGAAAGGCGCCGGCCGCCCCACGGTGGGCCTGAAGATCGACCGGCAGGGCCGCAGACTTTCATCGCCGGCGGAGACAGCGGCGAGATCCGGACCGTCGACGCCCGCTCCGGCGAGACCGAGCAGGTGTACGCCACCGGCGGCACCCTCATCGACGTCGCCGAGGCCACCGGCGCCCCGGCCGCCCCCCGACCGCAGACGCCCGACGGCCGCGCCCTGCTCGTGGTGAACGGCTTCGCGAACGGCGGTGGCCTCATGCGGGTCGACCCGCACACCGGCGCCGCCCGGGCCGTCGACCTCGGCACGGCGAAACTCCCCAACGGCGACGGCCTGTTGCTGCTCGGCCGGATCCTCTACGCCGTCCAGCAGCAGCAGAACGCGATCGACGTGTTCCGGCTGAACGACTCCGGTACCCGGGGCACCGCGATCACCCGGATCACCGATCCGCGCTTCCGCATCCCCACCACGGTCGCCGCCTGGGGCAGGCGCCTGTATCTGCCCAACGCCCGCTTCGACGTGGAGCCCACGCCCACCACCGACTACGACGCGGTGGCGGTGCGGCAGGTCTGACACGGCCGAGGGCGGTGCGCATCCCGCGCACCGCCCTCACCGGCTCAGTCCTCGGAGGAGGAGTCCTCGTCGTCCGTCTCCGGTTCCCGCTCCGGTCCCGTCTCCGTCTCGGCCTCCGGCTTGGGCGGCCTGGGAGGCTTCGTACGACCGCCGGGGCTGTCCCGCAGATAGGTCGTGCTGTCGCTGCCGTCCGCCGTCGCGTGTCCGCCCGGCTGCCCCGGCTGGCCGCCGTCCCGGCGCCGCAGATACCGCTCGAACTCCCGGGCGATCGCCTCGCCCGAGGCCTCCGGCAACTCCGCGGTGTCCCGGGCCTCCTCCAGCGTCTGCACGTACTCCGCGACCTCGCTGTCCTCGGCGGCCAGCTGGTCCACGCCCACCTGCCAGGCGCGCGCGTCCTCGCCGAGCTCGCCCAGCGGGATCCGCACGTCGATCAGGTCCTCCAGACGGTTCAGGAGGGCCAGCGTCGCCTTCGGGTTCGGCGGTTGTGACACGTAGTGCGGTACGGCCGCCCACAGCGACACCGCGGGCACGCCCGCGTGGGTGCAGGCCTCCTGGAGGATGCCGACGATGCCCGTGGGGCCCTCGTACTTGGTCTCCTCCAGGTCCATCCGCTGGGCCAGGTCCGGATCGGACGTGGTCCCGCTGATCGGGACCGGACGGGTGTGCGGGGTGTCACCGAGCAGCGCGCCCAGGATCACCACCAGCTCCACGCCCAGTTCGTGGGCGAAGCCCAGCAGCTCGTTGCAGAACGAGCGCCACCGCATCGACGGTTCGATACCTCGGACGAGTACGAGATCGCGCGGCTTGTCACCGCCGACGCGGACCACCGACAGTCTTGTCGTCGGCCACGTGATCTTGCGCACTCCGCCGTCCAGCCACACCGTGGGGCGGTTGACCTGGAAGTCGTAGTAGTCCTCGGCGTCGAGCGCCGCGAACACCTCGCCCTTCCACTCCCTGTCCAGATGCGCGACCGCGGTGGAGGCGGCGTCGCCGGCGTCGTTCCAGCCCTCGAACGCGGCCACCATGACCGGGTCGATCAGCTCGGGAACCCCCTCGAGCTCGATCACCCAGCGCCTCCTTCCGACGTGCCCTCGCCTAACGCACCAACCTTACGGCGTCCGGCGGGAGCGCCCGCAGCCCCCTAGCACGGGGCAGTGAACGATCACTGCCCCGTTCACCCCCCGGGAACACCCCGCGGTCCTCCGAGCTGTTTCAGGGCCCCGGTGACTCACAGAGTGGACCGCAGCCACTGCTCCACGCTCGCGATGTGCACCGTCGCCCAGGAGCGGGCCGCCTCGCCGTCCCGGTCCCGCAGGGCCGCCAGGATCGCGCGGTGCTCGTGCAGGGTGCGGCTGACCGCGTCCTCCTGGGTCAGTCCGCGCCAGATCCGGGCCCGGGTGGTGGGGCCCGACAGTCCGTCCAGGAGCGAGCAGAGCACGGAGTTGCCGGAGCTCTGCACGATCCCGCGGTGGAAGTCGAGGTCGCAGGCGACCAGTTCCTCCACCGACGGGCTGTCGCCGAGCTTGTCCAACTGGGCGCTCAGCGCGTCCAGTTGCTGCTCGCTGATCCGGGAGGCGGCCATCGCGGTGGCGGCCGGCTCCAGGATGCGGCGTACCGCCAGGAACTCCAGGACCGTGTCGTCGCGGTGGAAGTCGACGACGAAGCTCAGTGCCTCCAGCAGGAGTTGTGGATCCAGGCTGGTCACATACGTGCCGTCGCCCTGGCGTACGTCCAGGATGCGGATCAGCGACAGGGCCCGCACGGCCTCGCGCAGGGAGTTGCGGGACAGCCCCAGTTCGGAGGCGAGTTCGCTCTCCTTGGGGAGCCGGTCGCCGGGGCGCAGCGCGCCGGAGACGATCATGCCCTTGATCTTCTCGATCGCCTCGTCGGTGACAGCCATGTCTTCCGGCCTCCTTCTCGCCCCGCGGTGCGCTGAGACGTCGGATCTCTCAGCCCATTATGAGGTCGGCGCGCACGACTGCCTCCAGATCCGCGATCACGGCCCGCTCGTCGTGCCGGGCCCGGTGCCGCGGGGGAGCGCGCCCGGGGGGATCACGATCGTGCTGACGGTGCCGTCGCCCCACAGGGTGGGGTTCATCATCGTGCGGCCGTCGAGTGCCATCACCGTGAACTTGGGCACGAAACGCTCGCCCCGGTAGCAGCGCGTCCACCTCGGCAGCGGCCCGTCGTCCCCACCGCCCAGGTCCCAGTCGTCGAGGAGGCGGACGCGGACCCATGCCCATGCGCGGTCCACATCGTCGGGGTCGGCGTAGTCGACCGCGAGCAGGAACTCGCGGCCGTCGTCGAGGAGCCCGTACTCGGTCGCCATCCCGTACCACCCGTCCCTGACCAACTGGCGGGGCTGTGAAGGGGCGGCAGCGGGCGGGGCGGGGCGTCGGCCTCGTCCAGGCGCCGCAGGAACAGGAATCCGGCAGGCGCGAGCTGGGCGGCGACATCCGCATCGGTGATCATCGCCCCGCGCGACAGACGCGCTGTGCCGTCGGCGCCTGCGAATAATCCGGCCCGCAACTCCCTGCCTGGCACAGGCGAAAGGGGCGGCTCCGTCAGCAGGAGCCGCCCCTTTCCGCGTCGTGACGCCTACTTCTTGTCGAGCAGGTCCTGCACCTTCGCCCGGACGTCGTCCGTGGCCAGGCCCCGGATCGTCAGCGTCGTCCGGCGGCGCAGCACGTCGTCCTGCGTCTCGGCCCACTCGTGGTCCCGGGCGTACACGACCTGTGCCCAGATCTCCGGGGCGTCGGGGTGGACGCGCTCGCCCAGCTCCGGGTTCTCGTTCGCCAGGCGCGCGATGTCGAAGGCGAGGGAGCCGTAGTGGGTCGCCAGGTGCTTCGCCGTGTCGGCGGCCATGCGCGGTCCCGGCGCCGGGTTGTCCACCAGCAGACGGTGCGCGACCGCGCGCGGGTTGGCGACACCGGGGAGGGGGAGCCTCTTCGGCAGGGAGGAGATGGGCTCGTAGTCGTCGCCCAACGGAGCGCCCGGGAGCGCCTCCAGCTTCTGCATGACCGTACGGCCGATGTGGCGGAACGTCGTCCACTTGCCGCCCGCGACGGACAGCATGCCGCCACGGCCCTCCGTGACCACGGTCTCGCGCTTGGCCTTGGCCGTGTCACCGGGACCGCCCGGCAGCACCCGCAGCCCCGCGAACGAGTATGTGATCAGGTCACGGGAGAGCTGCTGGTCGCGGACGGAGAACGCGGCCTCGTCGAGTATCTGGGCCGTGTCCTTCTCGGTGACCGAGACGTCCGCCGGGTCGCCCTCGAACTCCTCGTCCGTGGTGCCGAGAAGGAGCATGTCCTCCCAGGGGAGCGCGAAGGTGATCCGGTACTTGTCGATGGGGGTCGCGAGCGCGGCCTTCCACGGCGAGGTCCGCTTCAGGACCAGGTGCGCGCCCTTGGACAGGCGGATGGACGGCGCCGCGTTCGGGTCCTCCATCCTGCGCAGGTGATCGACCCAGGGGCCGGTCGCGTTGAGCACGAGCCGCGCGTTGACGCCGAACTCGTCACCGGACTGCCGGTCGCGCAGATCCGCTCCGGTCACCCGGCCCTTGGTGAAGCGAAGGCCGGTCACCTCGGCGTGGTTGAGCACCACCGCGCCCGCCTCGACGGCCGCGCGGACCGTCATCAGCGCCATGCGCGCGTCGTTCATCTGGTCGTCGCCGTACACGGCCACGGCCTTGAGGTTGTCGGTGCGCAGCTCGGGCACGTCCTGCGCCGCCCTGGCGGGGGACAGGAGGTGGCCGACGCCGTCACCGAACGCGGAGAGCGCGGAGTAGGCGAAGACGCCCGCCCCGAGCTTCGCGGCGCCGTGCGGCCCGCCCTTGTACACGGGGAGGTAGAAGGTGAGCGGGTTCGCCAGGTGGGGGGCCACCTGGCGGGAGACCGCACGGCGCTCGAAGTGGTTCTCCGCCACCAGCCTCACCGCGCCGGTCTGCAGATAGCGCAGACCGCCGTGGAGCAGCTTGGAGGAGGCGGAGGAGGTGGCACCGGCGAAGTCGCCGGCGTCGACCAGTGCCACCCTGAGGCCGGACTGCGCGGCGTGCCAGGCGGTGGAGATGCCCAGGATGCCGCCGCCGATCACGAGAAGGTCGTACGACGCCTTGGAGAGCTGCTCCCGGGTCTCGGCGCGGCTCGGGTTGGAGCCGGAGGCCGGGCGCGTACCGAGGGCAGGCACGGACTGCAGGGTGGACTGACTGGTCATGTGGGGTTCTTACTCCTCGTCAGAGCTGTTGAGGGTGGTGCTCAGCTCTCGTCGTCCTCGAGCCAGCCCATGGTCCGCTCGACGGCCTTGAGCCAGCTCTTGTACTCACGGTCGCGCTTCTCCGCGGCCATGTTGGGGGTCCACTCGGCGGCCCGGCGCCAGTTGGCGCGCAGGTCGTCGGTGCTGGTCCAGAAGCCGACGGCGAGACCGGCGGCGTAGGCGGCACCGAGGCAGGTGGTCTCGGCGACCATCGGGCGCACCACGGGGGCGTCCAGGAAGTCCGAGAGCGTCTGCATCAGCAGGTTGTTGGAGGTCATGCCGCCGTCGACCTTGAGTGCCGCGAGCTCGACGCCCGAGTCCTTGGTCATGGCGTCGCTGATCTCACGGGTCTGCCAGGCGGTGGCCTCCAGGACGGCGCGGGCGATGTGCGCCTTGGTGACGTACCGGGTGAGGCCGGCGATCACACCGCGGGCGTCCGGGCGCCAGTACGGGGCGAAGAGCCCGGAGAACGCCGGCACGAAGTACGCGCCGCCGTTGTCCTCGACCGAGAGCGCGAGCGTCTCGATCTCGGCGGCGGTGGAGATCAGGCCCATCTGGTCGCGCATCCACTGCACCAGCGAACCGGTGACGGCGATCGAGCCCTCCAGGGCGTAGACCGGTGCCTCGTCGCCGATGCGGTAGCCGACCGTCGTCAGCAGTCCCGAATACGAGTTGATGATCTTGTCACCGGTGTTCATCAGCATGAACGTGCCGGTGCCGTACGTCGACTTGGCCTCGCCCTCGGCGAAACAGGTCTGGCCGAACAGGGCCGCCTGCTGGTCGCCGAGCGCCGAGGCGACCGGGATGCCGCCGAGCAGGTCGCCCAGCTTGCCGCCCGTGACCTCGCCGTAGACCTCGGCCGAGGAGCGGATCTCGGGGAGCATCGACAGCGGCACGCCGATGGACTCGGCGATCTTCTCGTCCCACTCCAGCGTGTGGAGGTTCATCAGCATGGTGCGGGACGCGTTGGTGACGTCGGTGTAGTGCTTGCCGCCGTTGACACCACCGGTCAGGTTCCAGATGACCCAGCTGTCCATGGTGCCGAAGAGGATGTCGCCGCGCTCGGCGCGCTCACGCAGTCCCTCGACGTTGTCGAGCAGCCAGCGGGCCTTCGGGCCGGCGAAGTAGGAGGCCAGCGGCAGGCCGGTCTCGCGGCGGAAGCGGTCCTGGCCGACGTTGCGGCCGAGCTCGCGGCAGAGCGCGTCGGTGCGGGTGTCCTGCCAGACGATGGCGTTGTGGACGGGCTCACCGGTGTTCTTGTCCCAGAGCAGCGTGGTCTCGCGCTGGTTGGTGATGCCGATGGCCTTGATGTCGTCGCGGGTGATGCCGGCCTTCTGGATGGCTCCGGCGACGACTTCCTGGACGTTGGTCCAGATCTCGTTGGCGTTGTGCTCGACCCAGCCCGGCTTCGGGAAGATCTGCTCGTGCTCCTTCTGGTCGACCGAGACGATACGGCCGTCCCTGTCGAAGACGATGCAGCGGCTGGAGGTGGTGCCCTGGTCGATGGCGGCGATGAAGGGGCCGGCGGTGTGGGCGTCGGTCACTGTGTGCTCCCGGGGTTCCGTGAGTAAGGGTCTGTCTACGACTGATCTACGGCTGATCTACGACTGCTTTGCTGTACGACCGCTTCGGATGTTCTAAGCGAAAGCGATGTTGTAGATGCCTGCGGCGATCGCCCCGCCGATCAGCGGACCGACGATCGGGACCCAGGCGTAGCTCCAGTCGGAGCCGCCCTTGTTGGGCAGGGGCAGGAGGGCGTGCACGATACGCGGACCGAGGTCACGGGCCGGGTTGATCGCGTAGCCGGTCGGGCCACCGAGGGAGAGACCGATGGAGACGACCACCAGTGCGGTGATCAGGGCGCCCAGGGTGCCCAGGCCCTTGCCGTCACCGTTGAGACCCTGCGTCAGGACGGCCAGCACCAGCACGATCGTGCCGATGACCTCCGTGGCGACGTTCTGCCAGGCGACCCGGACCTCGGGGCCGGTGGAGAAGATGCCCAGCACCGGGCCGGCGCCCTTCTCCTGCGCCTCGACGGCCTTGGTGGCCGTGGCCTGCGCGCCCGGAGCGCCGACGATCTCCTTGTCGGTCAGGTGCGCGTGGAACTGGCCGTAGTAGGCGACCCAGACCAGCGCCGCACCGATCATGGCGCCGAGCAACTGACCGCCCCAGTAGATCGGGACGTCACCCCAGGAGATGCCGTCCTTCTTCAGCGCGAGCGCGAGCGTCACGGCCGGGTTGAGGTGGGCGCCCGAGAGCGGCGCCGAGGTGTAGACAGCCGTCAGAACGGCGAAACCCCACCCGAAGGTGATGGCGAGCCAGCCGGCGTTGCGGGCCTTGGAGGCCTTCAGCGTGACGGCGGCGCACACGCCACCGCCGAGCAGGATGAGTATGGCGGTACCGATGGTCTCGCCGATGAAGATGTCGGAGCTGGACACCCGCGACTCCTTTGTCCTTCGTCCAGGGGACCGAACCCCGGGTCCCTCCGGAGGTTCGAGCTGCCCTCGGGGGTGAGAGCGATTCCGGCCCTTGGCGTTGTCACACTCTAGCGCGTATTGCCGGTAGGTGTTCGACAATGCCGACCGATGGACGGGAGTCTTGCTCCGGGGTTACGCGCACGTCAAGAGTTCTGTAGTCGAAAACACGATCGTTATTCATAGCTGTGAGTCAACGATCTTGTTCTGGTGATTTGTGTCGTTGTGTCAGAGTGCGAGCGAGGGCCGGCACGTCACCGACGTGCCGGCCCTGTCCTGCGGGCTTCAGAACCGCCCTGCGCCCAGGTCCCGCGAGACCGCGCGGGCGCAGTCCCGCACCGCCGCGATCAGCTCGGGGCGCAACGCGCCCTCCTCGTCGGGCCGGCACAGCCGCTCCACGGCGCCCGTGATGCCGACCGCGCCGACCGGCATCCGCCGCCGGTCGTGGATGGGCGCGGCGATGGACGCGACGCCCTCCCAGGTCTCCTCCACGTCCGCCGCGTACCCACGCGCGCGCGTGACGTCGAGGAGCTGCTCGAACTCCTCCAGGTCGCACACGGTCCGCTCGGTGAAGGCCTTGCGGTCGCTCTCCAGTGCCTCGCTGTGCGCGACCGGGTCGTACGCCGAGAGCACCTTGCCGAGCGCCGTGCAGTGCAGGGGCTGCATGGCCCCGATCTCCAGCACCTGCCGACTGTCGTCGGGCCGGAAGACGTGATGCACGATCAGCACGCCCTGCTGGTGCAGCACGCCCAGATGGACGCTCTCGCCGCTGGAGCGGGCCAGGTCGTCCGTCCACACGAGCGCACGCGCGCGCAGCTCGTGCACGTCCAGATAGGTGGTGCCCAGGCGCAGCAGCTCGGCGCCCAGCTGGTACCGCCCCGAGGCCTCGTCCTGCTCCACGAACCCCTCCGCCTGGAGGGTGCGCAGGATGCCGTGCGCGGTGCCCTTGGCGAGGCCCAGGGACGAGGCGATGTCCGACAGGCCGAGTCTCCGCTCGCCGCCCGCGAGGAGCCGCAGCATCGCGGCCGCCCGTTCGAGCGACTGGATGTTCCGTGCCATCGCCGTTCCGCCTCCGTCCCCTTCGACAGCCGCGTGTTACGGCGTCGCTGCCGCTGTTCGGCAATGTCGAACACTACCGGTCGATGCCGACCTCCCGCTAATGGTCGGTCGGCAACTGTTGCGTCACTGGTGTCCCGGCGGTGACCTGCCCGACATCCTCGTCCGCCCCGTGGACGTGCCGACCATCCCGGCGGGGACCCGGCTACCCTGGCGTGGTGCGCCCGGCGTGGGACGACTCACGGGCGCCTGAAGCCGACAGCCGTCGCAACTGAGGGAGCCCCTTCATGGCCTCGTCGCCACCGACCCCTTCCGCCGACAGCCGGACCCGTGTGTCCGCGCTCCGCGAGGCGCTCGCCACCCGAGTGGTGGTCGCCGACGGAGCGATGGGCACCATGCTGCAGGCCCAGGACCCCACCCTCGAGGACTTCGAGAATCTCGAGGGTTGCAACGAGATCCTCAATGTGACCCGCCCGGACATCGTCCGCTCCGTCCACGACGCGTACTTCGCGGTGGGCGTCGACTGCGTCGAGACCAACACCTTCGGGTCCAACCACACCGCCGCGTCGGAGTACGACATCGCCGACCGCGTGCACGAACTGTCCGAGGCGGGCGCCCGCATCGCCCGTGAGGCGGCCGACGAGCACACCGCCCGCGACGGCCGCCCGCGCTGGGTCCTCGGCTCCGTCGGCCCCGGCACCAAGCTGCCCACCCTCGGCCACATCGACTACGCCACGATCCGCGACGGCTACCAGGCCAACGTCGAGGGACTGCTCGCCGGCGGCGCCGACGCCCTGATCGTCGAGACCACGCAGGACCTGCTCCAGACGAAGGCCTCCGTGCTGGGCGCCCGCCGGGCGCTGGAGGCCACCGGCGCCGATGTGCCGCTGGTGGTCTCGATGGCGTTCGAGACCACCGGCACGATGCTGCTCGGCTCCGAGATCGGCGCCGCGCTGACCGCGCTGGAGCCGCTCGGCATCGACATGATCGGCCTGAACTGCTCGACCGGCCCGGCCGAGATGAGCGAGCACCTGCGGTACCTCGCCCGGCACTCCCGCATCCCGCTGCTGTGCATGCCGAACGCGGGTCTGCCGATCCTCACCAAGGACGGCGCGCACTTCCCGCTCGATCCCGAGGGCCTGGCCGACGCCCAGGAGAACTTCGTCCGCGACTACGGCCTCTCCCTGATCGGCGGCTGCTGCGGCACCACCCCCGAGCACCTGCGCCAGGTCGTCGAACGCGTCCGCGACCTCACGCCCGCCGAGCGCACCCCACAGCCGGAGCCCGGCGCCGCCTCCCTCTACCAGACGGTCCCGTTCCGCCAGGACACCTCCTACCTGGCCATCGGCGAGCGCACCAACGCCAACGGCTCGAAGAAGTTCCGCGAGGCCATGCTGGAGGCCCGCTGGGACGACTGCGTGGAGATGGCCCGCGAGCAGATCCGCGAGGGCGCCCACATGCTGGACCTCTGCGTGGACTACGTCGGCCGCGACGGTGTGGCGGACATGAAGGAGCTGGCCGGCCGCTTCGCCACCGCCTCCACCCTGCCGATCGTCCTGGACTCCACCGAGGTCCCCGTCATCCGGGCCGGTCTGGAGAAGCTCGGCGGCCGCGCGGTCATCAACTCCGTCAACTACGAGGACGGCGACGGCCCCGAATCCCGCTTCGCGAAGGTCACCAAGCTCGCCCAGGAGCATGGCGCCGCGCTGATCGCGCTGACCATCGACGAGGAGGGCCAGGCCCGCACCCCCGAGAAGAAGGTCGAGATCGCCGAACGGCTCATCGACGACCTGACCGGCAACTGGGGCATCCACGAGTCGGACATCCTCATCGACACCCTGACCTTCACCATCTGTACCGGTCAGGAGGAGTCGCGCAAGGACGGCGTCGCGACCATCGAGGCGATCCGTGAACTCAAGCGCCGCCACCCGGACGTGCAGACCACGCTGGGCCTGTCGAACATCTCCTTCGGCCTCAACCCCGCCGCGCGCGTCCTGCTGAACTCGGTCTTCCTCGACGAGTGCACCAAGGCGGGTCTGGACTCGGCGATCGTCCACGCGTCGAAGATCCTGCCGATCGCCCGCTTCAGCGAGGAAGAGGTGCAGACCGCCCTCGACCTCATCTACGACCGCCGCGCCGAGGGCTACGACCCGCTCCAGAAGCTGATGGCCCTGTTCGAGGGCGCCACCACCAAGTCCCTCAAGGCGGGCCGGGCCGAGGAACTGGCGGCCCTGCCGCTGGAGGAGCGCCTCAAGCGCCGCATCATCGACGGCGAGAAGAACGGCCTGGAGGCCGACCTCGACGAGGCCCTGACGGACCGCCCCGCCCTCGACATCGTCAACGACACCCTCCTGGACGGCATGAAGGTCGTCGGCGAGCTGTTCGGCTCCGGCCAGATGCAGCTGCCGTTCGTCCTCCAGTCCGCCGAGGTGATGAAGACCGCGGTGGCCTACCTCGAACCGCACATGGAGAAGGTCGAGGGCGACGAGGCCGGCAAGGGCACCATCGTGCTCGCCACCGTCCGCGGCGACGTCCACGACATCGGCAAGAACCTCGTCGACATCATCCTGTCCAACAACGGCTACAACGTGATCAACCTCGGCATCAAGCAGCCGGTCTCCGCGATCCTGGACGCTGCCGCCGAGCACCGCGCCGACGTCATCGGCATGTCCGGCCTCCTGGTCAAGTCCACGGTGATCATGAAGGAGAACCTGGAGGAGCTCAACCAGCGCGGCATGGCGGCGGACTTCCCGGTCATCCTGGGCGGAGCCGCGCTGACCCGGGCGTACGTCGAACAGGACCTGCACGAGATCTACCAAGGCGAGGTCCGCTACGCCCGCGACGCGTTCGAGGGCCTGCGCCTCATGGACGCCCTCATCGGCGTCAAGCGGGGCGTGCCCGGCGCCAAGCTGCCCGAGCTCAAGCAGCGTCGGGTGCGCGCGAGCGCCGTGACCGTCGAGGAGGAGCGGCCCGAAGAGGGGCATGTCCGCTCCGACGTGGCCACCGACAACCCGGTGCCCACCCCGCCGTTCTGGGACACCCGCGTCATCAAGGGCATCCAGCTCAAGGAGTACGCCTCCTGGCTCGACGAGGGTGCCCTGTTCAAGGGCCAGTGGGGGCTCAAGCAGGCCCGCACCGGCGAGGGACCGACGTACGAGGAGCTCGTCGAGACCGACGGACGGCCCCGGCTGCGCGGTCTGCTGGACCAGCTGCAGACCGAGAACCTGCTGGAAGCCGCCGTCGTCTACGGCTACTTCCCGTGCGTGTCCAAGGACGACGACCTGATCATCCTGGACCAGGAGGGCAACGAGCGCACCCGCTTCACCTTCCCGCGCCAGCGCCGCGGACGGCGGCTGTGCCTCGCCGACTTCTTCCGCCCCGAGGAGTCCGGCGAGACGGACGTGGTCGGCTTCCAGGTCGTCACCGTCGGCTCCCGGATCGGCGAGCAGACGGCCAAGCTCTTCGAGGCAAACGCCTACCGCGACTACCTCGAACTGCACGGTCTGTCCGTCCAGTTGGCCGAGGCGCTCGCCGAGTACTGGCACGCGCGCGTGCGTTCGGAACTGGGCTACGCCGGCGAGGACCCGAACGACATCGAGGACATGTTCGCCCTGAAGTACCGGGGCGCCCGCTTCTCCCTCGGCTACGGCGCCTGCCCGAACCTGGAGGACCGCGCCAAGATCGCCGACCTGCTCCAGCCCGAGCGCATCGGCGTCCACCTGAGCGAGGAGTTCCAGCTCCACCCCGAGCAGTCCACCGACGCGATCGTCATCCACCACCCGGAGGCGAAGTACTTCAACGCCCGCTGAGCTCGCCGAGCCGCCCACGTCCGGCTCACCGAGCACACTGATCGGATAAGTCGTACACTGGTCGGTCCACCGCTGGCCGGTTCCCTTCGTGGGAACCGGCCTGCTCGTCCCTCAAGGAGGTACGTGGATGACCAGTACGGTCCCCGCGCCAGTGACCCGAACGGCAGACGGCTCGGCCCTGCAGGCCGTCCTCCTCGACATGGACGGCACCCTGGTGGACACCGAGGGCTTCTGGTGGGACGTCGAGGTCGAGGTCTTCGCGCGCCTCGGTCACACCCTCGACGACTCCTGGCGCCATGTCGTGGTCGGCGGTCCCATGACCCGCAGCGCGGGCTTCCTGATCGAGGCCACCGGCGCCGACATCACCCTCGCCGAGCTCACCGTCCTGCTCAACCAGGGCTTCGAGGACCGTATCGGCCGCGCCCTGCCCCTGATGCCCGGCGCCACCCGGCTGCTGGCCGAACTGTCCGCGCACCGGATCCCCACCGCCCTGGTCTCCGCCTCGCACCGGCGCATCATCGACCGCGTCCTCGACACCCTCGGCCACCAGCACTTCGGCCTCACGGTCGCCGGCGACGAGGTGCCGCGCACCAAGCCGCACCCGGACCCGTATCTCTTCGCCGCCGCCGGACTCGGCGCCGACCCGGCCAGATGCGCGGTCGTCGAGGACACCGCGACCGGTGTCGCCGCCGCCGAGGCCGCCGGCTGCCAGGTCGTGGCCGTGCCCTCGGTGGCCCCCATCACCCCGGCCCCCGGACGCACGGTCGTCGGTTCGCTCGAAGAGGTCGACCTGACATTTCTGCGCGGCCTGATCGCCCTTCGATGACGGAAATGCCTCGGGTGTTCACCCAGCGTGCGGCACGGATAGCGCGGTAATTCCCCAGGGCCCTGTCGCACGAATTCGAAGCGCGCCGGACGGCCGAATTCCGGCCCGTCGGCGCCCTCTTGCGGGTGTGAGGTTCTTCACTCGACGGACCCTCGACAGGCGGTCGAGGCTGTGCCCGACGCCCCGCTTCCCGGGGCGCGGACGCGCCCATGTGTCCCGATTGATGAAACCCTGCACCAATCCTTCCCTCGGTGGGCCTTCGGTGCGTCCACACCCGGTTTCACTGCGTGATGGAAGCCCAACTCCGGTGACTGTGAACCCTCGTGCAGGTGCGGACTAATCTCCTGGTGAGAACATCGCCCTAACCCCGTGATCCGCCGCGCCACCCCTGCATGCCGGGTACACGGACTGAACAGCTGTGGAGAAACTCGAGCATGAACCGCAAGACTTTGGTGCTGCCGGCCGTCATAGGTCTGCTCGCGCCGGTGCTCGCCGCCTGCGGCGGGTCCAGCAGCGGCAGCGGCGGGGACGACGCCATCGCCGTAGGCACCACGGACCGGTTCACCGCCACGAAGGACGCTCCCGCGCCGCTCGACCCCGCCTACGCCTACGACGTCGGCACCTGGAACGTCCTGCGCCAGACCGTGCAGACCCTGATGATCCAGCCCAAGGGCGACGGCGAACCCGTGCCCGAGGCAGCCCAGTCCTGCGGCTTCAGCGACAGCGGCAACGAACGCTACGTCTGCACCCTGCGCGACGGCCTGAAGTTCGCGAACGGCGACGCCATCACCGCGGCCGACGTGAAGTACTCCATCGACCGCGCCCGCGCCATCAAGGCCGACTCCGGCGTCTTCGCCCTGCTGTCCACCATCGACACCGTCGAGACCAAGGGCGACCGCGAGGTCGTCTTCCACCTCAAGACCGCCGACGCCACCTTCCCGTACAAGCTGTCGACCCCGGTCGCCGGCATCGTCAACCCCGACGACTACGAGAAGAACAAGCTCCGTGACGGTTTCGACGTCGACGGCTCCGGCCCCTACACCATGAAGGCCGACGTCAAGAACGACGAGCTCGAGGACGCCGTGTTCACCAAGAACCCCCATTACAAGGGGGCGTTGACGGTGAACAACGACAAGGTCGAACTGCGCTCCTACGCGGACGCCGACGCCATGGGCACCGCCCTCGAAAAGGGCGACATCGACCTCATCACCCGCACCATGTCGCCCCAGCAGATCCAGAAGCTGTCGAACGAGTCCGGCGGTGACGTCGACCTCGTCGAGATGGCCGGCCTCGAGATCCGCTACCTCGCCTTCAACACCAAGGCCCCGGCCGTGAAGTCCCGTGCCGTGCGCCAGGCGATGGCCCAGCTCATCAACCGCAGCGAACTCGTCTCCAAGGTCTACGGCACCCAGGCCGAGCCGCTCTTCTCGCTGGTCCCGGCCACCATCACCGGCCACTCCAACTCCTTCTTCAACAAGTACGGCGACCCGAGCGTCAGCAAGGCCAAGTCCCTGCTGACACAGGCCGGCATCACCACGCCGGTGAAGCTGACCCTCCACTACACGACCGACCACTACGGCTCGGGTACCAAGGAGGAGTTCGAGGACCTCCAGAAGCAGCTCAACGCCAGCGGGCTCTTCGACGTCGGCATCAAGGGCGCCCCCTGGAGCACCTTCCGCCCGGCCGAGCAGAAGGGCGAGTACGACGTCTACGGCATGGGCTGGTTCCCGGACTTCCCCGACGCCGACAACTACCTCGCCCCGTTCCTCGACAAGGACAACTTCCTCGGTTCGCCCTACGACAACGGCAAGATCCGCAACACCCTGATCCCGGACTCCCGCCGCGAGGCCGACCGTCTCGCCGCGTCCGGAAGCCTCACCGAGATCCAGGACATCGTCGCCAACGACGTCCCCGTGCTGCCGTTGTGGCAGGGCAAGCAGTACGTCGCCGCGCGCGACGACGTCACGGGCACCGCCTACGCGCTCAACTCCTCGTCGACGCTGCAGCTGTGGGAACTCGGCAAGGGCGTGAGCGGCTGACCGGCCGACGCCCCCTTTGCTCCGGGCCCGGGCGGACGGGCCCGGGATTCCACAAGAACCGACGACAAGGCACTCGCACGTGAACAAGCGAATCCAGTGGTCTGTCCTGCCCGTCGTGGCAGGACTGGCCTCGGGCCTGCTGACCGGCTGCGGCACGGAGTCCGGGGGGCCCGGTTCCGACGGCTCCTCGGTGATCATGGGCATGTCCGACGACGTCCTCGCCACCGACCCGGCCTCCGGCTACGACCCCGGCTCCTGGCTGTTGTTCAACAACGTCTTCCAGTCGCTGCTCAGCTTCCCCAAGGGCGGCACGGAACCGGAGCCGGACGCCGCCCAGAGCTGCGAGTTCACCGACACCAGGACCCGGGTGTACGAGTGCACCCTCAAGGCCGGCCTCAAGTTCAGCAACGGTGACCCGCTCACCTCCGAGGACGTCAAGTTCTCCTTCGACCGCCTGCTGAAGATCAACGACGACGCCGGTCCCGCGATCATGTTCCCGATGCTCGACAAGGTCGAGACCCCGGACGAGAAGACCGTCGTCTTCCGGCTGAACACCGCCGACGCCACCTTCCCGAGCAAGATCGCCTCCGGCGCCGGCTCCATCGTCGACCACACCCAGTACGACGCCGACGGCCTGCGCGAGGACGGCAAGGCGATCGGCTCCGGCCCCTACCAGCTCGACTCGTTCGACGACGACCAGGCCGTGTTCTCCGTCAACGAGAACTACAAGGGCACCGCCGAGACCCAGAACTCCGGCGTCACGGTCAAGTTCTTCCACGGCGACCAGGCCGCCCTCAAGACCGCCCTGACCGACAACAAGGTCGACCTCGCCTACCGCGGTCTGAGCGCCGGCGACATCGCCGACATCGAGAACGCCTCCCCCGACTCCGGCGTCGAAGTCGTCGAGGGCACCAGCGCCGAGGTCCAGCACCTCGTCTTCAACATGAACGACCCGGTCGCGGGCCGGCTCGGCGTCCGCAAGGCGATCGCCTACCTGCTCGACCGCGAAGCCCTCATCCACGACGTCTACCAGGGCACCGCGACCCCGCTCTACTCGATCATCCCGGCCGGTATCGCGGGCCACAACACGGCCTTCTTCGACACCTACGGCGCCCAGCCCTCCAAGTCCAGGGCCGCGGCCGCCCTCACCGAAGAGGGCATCACCGGCAAGGTGAAGCTGACCCTGTGGTCCACGCCGTCCCGCTACGGCCCCGCCACCGACCAGGAACTCAAGACGATCGCCCAGCAGCTCAACGCCAGCGGGCTGTTCGACGCCGACGTCAAGTCCGTGGCCTTCGACCAGTACGAGAAGGACATCGCCGCCGGCAAGTACGGCGTGTACGTCAAGGGCTGGGTGCCCGACTATCCGGACGCCGACAACTTCACCGCCCCCTTCTTCGGCAAGGGCAACGTGCTGGACAACCACTACAGCAACAACAAGATCACCGGCTCCCTCATCCCCGAGACCGCCGCCCAGCCGGACCGCTCCGCGACGGACGACCACTTCGGCACCCTCCAGGACCTCGTCGCCGAGGACGTCCCCGTCCTCCCGGTCTGGCAGGCCAAGCAGTACGCCGTCGTCCGCGACGACGTCTACGGCCTGGAGTACTGCCTCGACGCCTCCACGGTCTTCCGCTTCTGGGAGCTCAGCAAGGGCTGATCCGACCGCCGCACACACGAAGAGGGCGCCCCCTGTCAGGAAGGGGGCGCCCTCTTCGGCGCACTACGCACGGCTACTGCGCGCCGGGACGCACCAGACCGCTCTCGTACGCGTACACCGCGGCCTGCACCCGGTCCCGCAGCCCCAACTTGGTCAGCACGTGACCGACATGCGTCTTCACCGTGGTCTCGCTGACGAACAGATCCGCCGCGATCTCCGCGTTCGACAGCCCGCGCGCCACCAGTTTCAGCACCTCGACCTCGCGGTCCGTCAGCGTGTGCAGCGTGTCCGGCACCGGCTCGTCACCGGACGGAAGGTGCGTGGCGTACTTGTCAAGCAGCCGGCGCGTGATGCTCGGCGCGAGCATCGCCTCACCCCCGGCCACCACCCGGATCGCCTGCACGAGCTCATTGGCGGGAGCATCCTTGAGCAGGAACCCGCTGGCCCCCGCCCGCAGCGCCTCCACCACGTACTCGTCGAGGTCGAAGGTGGTCAGCACCAGCACCTTGGCCGGGCCGTCCCGCCCGGGACCGGTGATCTGCCGGGTCGCCTCCACACCGTCCATCCGCGGCATACGGATGTCCATCAGGACCACGTCGGGCTGCAACGCCCGCACCTGGTCGATAGCCTGAAGGCCGTCTCCGGCCTCGCCCACGACCGCGATGTCCTGCTCGGCCTCCAGAATCATCCGGAACCCGGTACGCAGCAGCGGCTGGTCGTCGACCAGTAGGACGCGGATGGCCACGTAAGTCTCCTTCGCTAGTCCGGCCCCATTCTGCCCTGCTCGCCGGACGCGGACTTCACCGGCAGTGGATAGGGCGGGGGAGTGCCGCCGAACTCGGGGCAGTGCTCCCGGTGGTCGCACCAGCCGCACAGCTTGGTCGGGCGCGGTCGCCAGTCACCCGTCTCCGTGGCCTGCCGGATCGCCTCCCACAGCGCCAGCAACTTGCGCTCGACACGCTCCAGGTCGGCGAGGACCGGATCGTACGTCAGGACGTCACCGCTGCCGAGATAGACGAGCTGGAGCCGGCGCGGGATCACGTTCTTCAGCCGCCACACCACCAGCGCGTAGAACTTCATCTGGAACAGCGCGCCCTCCGCGTACTCGGGCCGGGGCGCCTTGCCGGTCTTGTAGTCGACGATCCGCACCTCGCCGGTCGCCGCCACGTCGACCCGGTCGATGATCCCGCGCAGCCGCAGCCCCGAGTCCAGCTCCGCCTCGACGAACAACTCCCGCTCGGCGGGCTCCAGACGCGTCGGGTCCTCCAGCGTGAACCACCGCTCGACCAGTTGCTCCGCCTCAGCCAGCCAGGTCGCCAGCCGCTCGCCCTCCGGATCGTCGGCGAACAGCTCCACCACCTCCGGCCGGCTCTCCCGGAGCCGGTCCCACTGACCGGGGATCAGCGACTTGGCCGCCGGCGCGGTCCGCTCCCCGGCCGGAACGTCGAAAAGCCGCTCCAGCACCGAGTGCACCAGGGTCCCCCGGGTCGCCGCCGCGCTCGGCTTCTCCGGCAGCCGGTCGATCACCCGGAACCGGTACAGCAGCGGGCACTGCATGAAGTCATTGGCACGAGAAGGGGACAGGGATGCGGGCGCGGCAGGCGCCACGACGGCACCCCGGGACCCCGCACCGGTGTCCGGCACAGCTCCTACAACCGGAACCGCCCCCGCCCCGCCCCGCGTACCGGCGGCTACCGTCGTCGGCGCGATCTCAGGACCGATCGAGTCCCGTGCCTCGACCGCCCCGGGCTGTGCCGCGTCCGCCGCCCGCGGATCGTCGACGGCCGTGTCCCCGCCATCCGGACCCGCCTCGGCCGCCGTCGCGGCGACCCCGGGCCCGGCGGTGTCGGGTGCCTCGGCCGTTCTGGGCCGCGCGGCGCCCAGCGTTTGCGTCGCCTGCGGGGCATCGACGGAGTCGCCGGCCTGTGTACCGGCCGCGACCGTCGTCGGCGCGATCTCAGGACCGATCGAGTCCCGTGCCTCGACCGCCCCGGGCTGTGCCGCGTCCGCCGCCCGCGGATCGTCGACGGCCGTGCCCCCGCCATCCGAACCGGCCTCGACCGCCGTCGCCGCGACCCCGGCTCCGGCCGTGTCCGGTTCCTCGGCCGTCCGAATCCGCGCCGTGACCGACGGGTCGTCGGCGGTGGTTTCGGCCAGGCCCTCCGTGCTCGTCTCCATGACCACAGACCATACGGCCCGCCACTGACAGTGACCCACATCGCGGCCGTGACCGCCGTGACCCCTGAGCAAACACGGGGGGTGCCGGGGCGGAACGCGCCGCGACCGCCGCATACCATCGACCCGAGACCTTCCGCACGGCAGGCGCGGAAGACGCTTCGAACGAGGGGACATCGTGGACGAGAGCGGCGGGAGCGGGCAGCCGCGGTCCGGCACGGACCGGCCGGCCAAGCCCCACGCAGGGCCCACGGCCCAGACCACCGACCCCACGCCCCCCGACCCGCACGACAACGGGACTCCGGCGGCCGCCCCGTCCACCGAGCCCCCGACCACCGATGGCCCAACCGACGGCACCGCCGCCGCACGACAGCCGGGTGCGGATCACGACACCGGCCAGGACCCGCCGACGTCCGATACCGCCGGCGCCCCCGCACCCGACGACGAGCGGGCCCCCGGGAGCCGGACCGGTACCGGGGACGCCGAGGAGCCGCCCACCTCCGGGGCCGACACCCCCGAGCGCGCCGACGCGACCCACCGCACGCCCGCCGCCCCGCACGACCCCGAAGCGCCCCGCGACCCCCACCCCACCGACGACCACCGCACCCTCGCCCACTCCACCGCCCCCAGGAACCCCCCGCCCCAGTCCCCCCAGCCGCGCGGCGGACTGCTGATGGGCCGCCCCTTCGGCGTGCCCGTCTACGTCGCCCCCAGCTGGTTCCTCGTCGCCGCGCTCATCACCTGGGTGTTCGGCGGCCAACTGGACCGCGTACTGCCCGAACTCGGCGCCGCCCGCTACCTCGTCTCCCTCTTCTTCGCGGTCGCCTTCTACGCCTCCGTCCTCGTCCACGAACTCGCCCACACCGTCGCGGCCCTGCGCTTCAAGCTCCCCGTCCGCCGCATCCAGCTCCAGTTCTTCGGCGGCGTCTCCGAGATCGAGAAGGAAGCCGAGACCCCCGGCCGGGAGTTCGTGCTGGCCTTCGTCGGCCCGCTGCTCTCCCTGATCCTCGCCGGCCTCTTCTACCTCGCCATGCAGCCCGTCGAACCCGGCACGGTCCCCGGCGTCCTGCTCGCCGGCCTGATGGTCTCCAACCTCATCGTGGCCGCCTTCAACCTCCTGCCCGGCCTCCCCCTCGACGGCGGCCGCATGCTCCGCGCCGTCGTCTGGAAGATCACCGGCAGGCCCATGACCGGCACCATCGCCGCCGCCTGGGTCGGCCGCGCCCTCGCCGTCTGCGTCCTCATCGGCCTCCCGCTGCTCACCCAGTCCGGCGCCCTCGGCACCTCCGCCGAGGACAACGTCGGCATGGACACCGTGATGGACGCCCTGCTCGCCGCCATCCTCGCCGCGATCATCTGGACCGGCGCCGGCAACAGCCTGCGCATGGCCCGCCTGCGCGAACACCTCCCCGAACTGCGCGCCCGCACCCTCACCCGCCGCGCGGTCCCCGTCGAGACCGACACCCCCCTGTCCGAGGCCCTGCGCCGCGCCAACGACGCCGGCGCCCGCGCCCTGGTCGTCGTCGACGCCGAGGGCACCCCGCTCTCCCTCGTCCGCGAGGCCGCCATCGTCGGCGTACCGGAACACCGCCGCCCCTGGGTCGCCGTCAGCGGCCTCGCCCAGGACCTCACCGACGGCATGCGCGTCTCCGCCGAACTCGCGGGCGAGGACCTGCTGGACACCCTCCGCGCCACCCCCGCCACCGAATACCTCGTCGTCGAGGAGACCGGCGAGATCTACGGCGTCCTCTCCGCGGCCGACGTGGAACGCGCCTTCGTGAAGGCCATGGCCAGACCCTCCTAGTGGTCGGCGGCCCCTCCGCGGACCGGTAGGCTGTTCACATGTCCGAACCGACCGGTGCCGCCCGCAGGCGCGGGCCCTTCAAGGTCGGGGACCAGGTTCAGCTGACCGACCCCAAGGGCCGCCACTACACGTTCACGCTCGAAGAGGGAAAGAACTTCCACACCCACAAGGGTTCCTTCCCGCACGACGAGCTGATCGGCGCACCCGAGGGCAGCGTTGTCCGCACCACCGGTAACGTCGCCTACCTCGCGCTGCGCCCCCTGCTCCCCGACTACGTCCTGTCCATGCCCCGCGGCGCCGCCGTGGTCTACCCCAAGGACGCGGGGCAGATCCTCGCCTTCGCCGACATCTTCCCCGGCGCCCGCGTCGTGGAGGCCGGCGTAGGCTCCGGCTCGCTCAGCAGCTTCCTGCTGCGCGCCATCGGCGACCAGGGCATGCTGCACAGCTACGAGCGCCGCGAGGACTTCGCCGAGATCGCCCAGCAGAACGTGGAGCGCTACTTCGGCGGCCCCCACCCCGCCTGGCAGCTCACCGTCGGCGACCTCCAGGACAACCTGTCCGACGCCGACGTCGACCGCGTCATCCTCGACATGCTCGCCCCCTGGGAATGCCTGGAGGCCGTCTCCAAGGCCCTCGTCCCCGGCGGCATCCTGTGCTGCTACGTCGCCACCACCACCCAGCTCGCCCGGACCGTCGAGTCCATCCGCGAGATCGGCTCCTTCAACGAGCCCACCTCCTGGGAGTCGATGATCCGCAACTGGCACGTGGAAGGCCTGGCCGTCCGCCCGGACCACCGCATGATCGGCCACACCGGGTTCCTGCTCACCGCCCGCCGCCTCGCCGACGGCGTCGAGCCCCCCATGCGCCGCCGCCGCCCCGCCAAGGGCGCCTACGGCGAGGACTACACCGGCCCCAACGCCGACGGCGGCTCCGGCCGCTGAGGCGCCCCCTGCCGCAGCCAACGTACAGGCGCCGGGGTGGAGTTCCCGCAGACCAGCGGAACTCCACCCCGGCGCCTCCGCGTTGAGGGAGCGGCAGAAACCGCCGCGAGGAAACCAGGACAAGTACCCACCCCGACGTTCCGCCCACCTGTGACGTGTGGCACCATGCTGGCCACCCCCCCACCGGCACAGCCCTCACAGGAGACGCTCCTAGTGCAGCAATCCGCCGTCCCGGAACTGGCACACACGCACACCCGCCCGATCCACTGGGTCGCCACCGCCACCGCCGTGGCAGGAGTCGTGGCCCTCTCCTCGGTCCTGCAGCCCAACCCCGCGACGGCGGCCCAGGCAGCCGGCCCCGAGGCCAGAACCGCCCCGGCGGCCACGACCGCGCCCGACCCCGCGCACGTCCACTTCCCGATCGACTGCGGCCCGGTCAAGGCGAAAGTGCAAAAACGGATCTCCGGAGACCTCGACGGCGACGGACGGCCGGAAACAGTCGTCGTGGTCCACTGCGACGCCCCCATGGGCACCCCGCCCGACGCCGTCTACGTCATCACACACGCGAAGGGCACCGGCGAACCCCGGGTCGTCGCCACCCTGCTGAGCCCCAGGACCCGCAACACCGTCACCGACTTCACAGTGAGCGACGGCGCCGTCCTCGCGACCCTGCTCGGCTACTCCACGTCCGACGTACCCAGTTGCTGTCCGGACGTGAAGGACAAGGCGAAGTGGCAGTGGAAGGACGGCTCGTTCGTCCGCTCGACCCCCGCGGGCACGCACACCGTCTGACCGAAGCGATCACATCTGTGAGAAATCAGACAGCAGTCACGCAGAGCGGCTTTCCGGTCACTCCGCGTCCGGACCGTAGATCTCGACGCTGTCCGAAACCCGACGTACATGGATGCACGCCCCCGGACACTCCTTCGCCGAGTCGACCACATCGGTGAGAAGCGGCAGCGGTACGGGCGTTGTGGCGCCCCTGTCCTGCAGAAGCTCGTCGCCCGAGCCCTTCACATACGCCAGACCGTCGATGTCCAGCTCGAACACCTCCGGCGCGTACTGGACACAGATGCCGTCACCGGTACAGAGGTCCTGATCGATCCAGACCTCCAGAGTCTCGCCGCCGGCCCCGGCCTCCTGCTGCACTCTCATCTCTCCTGCCGTTTATGACCCGAGCCGAACGGGAATCCGGCCAGCTCTGACGGGTGTTGAACACTTCGACCCTACCTTCGGCAGCTTTCCAATCTTGTTCGGTGGGTATTCCCCTGGCGTGAGGGAGAGCGCAAGGGTGAAGATCGGACACACCTCGACAGTCTTTGTGATCTAGGGGTTTCAATCGACACCCACCCAGGTAGGGTCTGGAAGCGTCCAGCTCCCCTTGGAGGAGGTGAGGACCGTGGCAGCCCACGACGACGACATGAACCGCGGCATCCGCCCGGGACGAGGGTCCGACGACCCGTCCGGGCAGATTGCCTACCTTGAGCAGGAGATCGCCGTCCTGCGACGCAAGCTCGCCGACTCTCCGCGACACACGAGGATTCTCGAAGAGCGGATCGTCGAGCTGCAGACCAACCTGGCCGGCGTGTCCGCCCAGAACGAGCGACTCGCCAACACGCTCCGTGAGGCCCGCGACCAGATCGTGGCCCTCAAGGAGGAGGTCGACCGGCTCGCACAGCCACCGGCCGGCTTCGGCGTCTTCCTCGAAGCGAACGAGGACGGCACCGCCGACATCTTCACCGGCGGCCGCAAACTGCGGGTGAACGTCAGCCCCAGCGTCGAACTCGAAGAGCTCCGACGCGGCCAGGAAGTGATGCTCAACGAAGCTCTCAACGTGGTCGAGGCCATGGAGTACGAGAGCGTCGGCGACATCGTCACCCTCAAGGAGATCCTCGAGGACGGCCAGCGCGCCCTCGTACAGGGACACACCGACGAGGAACGGGTGGTCCGGCTCGCCGAGCCACTGATGGACGTCACCATCCGCCCCGGCGACGCCCTGCTCCTCGAACCACGCTCCGGCTACGTCTACGAGGTCGTGCCCAAGAGCGAGGTCGAGGAACTCGTCCTCGAAGAAGTCCCCGACATCGGCTACGAACAGATCGGCGGACTCGGCGGCCAGATCGAGGCCATCCGGGACGCCGTCGAGCTCCCCTACCTCTACCCGGACCTGTTCAAGGAGCACGAACTGCGCCCGCCCAAGGGCGTCCTGCTCTACGGGCCCCCCGGATGCGGAAAGACGCTCATCGCCAAGGCCGTCGCCAACTCGCTGGCCAAGAAGGTCGCCGAAGTCACCGGCCAGGCCACCGGCAAGAGCTTCTTCCTCAACATCAAGGGCCCCGAGCTCCTCAACAAGTACGTCGGCGAGACCGAGCGGCAGATCCGCCTCGTCTTCCAGCGTGCGAGGGAGAAGGCCAGCGAGGGCACACCCGTCATCGTCTTCTTCGACGAGATGGAATCCCTCTTCCGCACCCGCGGCTCCGGTGTCAGCTCGGACGTGGAGAACACCATCGTCCCCCAGCTGCTCGCCGAGATCGACGGCGTGGAAGGCCTGCAGAACGTGGTCGTGATCGGCGCCTCCAACCGTGAGGACATGATCGACCCCGCCATCCTGCGCCCCGGCCGCCTGGACGTGAAGATCAAGATCGAGCGTCCCGACGCCGAGGCCGCCAAGGACATCTTCGCCAAGTACCTCACCGAGCGCCTCCCGCTGCACTCCGACGACGTCGGCGAGCACGGCGGCAGCAAGGCCACCACCGTCCAGAGCATGATCCAGACGGCCGTGGAACACATGTACGCGGAATCCGAGGAAAACCGCTTCCTGGAAGTCACCTACGCCAACGGCGACAAGGAAGTCCTCTACTTCAAGGACTTCAACTCCGGCGCCATGATCGAGAACATCGTGGGCCGCGCCAAGAAGATGGCGATCAAGGACTTCCTCGACCACAACGCCAAGGGTCTCCGCGTCTCCCACCTCCTCCAGGCCTGCGTGGACGAGTTCAAGGAGAACGAGGACCTGCCCAACACCACCAACCCGGACGACTGGGCCCGCATCTCCGGCAAGAAGGGCGAGCGGATCGTCTACATCCGTACGCTCATCACCGGAAAGCAGGGCGCCGACACCGGACGCTCCATCGACACGGTGGCGAACACCGGTCAGTACCTGTAAAGACAGGGCGGCTGCGGGTGCCCTCACCGGGGTACCCGCAGCCGACTGTTTTTCAGGCAACCAACCGGATCAAACGCGAGCAAGGCAATGACGCAAATGATCTCCCCACCAGCGCAGAGCCGTTCTAGGCTCTTCGGTACCGCCGAGTCGCGCAGTGCGGGGACGGGCACCGCACACGCACCGGAGCGCCAGCGGTACTTGAGCGCCGCCCCCGACCGAGGGCGCCGCCGGGCAAGGAGGGCCGCATGACCGTACGGCGAGTAATGGGCATCGAGACGGAGTACGGGATCTCCGTCCCCGGCCACCCCAACGCCAATGCCATGCTCACCTCATCCCAGATCGTCAACGCCTACGCGGCGGCGATGCACCGGGCCCGCCGGGCCCGCTGGGACTTCGAGGAGGAGAATCCGCTGCGGGACGCGCGGGGCTTCGACCTCGCCCGCGAAGCCGCCGACTCCAGCCAGCTCACCGACGAGGACATCGGCCTCGCCAACGTCATCCTCACCAACGGCGCACGACTCTACGTCGACCACGCACACCCCGAATACAGCGCCCCCGAGGTCACCAACCCCCGCGACGCCGTCCTCTGGGACAAGGCCGGCGAACGCATCATGGCCGAGGCCGCCGAACGGGCCGCCCAGCTCCCCGGCGCCCAGCCCATCCACCTCTACAAGAACAACACCGACAACAAGGGCGCCTCCTACGGCACACACGAGAACTACCTGATGAAGCGGGAAACCCCCTTCTCGGACATCGTGCGCCACCTCACGCCCTTCTTCGTCTCCCGCCAGGTCTTCGCAGGCGCCGGCCGCGTCGGCATCGGCCAGGACGGCCACGAACACGGCTTCCAGCTCAGCCAGCGCGCCGACTACTTCGAAGTCGAGGTAGGCCTCGAAACCACCCTCAAGCGCCCGATCATCAACACCCGCGACGAGCCCCACGCCGACGCCGAGAAATACCGCCGCCTCCACGTGATCATCGGCGACGCCAACCTCTCGGAGATCTCGACCTACCTGAAGCTCGGCACCACGGCCCTGGTCCTGTCGATGATCGAGGACGGCTTCATCGCGGTCGACCTGGCAGTGGACCAGCCCGTCCGCACCCTCCACCAGGTCTCCCACGACCCGACGCTCCAGCGCCTTGTCACCCTCCGCAGCGGCCGCACACTCACCGCGGTCCAGCTCCAGATGGAGTACTACGAGCTCTCCCGCAAGTACGTCGAGGAACGCTTCGGCGCCGACGCGGACGACCAGACCAAGGACGTCCTCGCCCGCTGGGAGGACACCCTCAACCGCCTGGAACACGACCCCATGAGCCTCGCCGGCGAACTCGACTGGGTCGCCAAGCGGGAGCTCATGGAGGGCTACCGGCGCCGCGACGGCCTCGACTGGGACGCCGCCAAGCTGCACCTCCTGGACCTCCAGTACGCCGACGTGCGCCCCGACAAGGGCCTCTACAACCGACTCGCGGCCCGCGGCCGCATCAAGCGCCTCCTCGACGAGAACGAGGTCGAGCGGGCCCGCACCAAGCCCCCTGAGGACACCCGCGCCTACTTCCGCGGCCGCTGCCTGGAGCAGTACGCCGACGACGTCGCCGCGGCCTCCTGGGACTCGGTGATCTTCGACCTCCCGGGCCGGGACTCGCTCCAGCGCGTCCCAACCCTCGAACCGCTTCGCGGAACGCGAAATCACGTCAAGGAGCTCCTTGACCGCTGCCGCACGGCAGAAGACCTGGTCAGGGTGTTGTCGGGCAACTGAGCGGGTCCTCGGGCCGGGCGGTCCGACAGGGTGGAAAGCCCGGCCAGAGGGAATCATCGAGATGGCCCCCGTACGTTGTAGGAACTGCGGGGACGATGTCAGACCCTGCAAGTAGGGTCTGATCACGAACGGCGAACCGAGCGGGGTGAGGGGTTATGGCGACCAAGGACACCGGCGGCGGACAGCAGAAGGCCACACGCAACACCGAGGAGGTCGAGGAGCAGACTGCGGAAGCGCAGGGTTCCGAGGACCTCAAGGAGCGCCAGGAGAAGCTCAGCGACGACGTGGACTCCGTCCTGGACGAGATTGATGACGTCCTCGAGGAGAACGCCGAGGATTTCGTGCGGTCCTTCGTTCAGAAGGGTGGAGAGTGACTTTACCTTTGAATTGAAGGTGAAGTCGGGGGCGCGATCGAGTGATCGAAGAATCCACGTTGAGGCGCTGTTCAAGGTGCAAGCAATATTTGCCGAGAGCAGCGTTCGCGAGCAACAAGGCGATGACTGACGGTCTCCAGGCGTACTGCCGGCAGTGCTCCGCTGAGTACTACCGGCAGCGTCAGGAGGCCAAGGGTAAGAAGGTCAGGGAGAAGGTCTCTGTCCCAGCAGGGCACAAGCGTTGTCCGCAGTGCGGCCAGGTAAAGCCTCATGTCGAGTGGGAAAGAAACAAGTCCTCCTCTGACGGCTGGGCCAGTTACTGCCGGGCATGCCGTGCTGAGCGGAACAGGGCCAGTTACTTCATGCGCAAGTACGGCATCACCGAAGCCCAGCGTGACGAGATGGTCGCCTCTCAGATGGGGCTCTGCGCGATCTGTCTGACGGCTCCTGCCGTGCATGTGGATCACTGTCACAAGACGGGTAGGGTCCGTGGCGTACTGTGCTTCAACTGCAATTCCGGCCTCGGCCTGTTGGGGGACGACCCCGAAGCGATGAACCGAGCTGCCGATTACCTGGAAGGAAACGCGTGGAAGCCAACACTCGTAGCACCGGGCGTCTACCAGCTGCCTTCCTGACGCCTGGGTCGTCGTCCTTCATGGACTTCCTGTCCGAGCATCAGCCGGAGATGCTGCCGGGGAACCGGCAACTTCCGCCCACGCAGGGCGTGATCGAGGCGCCGCACGGGACGACCATCGTGGCCGTCACCTTCCCGGGGGGCGTCGTGCTCGCCGGTGACCGTCGGGCGACGATGGGCAACGTCATCGCCCAGCGGGACATCGAGAAGGTGTTCCCGGCCGACGAGTACTCGGCCGTCGGGATCGCCGGCACCGCGGGTCTCGCCGTGGAGATGGTGAAGCTGTTCCAGCTGGAGCTGGAGCACTTCGAGAAGGTCGAGGGCGCCCAGTTGTCGCTGGAGGGCAAGGCGAACCGGCTGTCCACGATGATCCGTTCCAACCTGGGCATGGCGATGCAGGGGCTGGCCGTGGTGCCGCTGTTCGCGGGGTACGACGTGGACCGGGAGCGGGGGCGGATCTTCTCCTACGACGTCACCGGCGGCCGTTCCGAGGAGCACCACTTCGCCGCCACCGGTTCGGGCTCGATCTTCGCGCGCGGTGCGATGAAGAAGCTCTTCCGTGACGACCTGACCGAGGAGCAGGCCACCACCCTTGTGGTGCAGGCTCTGTACGACGCGGCTGACGACGACTCGGCGACCGGTGGACCCGATGTCGCCCGCCGGATCTACCCGATCGTCACTGTGATCACCGAGGACGGTTTCCGTCGGCTCACCGACGACGAGTCCTCCGAGATCGCCCGTTCGATTCTCGAGCGGCGTCTTGAGCAGCCCGACGGCCCGCGGGCCGCGCTGCTGTAGGCGCCACCGTCTTGTTCAAGGTGATCGCAGTGACTTCCACAGAAAGGGACGGATAACCGGTGTCGACGCCGTTCTATGTCTCCCCCCAGCAGGCGATGGCCGACCGGGCGGAGTACGCCCGCAAGGGCATCGCCCGTGGTCGCAGCCTGGTCGTGCTGCAGTATGCCGACGGCATCGTGTTCGTCGGCGAGAATCCGTCCCGTGCGCTGCACAAGTTCAGTGAGATCTACGACCGGATCGGTTTCGCGGCCGCCGGGAAGTACAACGAGTACGAGAACCTGCGGATCGGTGGCGTGCGGTATGCCGATCTTCGTGGTTACACCTATGACCGTGACGATGTGACCGCTCGTGGTCTCGCCAACGTCTATGCCCAGACGCTGGGCACGATCTTCTCCTCGGCCGGTGAGAAGCCGTACGAGGTGGAGCTGGTCGTGGCCGAGGTCGGTGAGACGCCGGAGGGTGACCAGATCTACCGGCTGCCGCATGACGGTTCCATCGTGGACGAGCACGGCTCGGTCGCGGTGGGCGGCAACGCGGAGACGATCAGCAGCTATCTGGATCAGCGTCATCAGGACGGTATGAGCCTGGCGGAGGCGCTGAAGCTGGCCGTGCAGGCGCTGTCCCGCGACACGAACGGCAGTGAGCGGGAGATCCCCGCGGAGCGGCTGGAGGTCGCGGTGCTGGACCGGACGCGTCCGCAGAAGCGCAAGTTCAAGCGCATCGTGGGGCGTCAGCTCGGTCGGTTGCTGGAGGCCGGCGGTGCGTCCACCGAGGCGGAGAGCGCGGATGAGCCGGAGGGTTCCGAGGACGAGTAGTCCCGGCGCGTCCCGCCCGACCATCATCCCTTTCTGTGCCCCGGCCGATCACCAGGCCGGGGCACAGGGCGTTCAGGAGCCGCTCGGTGGGGCTGTGGAGCCTCGTACGACCAATTCGACGGGGATGTCTCCGGCCTGGGGTGTTCGGCCCTCCAGGACGGCCAGGAGGGCTTGCATGCCGCGTTCGCCGAAGAGTTCGGCGTCGAGTCGGACGGTCGTGAGCTCGGGGTCGATGGCGGTGGCGAGGGCGAGGTCGTCCAGGCCGGTGACGGAGATGTCGTCGGGGACGCGCAGGCCGAGTCGTCGTACGGCCTTGTAGGCGCCGGCGGCGAGTTTGTCGTCGTCGCAGACCAGGGCGGTGGGCCGGGGGCCGGGGGTGGCGAGGGCGGCCTCGGCGGCGGTCGTGGCGCCGTCGATGGAGATGGGGGCGCGGGCCGTGCGGACGGAGGTGCCGGGGACGGTGTCGAGCTGTGCGGCCAGTTCTCGCGCGCGTACCTCGAAGGTCCAGGAGGGTACGTCGGCGGCGAGGTGCAGGAAGCGGCGGTGGCCGAGGTGCAGGAGGTGGGTGGCGACCTGGCGGACGCCGTCGGCGATGTCGAGGTTGACGGTGGCGGCGCCGAGGCTGCCGGAGGGGTCGCTGTCGAGCATGACGAGGGGGAGTTGGTCGCCGCGGATGGCGGTGAGGGCGTCGGCGGCCATGGAGGAGGCGATGACGCCGTCGAGGGCGGCCTGGGCGGAGGCGAAGGGGTCGCGGGCGGGGCCGATGCCTTCGGGGGAGGGGTAGAGGACGACGCCGAAGCCGTGGTCGGCGGCGACGCGCGCGGCGCCGGTGTAGACGCCGGCGAAGAACTCGGTGGTGAGGGCGGGGACGACGAGGAGGACGGTGCGGGTGTGGCCGAGGCGGAGGTTGCGGGCGGCGAGGTTGGGCCGGTAGCCGAGGTCGCGGGCGGCTTCGCGGACTCGTTCGGCGGTGGCTTCGGAGACTCGGCCGCGCCATTTGTCGCCGAGTACCAGTGAGACGGCGGCCTGGGACACGCCGGCCGCCTGTGCGACGTCGCGGCTGGTCGGTCGCGTGCTGCTGCGTGCCACCGTGGGTCCGCTCCTTCGTCTGGACGTCCGAACAGCGCACATGGTACGTATGGGGGTCGGGGTTATACGTATGACTTGGAGGCGGGACATGGCCGCGGGATACCTGGAGATCCTCAGGGCGAGGCATGCGGCCCGCCTGCTGACGGGGACGCTGGTGGGCCGGCTGCCGAATGCCACCGCGGCGATCGCGATCGTGCTGTTCGTGCGGGCGGAGGGCGGTACGTACAGCCTCGCCGGGGGTCTCGCGGCCGTCTACGGGGTCGCCAACGCCGTGGGGCAGCCGGTGCTCGGGCGGCTCGTCGACCTTCACGGCCAGCCCCGTGTGCAGTTCCCCTCCGCCGTGCTGTCGGCACTCGCGATGGCTGTCTTCGCCTTCACCGGTACCGATCCGCTTCCGCTCGCCTACGCGGCCGTGGCGGGCGCGGGGCTGTTCACGCCGCCGCTGGAGGGTGGCCTGCGGGCGCTGTGGCCGAGCGTGCTGCGCCGGGAGGAACAGGTGCACACGGCGTACGCCATGGACGCGGTGGCGCAGGAAGTCATGTTCACGGTGGGGCCGTTGCTGGTGACGCTGTGCGTGTCGCTGTGGTCGGCGCAGGCGGCGTTGGTGGTGCTGAACGTCATCGGGGTCCTCGGTGCGCTCTCGGTCGTGGTGTCGCCGCCCTCGCGCGCGTGGCGCTCCGGGCCGCGTGAGGCGCACTGGCTCGGCGCGCTGCGCTCGCCCGGGCTCCTGGCGCTGCTGGGCGCGTTCCTGTTCGTCGGGATCGCGCTGGGGTCCATCACGGTCGCCTCCGTGCCGTACGCGGACGAGCACGGCGGGGACGCGGTGTACGGCTGGCTGATGGCCGGGATCGGTCTCGGGGCCCTGGTGGGCGGCACGGTGTACGGGGCGCGGCAGTGGGCCGGTGAGCCCGCGCGGCGACTCCAGGTGCTGGTGGGCTTCCTGGCGGTGTGTTACCTGCCGCTGACGCTGATGCCGGGCGCGGTCGCCATGACGCTGCTGATGGTTCTCGCGGGTGTGTTCCTGGCGCCGGTGATCGCCTGTGCGTTCGTCCTGGTCGACCGGCACGCGCCGGCCGGGACGGTCACGGAGGCGTTCTCCTGGATCGTGACGACGTTCACCGTGGGCGCGTCGGTGGGAACGGGGCTCGCGGGCCCGGTCGTCGAGGGTGGCGGGGCCCTGTGGGGCTTCGCCGTGCCGGCGGTCGCGGGGGGTGTGTCATGGGTGGTCCTGCTGGCCACCGGGCGGGTCCTCGCAGCTCCCGCCCGGCAGGCGGTGGTTGCGTCTTCATCGGAAAATGATCCAAACCGTGCTGCCGAACCCCGTTTCAGCTCGGGGGATCGGGCGTAATGTTCAGTCATGGACCGCCGCATTTTCGGGCTGGAGAACGAGTACGGCGTCACGTGTACGTTCAGGGGACAGCGACGTCTGTCTCCCGACGAGGTGGCGCGGTACCTCTTCCGCCGTGTCGTGTCATGGGGCCGCAGCAGCAATGTCTTTCTGCGAAACGGCGCACGCCTCTATCTCGACGTGGGCTCACATCCGGAATACGCGACACCCGAATGTGACAACGTGACCGAACTGGTCACCCACGACAAAGCGGGCGAGCGCATTCTCGAAGGACTCCTGGTGGACGCCGAACGACGCCTGCACGAGGAAGGAATCGCGGGCGACGTCTACCTCTTCAAGAACAACACGGACTCGGCCGGCAACTCCTACGGCTGCCACGAGAACTATCTCGTCGCGCGCCACGGGGAGTTCTCCCGGCTCGCGGACATTCTCATTCCGTTCCTGGTCACCAGGCAGCTTCTCTGTGGTGCCGGCAAGGTGCTGCAGACCCCGCGGGGCGCGGTGTACTGCGTCAGCCAGCGGGCCGAGCACATCTGGGAGGGCGTCTCCTCGGCGACGACCCGGTCCCGGCCGATCATCAACACCCGCGACGAACCGCACGCCGACGCCGAGCGCTACCGCCGCCTGCACGTCATCGTGGGCGACTCGAACATGTCCGAGACGACCATGCTGCTGAAGGTCGGCGCGACCGACCTGGTGCTGCGCATGATCGAGGCGGGCACCGTGATGCGTGACCTGACCCTGGAGAACCCGATCCGGGCGATCCGCGAGGTCAGCCATGACATCACCGGCCGGCGCAAGGTGCGTCTGGCCAGTGGCCGGGAGGCCTCCGCGCTGGAGGTGCAGCGCGAGTACTACGAGAAGGCCGTGGACTTCGTCGAGCGGCGTGGCATCCGCACCGGCACCGTCGACCAGGTCCTCGAGCTGTGGGGCCGGACGCTGGACGCGATCGAGGCGGAGGACCTCGACCGGATCGGCACCGAGATCGACTGGGTCATGAAGTACAAGCTCATCGAGCGGTACCGGGCCAAGCACAACATGACGATGTCGCACCCGCGGGTCGCGCAGATAGACCTCGCGTATCACGACATTCACCGCCGTCGTGGGCTCTATTACCTTCTGGAGAGGAAGGGTCAAGCCACCCGTATCTGCAACGACTTGAAGATCTTCGAGGGCAAGTCGGTTCCGCCGCAGACCACTCGGGCCCGGCTGCGCGGTGACTTCATCCGCAGGGCCCAGGAACAGCGCCGGGACTTCACCGTCGACTGGGTCCACCTCAAGCTCAATGACCAGGCGCAGCGCACGGTGTTGTGCAAGGACCCGTTCCGGTCGGTCGACGACCGGGTGGAGAAACTGATCGCCGGAATGTGAGCAAAGCGTTCCGCATCGCTGTCGGAACGCAACACGGGCGCCGTACGTTTCCCGTACGGCGCCCTTCTCACGCCGTAGAGTTGCGCGCACGCCATCAACAAGATCGACCGATTACGAGGCTCTCACCGTGCGCCGACGCTCCCTTCTCATCGCCGTTCCCGCAGGACTGGCCACTCTCGCCGCATGCGGTGACGACAAGTCCGATTCGAGCAAGGCGAGCGACAGTGCGTCACCCTCGCCGTCGTCCTCGGCCCCCCAGGCACCGCCGCCGAAGATCGTCGCCGGTCCGCTGCCGGCGATCACGGCGGGCGCGAAGTTCGGTGAGAAGCCGACCGTCGCCAAGGGCACCGGCGATCCGTCGAAGGATCTCGCGGTCAAGACGCTCATCGCGGGCGGCGGCACCACCATCGCCGAGGGCGACTACATCCAGGCCCACTACCTGGGGCAGATCTGGAGCACGGCCAAGGTCTTCGACAACTCCTACGACCGTAAGACGGCGCTGGTCATCCAGCTCGCGCAGAACAGCATCATCGACGGCTGGCGGTACGCACTGTCGGGCAAGAAGGCCGGCAGCCGCGTGCAGTTCTCCATCCCGCCGACCTGGGGGTACGGCAAGGGGGGCAACGCGCAGGCGGGCATCAAGGGCACCGACACGCTGGTGTTCGTCGTCGACGTGCAGGACACGTTCAACGCGAAGAGCTCCGCCAAGGGCAAGAACGTCGCGCAGAGCGATGCCAAGCTGCCCAAGGTCGGCACCAACACCGACGGCAAGGCCCCCTCGATCGACATCCCCAAGGCGGACGCGCCGACCAAGCTGGTGGCGGAGTACGTCATCGAGGGTGACGGCGACGAGGTGGCGGCCGACAGCACGCTGCTCGTGCAGTACAAGGGCGTGGTGTGGGACTCCGGCAAGGAGTTCGACTCGACGTACAGCCGCAAGCAGCTGGCGTCGTTCTCGCTGCAGCAGGTCGTCAAGGGGTGGGCGCAGGGTCTGACCGGCAAGAAGGTCGGCAGCCGGGTGCTGATCTCGATTCCGCCGAAGCTGGGTTACGGCGACAACCCGCCGGCCGGCAGCGGTATCGAGAAGAACTCCACGCTGGTCTTCACCGTGGACATCCTCGCGAAGATGTGACGCACGGGGGACATGCGCGCAGGTCTCCGTGACGGGGATGTAAGACTGGTCCCTGTTGCCTTTCCGTGAACAAGCAGGAGCGAGTGACGTGAGCATCGACAAGCCCGAGATCGACTTCCCGGGCGGCGAGCCCCCGGCTGACCTGGAGATCAAGGACATCTGGGAGGGCGACGGCGAGGTTGCGCAGGCCGGCCAGACCGTCACCGTCCACTACGTGGGCGTGGCCTTCAGCACCGGCGAGGAGTTCGACGCCAGCTGGAACCGTGGTCAGCCGTTCCGCTTCCCGCTGGGCGGCGGCCGGGTCATCAAGGGCTGGGACCAGGGCGTGCAGGGCATGAAGGTCGGCGGCCGTCGCCAGCTGACCATCCCGGCCCACCTCGCCTACGGCAACCAGAGCCCGACTCCGGCGATCAAGCCCGGGGAGACCCTGATCTTCGTGGTCGACCTCCTCGGCGTCTGATCGTCGTACCGGAGTCACCGGAGGAGTCGTAAGAGATCGCGTCGCGGTCGGATCGTCGTACGACATTCGACCGGACCTGATCGACCAGGGTCCATGCCTGTCCGGGCATGGGCCCTCGGCTTTTGCCTTGCTCCTTCGGGGCGGTACGGTCAACGTCCGTAAGCACCATAGGGAGGCGAAGGGCGTCGATGGCCATTGCCAAGGCCGAGCGGCTGATGAATCTGGCGCTGTGTCTGCTCGGGACGCGACGGCCGCTGAGCAAGCGTGAGCTCCGCGAGTCCATCGAGGCCTACCTGGAAGCCAATTCCGACGACTCCTTCAACCGGATGTTCGAGCGCGACAAGGACGATCTGCGCGAACTCGGGCTCGTGATCGAGACGGTTGAGAATCTCGACGGCGAAGTCGGCTATCTCGCCCGCCGGGACAGCAACCGGCTGCCGCCCATCACCCTCGACGCCGAGGAGGCCGCCGCCCTTGGCCTGGCCGCCAAGGTCTGGCAGCAGGCCCGGCTCGCCGGCGCGGCCAGCGGAGCGCTGCAGAAACTGCGCGCGGCGGGGCTGCCCGAGGACGTCGACCCGTACGAGGCACACGGTGCCCTGGAGCCGCGCATCCCGGTGCACGAGGCCTCCTTCGAGCCGCTGATGCTCGCCTGCCGGGACCGCCGCCCGGTCGTCTTCGACTACCGCAAGGCCACCGCCGCCCGCCCCGAGCCCCGAAATGTCGAACCGTGGGCGCTGGAGTGCTGGCGCGGCCACTGGTACCTGGCCGGATTCGACCGGGACCGGGGCGCGGAGCGGGTGTTCCGGCTCTCCCGGATCACCGGCAAGGTGCGCTCCCGCGGGACGCGGTTCACGGCCCCGGTCCCTGATGTCGTCACCGTCCGCGAGACCGTGGCGGGCTGGGCGGGGGAGACCGCCGACCGCAGCGCGCGGATCCGGCTGCGCACGGGCGCCGGGTACCCCTTGCGGGCGAAGGCCACCTCGGTAAGGGAACTGGGCGACGGCTGGGACGAGTTGGAGATTCCGTACGGCCATGGCCTGGACGCCTGGCTGGTGGAGTTCGGTCCCGACGTGGTGGTCCTGGAGCCCGCCGAGTTGCGGGCCGACGTGGTGGACCGGCTGCGTGCCGTGGCCAAGGGCTGAGGGGGAGCGGAAGAGAACTGTGGCAGGCAAACCGGTCAGGCCCACGAACGCCATCGACCAGACCCGGCGGATGCTCTCGCTGGTGACCTATCTCAAGGAGCGCCCCGGAGCCCGGGTCGAGGACGTGGCCCGCGCCTTCGGGATCACCGAGGACGAGCTGGTCTCCGACCTCGATGTGCTGCCCATGTGCGGCACCAGTTTCCGCGGCGGCGATCTGCTCGACATCGACACCGACGGCGAGCGGATCTGGTGGCACAACCCCGCCGCCCTCGGCGAGGAGACGGCCGAGCCGCTCAGGCTCGCCGCTGACGAGGCGACCGCGCTGCTGGTGGCCGCCCGCGCGGTCTCCACGCTGCCCGGCCTCAGGGAGAGTGACCGGCAGGCGCTGCTGCGGGCCACCGCCAAGGTGGAGACCGCGGCCGGTGAGGCCGCCGGTGCCAGCGCGCGGCTGTCGGTGACCTTCGAGTCGGAGGGCGGTGTCTTCGCGGACGTCGACCGGGCCATCTCCGAGCGCCGGCGGCTGTGGATCCGCTACTACTCGCCCGCCCGTGACGAGCTCACCGAGCGCGAGATCGACCCGATCCGCCTGGTCAGCGTCGGTCACACCTATGTCGAGGCCTGGTGCCGCCGCTCCGAGGCGCGGCGCACCTTCCGCCTCGACCGGGTGGCCGAGATCAAGATCCTCGACGAGCCGTCCGCGCCGCCCGAGGTGGAGCTCAGGGACCTGTCGGAGGGGCTTGTGCAGCCCGCCGCCGAGGACCCCGAGGTGGTCGTCGAGGTCGGCCCCGGCGGCCGCTGGGTCGCCGAGTACTACCCGCACGACAGTGCGGATGAGCTTTCCGACGGCGGGCTGCGTATTACCCTGCGCACCCCCGACCCGGCATCGCTGCGGAGGCTGGCGCTCCGGCTCGGCCGTGACGGCCGCATCGTCTCGCCGCGCGACCTCGCCGACAGCGCCCGCGAGGCGGCCCGTGAGGCCCTGGCGGCCTACGACGGGGTCGAGGCGCGGGACGCGCACGTGGCGGACGCGGGGCGCCAGGGGCGGCAGGACGACGGTCGGTACGACAGGCAGGAGCAGGGGCTTTGAGCGAGTCGGCGACGTCCGGTGCGGGCATCACGGTGGCCGCCGCTTTCGCGGGGATGAGAAGCGCGGCTCCGGTGACCTTCAAGGCGGGCTGCCCCGACTGCCGGGAGCGGTTCGAGCTGGCCGCCAGCGCCTTTCGCCTCGCCATCGGCGCGACCAGCCGCACCACCTTCTACTCCTTCACCTGCCCCGAGTGCGGCGCGGCCGTCCGCAAGCCCGCCGGTGAGCGGATCGTGGAGCTGCTGACCGGCGGCGGGGTGCGGACGCTGCGGCTGCACTCCACCCTCTAGTGTTTCTTGTCCCTCCAGACCCTCTAGGCTCGGTGTCATGTTCTGGCCGATGTTCGCGGTAGCTGTGGGTTTCGTGGGTCTCGCCGTGCTCGGTGTGCTCGCCGTCCGGGTCTTCCTGGAGGCCCAGCGTCTCGGGCGCCAGGTCACGGACTCCGCACAGCGCATCAGCAGGGCCGCGGAGGACCTGGAGCGGGCGGCGGTGAGCACGGCCCGTTCCGTGGACTCGCTGTGAGTACGGCTGAGAGTTGGGTGTGAGTCGAGCGGCGGATGCGTTTTGGGCCACTTCGCCCTGTCACCGTGGCAGGTCGGCAGGTACGCTGCTGGTCGCGGTCCGGATAACGAGGCTCGGCCGCGAACCGGGAGTGCGCACAGGGATTGCCAGGCGTTCACCCCTGAGCGTTACGATCGCTGTCAGCACGACTGATCGGACACATGTCCGACCGGTCGGACAGCACCCCACAAGCCGCCTCGGTGAGAAGGTAAAGACTTATGTTCGGAAGGCTCGGCGCCCCCGAGATCATTCTCATCCTCGTCGTCATCATCCTGCTGTTCGGCGCGAAGAAGCTTCCCGACATGGCGCGCTCGCTCGGCAAGTCCGCTCGTATCCTCAAGAGCGAGGCCAAGGCGATGAAGGACGAGGGCAGCAGCACGGCCACTCCGGCCGGCCCGCCCAACACCGACGAGCAGACCCCGGCTCAGCGCACCATCCAGGCCGCCCCCGGCGACGTGACCAGCTCGCGCCCGGTCACCGAGCCGACGGACACGACCAAGCGCTGACGCGGGGCCGGTGACCTCCGGCCCGCCCGCACGAGATGGGAACGTGGGTTGCTGAAGTCTGCCCGCAAAGAGGAGAGGGATCCCGAGGGGCGGATGCCTCTCGCGGATCACCTTCGTGAGCTCCGCAACCGGCTCGCGAAGGCGATGCTGGCCATCATCGCCGTCACGGTGGTCGCCGCCTTCTTCTACAACGACATCATCAACTTGATCACCAAGCCGATTCTCGACTCGGTCGGCTGTGACAAGTCCTTCGCGGAACTGGCCAAGTCGACGCAGTCGACCAAGCCGTGCGCCGAGATCACGATCAACGGCCTCCTCGCGCCCTTCACGCTGGCACTGAAGGTGTCGCTCATGGCCGGCGTCGTCGCGGCCTCGCCGGTCTGGCTCTACCAGCTGTGGGCCTTCGTCGCACCCGGCCTGCACCGGCACGAGAAGAAGTACGCCTACGCCTTCGTCGGCACGGGCGCCCCGCTCTTCATGGTCGGCGCGTACTTCGCCTACTCGGTGCTGCCCACCACGGCGAAGGTGCTGATCGGCTTCACCCCGGGCGGCACCTCCAACCTGCTGCCGCTGGACGACCTGCTCGACCTCGTCCTGCGCATGGTGCTGGTCTTCGGCCTCTCCTTCGAGCTGCCCCTCCTGCTGGTCTTCCTCAACCTCACCGGGTTGATCACCGGCAAGCGGATGCTCGGCTGGTGGCGCGGCATGATCATGGCCATCACCGTGTTCGCGGCCGTCGCCACACCGAGCACCGACCCGCTGACGATGCTGGCCCTCGCCGCGCCGATCTGGGTCCTGTACTTCGCGGCGACCGCCTTCTCCCTGCTCAACGACCGGCGCAAGCGCCGTCGTGAGGCCGAGGGGCCCGCCGACGACGAGGCCTCCGACCTGGACCTCACCCCCGAGGACATCGGCGAGGTCGAGACCGTCTCCGCGAGCCGGGCGCTGCCCGAGCAGTCGGCCACGGACCGGGTCAACGGTTATGACGACGTGACCTGACGACCGGGAAGCGCTCGTAAGGTCACTGCTGTGACCAGCGAGATCACCCTCTTCGTGAACCCCACCGCGGGCCGCGGCCGGGGCGCCCACGCGGCGCAGCCGGCCGCTTCCGCGTTGCGGGCGGCAGGCTTCGCCGTGCGGACCGTGCTGGGCGAGGACCCCGCCGACGCCCTCGCACGCGCGCGTGCCGCAGTCCGGGACGGCACCGGCGCTCTGATCGCGGTCGGTGGCGACGGCATGGCGAACCTCGCCCTCCAGGCTGTCGCCGGCACCCGCACCCCCTTCGGTCTGGTCGCCGTCGGCACCGGCAACGACTTCGCCCGCACCCTGGGGCTGCCGGTGCGCGACCCCGCCGCCGCCGGCCGGCTGATCGGCGAGGCGCTCAAGGAGGGCCGCGTCCACGACACCGACCTGGGCCGGGTCGGTGACCACTGGTTCGGCACCGTCCTCGCCTCCGGCTTCGACTCCCGTGTCAACGACCGCGGCAACCGCATGAGATGGCCCGCGGGCCGCCTCAGGTACGACCTCGCGATGCTCGCCGAACTGGCCGCCTTCCGGCCCGTCCCGTACCGGATCACGCTCGACGGCGGCCAGGTCCGCGAGGTGGAGGCGACCTTGGTGGCCGTCGGCAACGGATCGTCGTACGGCGGCGGTATGCGGATCTGCCCGGGCGCGGACCTCACCGACGGGCTGTTCGACGTCACCGTGGTCGGCGACTGCAGCCGTACGACCCTGCTGCGGGTGTTCCCGAGGGTGTACCGGGGCACCCACGTCGACCATCCCAAGGTCACCGTGCTGAGGGCCGCGCGGGTCGAGATCACCGCCGAGGGTGTCACGGGGTATGCGGACGGCGAGCCGCTCGGACCACTGCCGCTGAGCGCGAGCTGTGTGCGCGGGGCGGTGTCCGTGGTGGGCCCGTGAACTGCGTGAAGAGCAGGTTTCCCGGACTTGGATCCGGATAATGATCGTCCTGTTGTCAGTGCCGCCGGGTACGCTCGAAAGCACGATGACAGAGGACCTCTCACCGGCCGAGCGGTACGCGGCAGCCCGCCTGCGGGCAGCCGAGCAGGCCACCGCGCTCGCGGACTTCCGCGAGATGTACGACTTCGGTCTCGACCCCTTCCAGATCGAGGCCTGCAAGGCTCTCGAAGCCGGGAAGGGCGTGCTGGTGGCCGCCCCCACCGGCTCCGGCAAGACGATTGTCGGCGAGTTCGCCGTCCACCTCGCCCTCCAGCAGGGCAAGAAGTGCTTCTACACGACCCCCATCAAGGCCCTGTCCAACCAGAAGTACGCGGACCTGAGCCGCCGTTACGGAGCGGACAAGGTCGGCCTGCTCACCGGCGACAACAGCGTCAACTCCGACGCCCCCGTGGTCGTGATGACCACCGAGGTGCTGCGGAACATGCTGTACGCGGGCTCGCAGACCCTCCTCGGCCTCGGCTACGTGGTCATGGACGAGGTGCACTACCTCTCCGACCGCTTCCGGGGCGCCGTATGGGAAGAGGTGATCATCCACCTCCCCGAGTCGGTGACCCTGGTGTCACTGTCGGCGACCGTGTCCAACGCCGAGGAGTTCGGCGACTGGCTCGACACCGTCCGCGGCGACACCCAGGTGATCGTCTCCGAGCACCGGCCCGTGCCGCTGTTCCAGCACGTGCTCGCCGGGCGGCGGATGTACGACCTGTTCGAGGAGGGCGAGGGCAACAAGAAGGCCGTCAACCCCGATCTCGCCCGGCTGGCCCGGATGGAGGCCCAGCGGCCGTCGTACCAGGACCGCAGACGCGGCAGGGCGATGCGCGAGGCCGACCGGGAGCGCGAGCGGCGGCAGCGCTCCAAGGTCTGGACGCCGAGCCGGCCCGAGGTCATCGAGCGGCTCGACGCCGAGGGCCTGCTGCCCGCCATCACGTTCATCTTCAGCCGAGCCGCCTGCGAGGCGGCCGTACAGCAGTGCCTGTACGCGGGACTGCGGCTGAACGACGACGAGGCCCGCGGCAGGGTGCGCGCCCTCGTCGAGGAGCGCACCGCGTCGATCCCGACCGAGGACCTCCACGTCCTCGGCTACTACGAGTGGCTGGAGGGCCTGGAGCGCGGTATCGCGGCCCACCACGCGGGCATGCTGCCGACCTTCAAGGAGGTCGTCGAGGAGCTGTTCGTGCGCGGACTGGTCAAGGCCGTGTTCGCGACCGAGACGCTCGCGCTGGGCATCAACATGCCCGCGCGCTCGGTGGTGCTGGAAAAGCTCGTCAAGTGGAACGGCGAACAGCACGCCGACATCACGCCCGGCGAGTACACCCAGCTGACGGGGCGTGCGGGGCGGCGCGGCATCGACGTCGAGGGTCACGCGGTGGTGCTGTGGCAGCGGGGGAGCAGTCCCGAACACCTCGCGGGCCTCGCCGGCACGCGTACGTACCCGCTGCGCTCCAGCTTCAAGCCGTCCTACAACATGGCGGTCAACCTGGTCGAGCAGTTCGGCCGGCACCGCTCGCGCGAGCTGCTGGAGACGTCGTTCGCGCAGTTCCAGGCCGACAAGTCGGTCGTCGGGATCTCCCGGCAGGTGCAGCGCAACGAGGAGGGGCTCGACGGTTACAAGGCCTCCATGACCTGTCACCTCGGCGACTTCGAGGAGTACGCGCGGCTGCGCCGCGAGCTCAAGGACCGCGAGACCGAGCTGGCCCGGCAGGGAGTCGCCCAGCGGCGGGCCGAGGCGGCCGTGGCGCTGGAGAAGCTCAAGCCGGGCGATGTGATCCATGTGCCGACGGGCAAGTACGCCGGTCTCGCGCTCGTGCTGGACCCGGGCCTGCCCGCCGGGCGGTCCAACGGCCACCGGGGCTTCGAGCACCACGACGGCCCGCGGCCGCTGGTGCTGACGGCCGAGCGGCAGGTCAAGCGGCTCGCGTCGATGGACTTCCCCGTCCCGGTAGAGCCGTTGGAGCGGATGCGGATCCCCAAGTCCTTCAACGCGCGCTCACCGCAGTCCCGTCGGGACCTGGCCTCCGCGCTGCGCACCAAGGCAGGGCACATTCCGCCGGAGCGGGCCCGCAAGCAGCGATCACAGGCCGCCGACGACCGCGAGATCGCGCGGCTGCGGACGGCGATCCGGGCGCACCCCTGCCACGGGTGCAACGACCGCGAGGACCACGCCCGTTGGGCCGAGCGCTATCACCGGCTGCTGCGCGACACCTCGCAGCTGGAGCGGCGCATCGAGGGACGCACGAACACCATCGCACGCACCTTCGACCGGATCGTGGCCCTGCTGACCGAGCTGGACTATCTGCGCGGCAACGAGGTCACCGAGCACGGCAAGCGGCTGGCCCGCCTGTACGGCGAGCTCGATCTGCTGGCCAGCGAGTGCCTGCGGGAAAGGGTCTGGGAGGGGCTCGCCCCCGCCGAACTGGCCGCGTGCGTCTCCGCGTTGGTGTACGAGGCCCGGGTGGGCGACGACGCCATGGCACCCAAGGTGCCGTCCGGCAAGGCCAAGGCCGCGCTCGGTGAGATGGTGCGGATCTGGGGGCGTCTCGACGCCCTGGAGGAGGACTTCCGCATCAACCAGACCGAGGGGGTCGGGCAGCGGGAGCCGGATCTCGGGTTCGCCTGGGCCGCGTACATGTGGGCCTCGGGGAAGGGGCTGGACGAGGTGCTGCGGGAGGCGGAGATGCCGGCCGGGGACTTCGTGCGGTGGTGCAAGCAGGTGATCGACGTGCTGGGGCAGATCTCGGCGGCGGCTCCCGTGTCGGGGGGTGACGGGTCTTCCTCCGTCGCGAAGAACGCGCGGAAGGCTGTCGATCTGTTGCTGCGGGGGGTTGTGGCCTACTCGTCGGTGGGGTGAGCGTTCGGGGGCGGGGGCGGGTCGACGGTGGCTGGTCGAGCCCGCGCCCCTGGGTGGGTCGGCCTACTCGGCGTTCAGATAGGACCGCCAGCCTCCGTGTGACGTGATGTCCTGGGCGTCCGTGAGGGCGGCGGGTTCGCACAGGAAGCCCGGGATCCGGGTTCCGTCCGACAGCTCCACCCTGCCCAGTGCCATGGGGCGGGGCAGGGCTGCCAGGAGGCGGCCCAGGCCCTCCGCCGGCAGGCGCCACACCTCCGCCTCGATCTCCGTGCCGCCCTCGCCGACGTGGACCAGGCCCGGCTTCGGCGGGTCGGTCCGCAGGGCGTGCAGGCGGTAGACCGGTGCCGTGGTGGTCGTACGGTCCAGGCGGGCGCCCAGCGCGAGGAGTTGTGGGTTCAACGGCTGGCCCGTCAGGTGGGCGCCGACCACCGCGAGGCGGGTCTCCGGCTGGAGCAGGCGCGCGATGCTCGCCAAGCGCTCATCAGTGTGCGCCGGGCCGATCAGCATCACGCCGAAGGGGAGGCCGCCCACCTCGCCCGCCGGGACCGCGGCCGCGGCCAGGTCGAACAGGTTCGTGGAGTTGGTGAAACGGCCCAGGCGGGCGTTGGCGCCCAGAGGGTCCGCGGCGACCTCGGCGAGCGTGGGGTGACCGGGGGTGGTGGGCAGCAGAAGGGCGTCCGCGTCGTGCAGTTCGGCCAGGGCCCGGGTGCGGAGCGTGGCCAGGTGGTCCAGGTCGGCGTAGAGCTGGTGGGCCGGGAGGTCGCGGGCCCGGGTGATGATCGCGGCGACCGTGGGGTCGAGACAGTCGTCGTTGGCTGCTGTCGCCTTGTCGATGAAGGCACCCACCGCCGTGTAGCGCTCGGCCACGAACGCGCCCTCGTAGAGCATCGCCGCCGCCTCGGTGAAGGGCGACAGGTCCAGCTCGCACAGCGTCGCGCCCGCCGTCACGAGCTGCTGGACGGCCTCCTCGTACGCCTCGGCCCAGCCCTCGTCCAGTTCGCCGAGCTGCTCGCGCGCCGGGACCGCGATCCGCCAGGGGCCGGGCCGGCGTCCGGGCAGGGACGGGGCGGTGCCGGTCGTCATGTGGGACAGCGCCTGTTCGGCCTCCGGGAGGGTGCGGGCGAAGACGGTCACGCAGTCGATCGAGGCACAGGCCGGGACGACCCCGGCTGTGGGGACCAGGCCGCGGGTGGGCTTGAGGCCGACGATGCCGTTGAAGGCGGCCGGAACCCGGCCCGAGCCCGCCGTGTCGGTGCCGAGCGCGAAGTCGACGATGCCCAGTGCCACGGCGACCGCCGAGCCGGAGCTGGAACCGCCGCTGATCCTCGCCGGGTCGTAGGCGTTGCGGACCGCGCCGTGCGGGGAGCGGGTGCCGACCAGGCCCGTCGCGAACTGGTCCAGGTTCGTGGTGCCGAGCACGATCGCGCCCGACGCGCGGAGCCGGGCGACCACCGGCGCATCGGCCTCGGGACGGTACGCGTACGACGGACAGCCCGCGGTGGTGGGCAGGCCGGCCACGTCGATGTTGCCCTTGGCGGCGAACAAGCGGCCCGCGAGGGGGAGCCGCTCGCCGCGCGCGAGCCGCTCGTCGATCGACCGGGCCTCCCGTTCGACCTCCTCCCGCGGGCGCAGGTCGATCCAGATCTCGGGGCGGTCCACGGCCTCGACGCGGTCGTAGGCGGCACGGACCCGGGTGACGGTGCTGGACATGGCTCGCTCCTCTTTCACTGTGCGGGCGGCGCAAGGACGAGCAGTGCCGTCCCCGCCTCCACCTGGTCGCCCGGCCTGGCCAGGATCTCCGCGACCACGCCGGCCGTCGGCGCGTGCACCCTGGACTCCATCTTCATCGCCTCCAGGGCGAGGAGCGGCTGCCCGGCCGTCACCTCGTCACCCGGCTCGACGTTCAACTGCCAGACGGAGGCGGCGAATTCGGCCTCGATCAAGCGGCCACCCGGAGGGACCGCGATGTCGGCTGGGTCGGCTGCCGGGGCGGAGACGGACTCGGCCCGCGCGAACTCGCCCGCCGCCTCCCACGCGTCCCGCTCCGCGGCGAACGCCGTCTGCTGGCGCGACCTGAACTCCGCTATGGGCTCGGCGTGCTCGGCGAGGAAGGCCTGGTACTCGGCGAGCGAGAAGGTGCCCTCCTCGATGCGGGGCACGAAGCAGCCGGACGTGATGTCGGCGCGTAGCTCCAGGAGTTCGTCCGCGTCCACCGGATACCACTTGATGCGGTCGAAGAAGCGCAGCAGCCAGGGCGAGCCCGGCTCGAACGCGCCGCGCTGCTGCCAGGGCGACCACACCTGGGTCGTACGGCCCACGAACTGGTAGCCGCCAGGGCCCTCCATGCCGTAGATGCACAGGTATGCCCCGCCGATGCCGACGGAGTTCTCGGCCGTCCAGGTGCGCGCCGGGTTGTACTTCGTGGTCACCAGGCGGTGGCGCGGGTCCAGTGGCGTGGCCACCGGGGCGCCGAGGTAGACGTCGCCCAGGCCCAGGACCAGGTACTCCGCGTCGAAGACCGTGCGGTAGACGTCGTCCACCGAGGTCAGGCCGTTGACGCGGCGGATGAACTCGATGTTCCACGGGCACCAGGGCGCGTCGTCGCGCACGCCCGCCATGTAGCGGGCGATCGCCTCGCGGGTCGCCGGGTCGTCCCAGGAGAGCGGGAGATGGACGGTGCGGGAGGGGACGACCAGTTGGTCGGACGGGGGAAGGGACGCGGTGATCTCCCGTACGGCGGTGAGGAGTTCGTGCTGGGGCAGCCGGTTCGGGTCGGTCCGGATCTGGAGGGAGCGGATGCCGGGGGTGAGGTCGGTGATGCCGTCCGGGCCCTGTTCGGCGACCGCCTCCATGAGGGCGTGGACGCGCATCCGCAGCGCCAAATCCAGCTGCATGGGACCGAATTCGACCAGCAGGTTGTCGTCACCGCTGCGGCGGTACGTCACGTCGCCGTCGCGGGCGAGGATGCCGCCGTCCACGATCGCCGGCCGCGCCGAGCCGTCCGTGTTCACCGGGACGAAGCGGACCGTGTCACCGGGGCGCAGCTGGCCCAGTTTCCAGCGCTCGGTGCTGATGACGGTCGCCGGGCACACGAACCCGCCGAGGGAGGGCCCGTCCGGGCCCAACAGCACCGGCATGTCGCCCGTGTAGTCGACCGCGCCGACCGAGTACGGGGTGTCGTGGATGTTGGACGGGTGCAGGCCGGCCTCGCCGCCGTCGGTGCGGGCCCAGCGAGGCTTGGGGCCGACCAGGCGGACTCCGGTGCGGGCCGAGTTGAAGTGGACCTTCCAGTCGGCGGCGTAGAAGTCGCGGATGTCGTCCTCGGTGAAGAACTCCGGGGCGGCGTGCGGGCCTTCCGCGGCGGCGATGTGCCAGGTGGAGGTGTAGGAGGGCCGGTTTCCGACAGGGGTGCCGTCGGCCCGGCCTCCCCCGTGCAGGACGTCGCCCGTGCGCAGTGCCCGTCCGCCGTGGCCGCCGAAGCGGCCCAGCGTGAAGGTGCTCGCGCTGCCGAGGAAGGCCGGGATGTCGAGGCCGCCCGCGAACAGGACATAGGTGCGCAGGCCGTGTTCGGCGGGTGCGCCGACCTCCAGGACGCCGCCCGCGGGCACGGTCACCGGCTCCCACTGCGCCACCGGTGTGCCGTCGACGGTGACCGGTGCCGGAGCGCCCGTCACGCAGACGGTGGTGGGGTGGGTGAACCGCAACGACGGACCCTGCAAGGTGCATTCGAGACCCGGGGCGCCTTCGGGATTGCCCAGCGCCTGGTTGCCGAGCCGGAAGGAACGGTCGTCCATCGGGCCGCTCGGCGGCACGCCGACCTGCCAGTAGCCGGTGCGGCCCGGCCAGTCCTGGACCGTGGTGAGGGTTCCGGCGGCCACGACCTCGATGCGCGGGGTGGGGTCCTGAACGGTGGCGAGGGTCGCCGTGGAGTGGGCGGCCGTCCTGAAGTCGGCGTCGGCCAGCGCCGCCCGGACCAGGCCCAGGTTGGTCTCGATGCCGTCGAGGCGGGTGCGTTGGAGCGCTTCGTCCAGCCGCCGGAGCGCGTGGGCGCGGTCGGGGCCGTACGCGATGATCTTCGCGAGCATCGGGTCGTACGACGTCGTCACCTCGGTGCCGGTCTCCACCCAGCCGTCCACGCGGACCCCGGTGGGGAACTCGACCCGTGTCAACAGCCCTGCGCTGGGCCGGTGTTCGCGTGAGGGGTCCTCGGCGTAGACGCGGGCCTCGACGGCGTGGCCGCGCGGCGGACCGGGTTCGCGTACGGCGTTCCGCTCGCCCCGGGCCAGGCGGAGCATCCAGGCGACCAGGTCGACGCCGTAGATCTCCTCGGTGACCGGATGTTCCACCTGGAGACGGGTGTTGACCTCCAGGAAGTAGGCCTCCTCGCGGGCGGCGTCGTAGACGAACTCGACGGTTCCCGCGGATCGGTAGCCGACGGAGGCGCACAAATCACGTGCGCTGTCCGTGAGTTGTGCGCGGACGGGAGCGGGAAGCCCCGGTGCCGGAGCCTCCTCCAGGACCTTCTGGTGGCGGCGCTGCAGGGAACAGTCGCGGTCGCCGAAGGTGACGACCCTGCCCTCGCCGTCGCCGAAGACCTGCACCTCGACATGGCGGGCGTGTTCGACGAGCCGTTCCAAAAAGACTCCGGCGGAGGCGAAGGAGGCGGCGGCTACGCGCTGCACCCGGTCCCAGGCGTCGGTCAGTCCGTCGGCGGAGCGGCAGGCCGACATGCCGATGCCGCCGCCACCGCCGGTGGCCTTGAGCATCACGGGGTAGCCGATGGCTTCCGCGGCTTCGAGGGCCTCGTCGAGAGAGGCCAGCAGGCCGGTCCCCGGCGCCAGCGGCACGCCCGCCGCCTCCGCCGCGGCCCGTGCGGTGTGCTTCGCGCCGAACAGTTCCAGCTGCTCGGGCGTCGGGCCCACGAACACGATCCCCGCGTCCTCGCAGCGGCGGGCGAACGCGGCGTCCTCGGACAGGAAACCGTAGCCGGGGTGGATCGCGCCCGCGCCCGAGTCCTTCGCCGCCTTCAGCACCAGGTCGGCGTCGAGGTACGACTCCTTCGCGGGCGCCGGGCCGAGGCGTACGGCGTGGTCGGCGAGCCGGACGTGGGGTGCGGCCCGGTCGGCGTCGGAGTACACCGCGACGGTGCGCAGGCCCAGTTCGCGGGCCGTGCGGATGATCCGGACCGCTATCTCGCCCCGGTTGGCGACGAGGAGGGTGTCGAAGGTCATGCGTCGGCCCCGATCGCGGTCTCCGTGGTCCCTGCCGTGGTCTCCGTGGCCCCGATCGTCATCGCTACGGGCGTCGGGTCGAAGCCGTTGCAAGGGTTGTTGATCTGGGGGCAGTTGGAGACCAGAACGAGGACGTCGCGCTCGGCGCGCAGGGTCAGCGACAGGCCCGGGGCGGAGATGCCGTCGACGATGCCGAGGGTGCCGTCCTTCTCGACCGGCACGTTCATGTACCAGTTGATGTTGGAGACGAGGTCACGCTTGCCGAGACCGCGCTTCGCGCCCTCGGCGAGGAAGTTGTCCACGCAGGCGTGCTGCGACCAGGTGTGGTGGCCGTAGCGCAGGGTGTTCGACTCCTTGGAGCAGGCCCCGCCGACCGTGTCGTGGCGGCCCACGTCGTCCGCCGTGACCGTCATCAGCGGGGTGTGCTCGTCGGACATCAGCACGCTGCCCGTGGTGAGGAAGATGCCGCCCTGCGCCTGGATCGTGTCGGGGGCGCTGTAGCGGACCGACGTGTCGTGGGCGTCGTAGACGAGGAAGTCGACGGCCTGGTTGCCGTGCAGATCGGTGATGGTGAGCGTCTCGCCCTCGCGGATGACGGAGGACCAGGCGGAGCGGGCCGGAACCACGGTCTTCATGCGCGCCCCTTCGAGGCGAGGAATTCGGCGGTGTTGAGGAAGGCGCGGCGGCCTTCGGGGGTCGCGTCCCACAGGGGGTCGCCGGCGCGGGTGGGCTCGGCACGCCAGGCGAGCACCTCCAGTGGGGTGCTGACGTAGGCGGGGCGGGGGTCGGCGGGGTGCGGGACGTTCGCGATCAGTACGGTCACGTCCTGTTCGGCGCGGAGGGTGACGCCGGCGCCGGGGCCCGCCGAGCCGGTGAAGTCGAGGGTGCCGTCCTCGCGGATCCGGACGCCCTGGAAGAAGGAGAGGGAGGGCGGGAGATCGCGGGGTTCGAGGCCGTTCTTGGCGGCTGCCAGCTTGAAGAGCTCGCGGCCGGCGGGGGAGGGGCTCTGGGGGGTGCCGTCGCCGTAGCGCTCGGTGTTGCGGACCAGCGTGGAGGTGCCGCACAGGGCGTCGTGGCGGCCGGAGGTGTCGGCGACGACGCTCGCGAGGACGCGGCCCTGGTCGGACAGGAGCAGCTGGCCCTCACCGAGGTAGGCGTTCCACTGGACCTTGACCGTGTCGGCGACGTTCAGCCGCTCCCAGGGGCGGCCCTCCGCGTACAGGAGGAGGTGGGCGCAGGCGTCGCCGTGCAGGTCGGTGAGGCGGAGTTCGGTGCCGCGGGCGAGGACACGGTGGGTGTAGTTGCCGCCCCCGACGGTCTCCGCCCACACCAGGGGCCCCGCCGCGGAGGGCGGGTCCGGCCAGTCGCGGGCCGGGACGACGGGCATGGCCTCGGCGCGGGTGCCCTCCTGGGCACGGGCGTGGTCACGGGCTCCGTATGTGGTCTCTGTGGCCATGGCGGACCTCCGGCTCCGGGGGTGTTTCTGTCGCTTGACAGAAATTAGGGGCGGGGTTGGTCGGGGGGATTGCCCGGGTGTTGCGGGGTGGTTACCGGGCGCTCACGGGGGCGTTGTCGGGTACGGGGCGGTCGAGGAGGCGCGCGACGCGTCCGCGCGGGGGAGCCGTGTGGCGGCTTGGGTTGGTGTCCGGGGTGTGGGGTGCGTGGGCGGGCGTTGGGTCGGTGTTCGGGGTGCGCATGGGCGGGCGGGGGCGCGCGTGCGGGGGCGGTGTCGGGGGTGCGCGGGCGCGGGGTCGGTGTCCGAGGACGTTGAGTGCACTGGCGTGGGGATCGGTGCTCCCGGGCGGGCAGTGCAGTGGCGTGGGGGCGGTGGCCCACGCTGTGAGGTGCGCGGGTGGCGGGTCGGTCTCTCGGGGCGGGAGGTGTGCTGGTGTGGGGTCGGCACCACGGGCGGGAAGTGCACCACTGTCAGGCGCCCCCGAGCGGGCAGTGCACCGGTGTGGGGGCGGTGTCCCGAGCCGGAAGTCCACGAGTGTTGGCGATCGACGCCTCCGGGCGGGCAGTGCACCGGCGTGGGGGGCCGTCCCTCAGGCCGTGAGGTGCGCGGGTGGCGGGTCGGTCTCCCAGGGCGTGAGGTCCACCGGTGTGGGGTCGGCATCCCGGGCGGGAAGTCCACCAATGTTGGGGGTCGGGGTCTTCGGTGCGGGCACTGCACCGGCGTGGGAGGCGCCGCCCCGGACGGGCAGTGCAGCGTCGTCGGCGCGGCGCCCACGGCCTGAAGTGCGCCCGCGCGGAAGGCGGCACTGCCGGCGACCCGGCAGGGTGTGACGATCACCCGAGCCCGTCACGGGCCCCGTGTGCGAGGATCGAACGCATGGGTACGACAGGTGGGGCGGCGGAGTCCGGGCGGCGGGTCGGCAGGCCGCGGGCCGATCGGCGGCCGGACAGCGGGCTGGCGCCGCGCGATGAACTCCTCGTCGCCGCAGCCGAGTTGTTCACCTCTCTGGGCTATGCCGCCACCAGTACCCGGGCCGTCGCCGAGCGCGCGGGCATGCGGCAGGCGTCCATGTACCACTACGTCTCCGGCAAGGAGGAGCTCCTCGCCGAGCTCCTGGAGTCCACTGTCACGCCCTCGCTGGCGTACGCCCGTGAGCTGCTCGCGGACGACAAGGTCCCGGCGGAGAGCCGGCTGTGGGAACTGTGCCGCGCGGACGTCGAGGTGCTGTGCGGCGGTCCGCACAACCTCGGTGGGCTCTATCTGCTGCCCGAGGTGCGCGCCGAGCAGTTCGCCGGTTTCCATGCCGTGCGTGCCGAACTCAAGGACGCCTACCGGCAGTTGATGGCCGCGACGGCCGAGGGTGGCGCGCTCGCCAAGAGTGAGCTCGACCTGCGCACGGACCTGCTGTTCGGCCTGATCGAGGGCGTGATCCTGGTCCACCGCTCCGACCCCGAACGGCCCGTCTCCGTCTTCGCGGAGGCCACCGCGGACGCGGCCCTGCGCATCGCCGGAATCCAGGTCCGGCGCCCCGATATCCAGGTCCGGCACCCCGCCGGAAGCTGACCTTCACTCGCCGCGGTGAGTGATTTTCGTACGCCCGTACACCATGACTCGCCGTGTTCGAGCGATGTCGGAGCGTGTAAATAGGGCCGAGGTTACTCCAGTCGCAATGCCCGTTTCAGGCCCTTGCTGAATATGACACGGCGATGATCCGGTCGGACTAAGCTCGCCCGCAGCGCACCGAGTTGATGTGTATTCGTGCGCTTGTTCCCTATATGTGCGACTCCCCGTCGATACGTCTCAGAGGGCCCACATGGTGAGTGTTCAATCCCCCCCAGGACGCCGTGAACTGCCGTATGCGCGCGTGCTGTTGCTCCCCGCCATAGTCATGGCCGCGGTGACCGGGGCCGGCGTCGCGCTGGTGCAGCAGCCCGCCAGGGCCGCTGTCGGCTGGTGCGGTGCCGTCGCCACGCTGCTGGTGATCGCGGTGGCGGCCGAAGCCGTCCGGCGCGGTCGTGAACTGCGTGAGCAGCGACTCGAGCACATCCGTCAGACGGCTCATCTGAAACAGCGCATCGCCGACCACGACCAGGATCTGATCCGGTTCGCCAAGGAGATCGCGCCCACCGCGCTGGACTGGCTGCGCCGCGGAAGTTCCCCCGGAGAGGTGATTCGCCAACTCGGCGACATCGACCCCGCGTGGGCGGACCTTCCCGACGCCCAGATCCGGCTCCTCAAGACGGTGCTCACCATCGTCGACACCGAGGAGATCATGCGTGACGCCGCGCAACGCTCCTTCGTGAACATCGCCCGGCGCGTGCAGGCCATCGTCCACCAGCAGGCCAACGAACTGCGGGAGATGGAGGAGGACCACGGTCGCAACCCCGAGGTCTTCGACGACCTCCTGCGCATCGACCACGGCACCGCGCTGATCGGCCGGCTCGCCGACTCCATCTCCGTCCTCGGCGGCGGCCGCCCCGGCCGGCAGTGGCCCGAGCCCGTCGCGCTGTACAGCGTGCTGCGGGGCGCCATGTCCCGGATCCTGGAGTATCGGCGCATCGACCTCTCCTCGATCGCCAAGGTCAACGTCAAGGGCACCGCGGTCGAGCCGGTCATCCACGCCGCGGCCGAACTCCTCGACAACGCCACGCGCTACTCCCCGCCGCAGAGCAAGGTGCACGTCACCGCCACCGAGGTGCAGACCGGCGTCTGCATCGAGATCGAGGACGCCGGCGTCAGCCTCAGCGAGGAGGCTCGCCTGCGGGCCGAGGGCATGCTGGAGCGCGCCAAGGCCGGCGTGGACCTCCAGGACCTCGGCGAGTCGCCGCGCCTCGGCCTCGCCGTCGTGGGCCGGCTCTGCCAGGCGTACGACATGCAGGTGTCCCTGCGTGCCTCCGCGTACGGCGGCGTCCGCGCCATCCTCGTCGTGCCCAGCGACATGCTCACCGACGAGCCCGGCGTCGGACTCGCCCACGGCATCGGCGCCACCGCCGTGCCCAAGGCCGAACTCGGCGCGCTGCCCGGACCCAAGCGCACGATCAAGAAGCGCCGCCCCACCAGCCCCAAGTTCACGACACCGGTGTCCATGGAGGACGACGTCCCCGAGGTCACCGAGTGGACGGCCAACGGGCTGCCGCAGCGCCGCAGCCGGGTCAAAACCTCGCTCACCCAGCGCTACGCCGAGCAGGCCGAGATCGAACGCGCCGAGCGGGAAGGCCGCCCGACCATCTGGTCGACGGCCGCGCGTGAGCCGGAGCCCGAGCCGAAGCCGGACGACACCCCGCCGGGCCTGTGGGTCCAGGCGTTCATGGACGGCCTCAAGCGCCCCACCTCTTCCACAGTCACCCAGCCGACCGACGAACCGGCCCGTACCGAGGCCGAAGACGAGGGGAACCTCAAGTGATCCAGCAGCGAGGCAACTTCGACTGGATGCTCCAGGACCTCGCCAAAGGCGTACCGGGCATCCAGATGATCGTGGTGCTCTCCGCCGACGGCCTGCGCATCGCCCGGCATGGCGGCGACCCGGACACCGCCGACCGCGTCGCCGCCGCCTGCGCGGGCCTGCAGAGCCTGGCGGGCGCCGTCGCCGGGGAGATCCCGGGCAGCGACGGCAAGATGAAGATGGTCCTGATCGAGATCCACGGCGGCTACTTCTACCTCATGGCCGCCGGCCCCAACGCCTATCTCGCGGTGCTCTCGGACATCATCACCGAACCCGGCCACATGAGCGCCCGCATGAGCGACCTGGTCGTCCGCATCGGCGCGCACCTCACCAGCCCGCCCCGGCGCAACGGGCAGACCGTATGACTCCTCCACAACGCCGACGGCGATTCCCCAAGGCCAGTCCGGAACCGACTCCCCAACCTCCGCAGGAGGGCCAGGACCCACCCGAGGGACCGAAGAAGAACCCCGAGCGGCTGTACGTCATCACGGGCCCCGACGGCACCGAGCGCTCGGAACTCGACCTGGTCACCTTAATCGTGGCGCACGCCGACCCACCGCCCTCCGCCACGCCCGAGCAGGCGGCGCTGCTCAGGCTCTGCACGGCCCCCCTGTCCGTGGCCGAGCTGTCCGCCTATCTCAGCCTGCCGTTCAGCGTGGTGACCGTCCTGCTCACCGAGCTGCTGACGGCCGAACTGGTGACGGCGCGCGCCCCTGTGATCCGCCAGGCGCTGGCCGACCGTTCCCTCCTCGAAGCGGTGATGCATGGACTTCAAAGGCTCTGACACCATCCCCGGTCCGCGAACAGAGGACCACCTCCCCCAGACCGCCGAGGCCGCGGTGAAGATCGTCATCGTGGGCGGCTTCGGCGTCGGCAAGACGACCATGGTCGGCTCGGTCAGCGAGATCAAACCGCTGACCACCGAGGAGACCATGACCCAGGCCGGCATCGGGGTCGACGACAACTACGGCTCCGAGACCAAGACGGCCACCACCGTGGCCATGGACTTCGGCCGCATCAGCATCACCGAGCAACTGGTGCTCTACCTGTTCGGCACTCCCGGCCAGGAGCGCTTCTGGTTCCTGTGGAACGGCCTGTTCGAAGGCGCACTCGGCGCGGTGGTCCTGGTGGACACCCGACGCCTCGAAGTCAGCTTCGACGTCATGGACCGCCTGGAGGAACGGGGCGTGCCGTTCGTCGTCGCCGTCAACACCTTCCCCGACGGCCCCCGCCACCCCGTCGACGACCTGCGCACCGCGCTCGACCTCAGCGCGGACATCCCCATCGTCGAATGCGACGCGCGGCGGCGGGCGTCCAGCCGGGACGTGCTGATGACGTTGTTGCAGTTCCTTCATTCGCTGTCGGTGGAGAAGGCTCCCGTGTGAGCCGAGGTCCGGCAGAGCCGTACTGCCGCAGGCCTCTCCCACGCCCCGGCTTCGCCCGAACCGCTCGGGCCGGGGCAGCACATGACTTCCTCAAGACCAGATCGACCTCAGCTCCGGAGCGATTATCGTGACGCCTGAACCCTTTACCCCGGCCGGTACGTACGACCCCGCGGGCGCCCCGCCCCCCGGCTGCCCCGCGCACGGCATCGGCGTCGGCGGACTGCGTCGGCTGTACGGCCCGGGGGCGGAGGACCTGGAGGCTGTGTACGAGGAGCTCCGCGCCGAGCATGGGCCCGTGGCCCCCGCGCTGCTCCACGATGACGTGCCGATCTGGGTGGTGCTCGGCCACGCCGAGAACCTGCACCTGGTGCGCAATCCCTCGCAGTTCTGCCGTAACACCCGGTTGTGGTCCGCCTTGCAGGACGGGTCGGTCAAGCCCGATCACCCGCTCATGCCGCACTTCGCCTGGCAACCCATCTGCGTCCACGCCGAGGGTGATGAGCATCTGCGGTTGCGCGGCGCGGTCACCGGCGCCATGTCGACCATCGATCACCGGGGCATCCGCCGTTATGTCAACCGGGCGGCCCAGCAACTCGTCAACCAGTTCTGTCGGGAGGGCAGGGCCGACCTGGTCGCCCAGTTCGCCGAACACCTGCCGATGATGGTGATGTGCGAGATCCTCGGCATGCCCGACGAGTACAACGACCAGATCGTGCAGGCCGCTCGTGACATGCCCAAGGGCAGCGAGACCGCCATCGCCAGCAACGCATACCTCATGGACGTTTTGACGCGGCTCACCGCCCGCCGCCGGGGCGAACCCAGGGACGACTTCACTAGCCACCTGATCAACCATCCGGCGCGGCTCACCGATGACGAGGTCTCGCAGCACCTGCGCATCATCTTGGTCGCGGCGTACGAGGCCACTGCCAACCTGATCGCCAACGTGATGCGGGTGGTGCTCACCGACCCGCGGTTCCGTGCTCAGCTCAACGGGGGCCAGATGACGGTGCCCCAAGCGGTCGAGCAGTCCCTGTGGGACGAGCCGCCGTTCAGTACCGTGCTTCCCTACGTCGCGAAGCAGGACAGCGAGCTGGGCGGCCAGTGCATTCGTAAGGGTGACGCCCTCATCCTCGGCATCGCGCCGGGCAATGTCGACCCACGGGTCCGACCCGACACCAAGGTTCACATGCAGGGCAACCGCTCCCATCTGGCCTTCGGCGGCGGTCCCCACGAGTGTCCGGGGCAGGACATCGGCCGTGTCATCGCCGAGGTCGGCGTGGACGCACTGCTGACCCGCCTGCCCGACGTCCAACTCGCTTGTGAGGAGGACGAGCTGCGCTGGTGGGCGTCCATCTCGAACCGCCACTTGCTGGAACTGCCGGTGAAGTTCGAGGCGAAGCCCCAGCAGGACGTCATGGCCCGCCCCGCGCATCCGCTGGCGTTCCAGCGTTCCAGCAACAACTGGCTGGTCAGCACCCCCCAGCCCAAGACGGCACCTGTGGAGGCCGCCGCTCCGTCCGTCGCTCCGCCGCAGACGCCCGAGCCGGCCCGCCGCCCTGGCGTGTTCTGGCGCCTCCTGCGCTGGTGGCGCGGCGAGTGAGCCGACGGCACCGGGGTCACCCCGCTGCCCACTCCTCGTAGGACGACCAGGCCCGCAGCTTGCGTGGGCTGACGAACCGGTGCTCGCGTCCCGTGACCGGATCAGTGAACTCCAGTACCCGTGCCAGCAGTTGGAGAGGGCGCCGGAAGTCGCCGGGCGCCACGGCGGCGGTGACCACCGGATAGAGGGGGTCGCCGAGGATAGGCACCCCCAGAGCGCTCATGTGCACCCTCAGCTGGTGCGTCTGCCCGGTACCCGGCGTGAGCCGGTACCGGGCACGCTCGCCCCGGTGCTCCAGCAGGTCGATCCGGCTGACTGCGTTGGGTTCCCCCTCGACCTCCTGGGCCGCCAGGACTCCGCGCTCCTTGACGATGCGGCTGCGCACGGTGCGGGGCAGGGGCAGCGCCGGGTCGTACGGGGCCACGGCTTCGTACTCCTTCGCCACCCGTCTGTCCCGGAACAGCGACTGATAGGCACCGCGTTCCTCGGGCCGTACGGTGAACATCACCAGGCCGGCCGTCAGACGGTCCAGGCGGTGCGCGGCGCCCAGCGTGGGAATGGCCAGCTCCCGGCGCAGCCGCGCCAGGGCCGTCTCGGCGATGTGGCTGCCGCGCGGGGTGGTGGCGAGGAAGTGCGGTTTGTCGGCCACCACCAGGTGTTCGTCCTGGTAGATGACGTCGATCGGGAACGGAACCCGCTCTTCGGCGGGCAGTTCCCGGTGGAACCACACGAACATCCCCGGGACGTACGCCGTGTCGCGGGTCACCGGATGCCCGGCGGCGTCCACGATCTGCCCCGCCTCCAGCATCCCGTCGATCACTTCGCCCCCGGCCGCGAGCCGCGCCACGAGGTGATCCCGCACAGTCACCCAGGTGTCACCGGGCGGTAGCCGCACTCGCACTGGATCGACCCCGTCGCGCTGCGGCAGGGGAGAGGGCGGGGGCGAGGTACGGCGTCTCATCAGGACAAGCCTACGAGGAGGCTCTGACACCGATCTCGAAAAGGGGGACTTCGGCGCCGGAAAGCTATGGAGACACCGCCGTGAGGTTCGCGGGGTGCAGTTGGCCGGTCACGTTGGGACTGAGCGCGCTGGCCGTGCGTGGGGAATAACGGCCGTTGTTGCGGCTCCAGTCGTAGCTGCCGCGTATCCACGTGCACATTGCGGACGCATACCGTTGGACTTTCTCGGACTCCGTGCTCGTGAGGCCGAGCCGGGCGCAGAACAGGGGGATCAGTTTCATCTGCTCAAATAGCTGATTGACCGTTGTCTGGACGAGAATGATGGCGAGCTCGATGGCCTCCTCTCGCGAACAATGACGTTGCCGCATGAGGCACCTCACCAGATTGGGATCACCTCGTGCGTCGTCGTTCTCGAGAGACATCACCTCGTTGATGAGCTTGACGGAATCTACAGCCGCTCGGCGCATGGATTCCAGATGGCTGCTGTGCCAAATGATCTGTGGGATCTCGAAGTGTCCCACCCGTTCGGCCAGGTCGAGCGAGGGGATGAGCCCCAGCGTGCGGTGACCAATGCGCATCCGGGTGGCGAAGTCCTGGGGGATCCACGTACGGCGATCTATCTCCTCAGTGAGGTTTCCCGTCAGGTAGTCCACCCAGTTGTGAGCGGCCCGTCGCTGCCATTCCTCGGACATTCCCCTCTTGGCTCGCCGCCAGATGTCGGCGAAGGCGCCAACCAGAGGGACGTCGTGGTTGACCCTCCGCGACGAGGGGTGGCTGACGAGCGCGATGAGTTGCTGGCACACGTCGACGGCTGCGTCGGCTTTTCGCCCCTCGGGTACATCAAACAGATCATCGAACAGGAAGAACCAGCCCATAGTGTCAAAGGCCAGGTCGAGGTCATCACCGTCGACGTCCGGATAGCTGTAGGCTGCCAAGTCGGCTACTGCCGAGAACATGTAGCGATGAATGGCACTGTGGCCCGAGACCAGTTTATGCTGGCGCATCCACTCCAGATTGCGTTCCCTGGCGGCTGCCAAACCAGCGTTCAGTCGGGGCGGAATGGGCAACTTGATAGTGACGTTCTGGGGCATTATTCTCTCCCAGTTTCTGTCTCAGCATGCTTATCGACCCACTCATCAGAGGATGAGAAGCACCTAGGCCGTTTCGAACCGTTCCTGGAGTTGTCCGTCGGCTGCTTCTGGCGAGGTCGACGAGGCGAAGAGTGCTTTCCGAGTCGTCTCGCGACGAGCCGGCCAGTCGAGTGATGTCCGATCAAGGATTGGCTGCGAGCCCGTGGGAACGCATCGAGACAACCGGGCACGAGCAGAGCGTTTCATGATGCCCTCCGGGAGGCGGAGTCGACCAAGTTCATGAACTGTGCGTTGTGCTCCGTACGCTGCGATTCGGCCGGTTCGGCTCGACCGGGGCCCCGTCAATCATGTGCCGGGCTGTTCGCTGGTGTGACCTTCAAGGCGACCGCCCGACGGCGCCGACAATCGCGGCCATCACCGCCTCGACAGCGTTGTCGGTGGTGAGGCCGTGGATCACCATTACCTTCCAGTGCCGCTGTGGGTTTCGTCAACTGTGTGGGGGCGGCCTGGAGCTAGTGTGGGGCGCCGTGACGGGCGACTGTTCAGGACACGTAGCGCGGAAGTCGGTTCCATGTTCTTGGTGGCATTCCGGACCGCCCGGCGGGCGGAAGGTGTTCGCCCATCTCGCGCGGTTTCGCATTCGCACACAACAACGCCGACCGCGTCAGTGCCTCACACGCACGACGCCCCTGAGTCCTCCCGCCGACCATCGCAGGCATTCGGCCACCACCCCCACGGGCCCGGGTGCGACACCGCTCATGCCCGCATTCACCCTGACAGCCCACCACTTCGCACCATGCGACGATTTCCGGCCGTGGGAAAGGGGGCGCAGCCCCGGCGCACGGAGCGGATCCCCTGGCCGCCGGATGCACGGCCGCGCACTCCGGGCCGACGATGCGCTGCGGGTACCACCCTCGTTTGCGGCAGTTGGGGAGCAAGTTCGTCGCGGGGACGGCACGCCCGACTCGCACGGCCAAGGGGGGCTGCGCCTTCGTCCGGGGGCGGAATGCGAGGTCTGTGTCCCCTCTCCGTCAAGGGTAAAACCCGTTGGGATGGGCCTCGCTCGGTTGGCAGGATGCGGGTCATGCCCTTCCTCACCGAACCGGTGCTCGCACCCGGCGCCCTTTCGCGCACCGCTCAGCCCGCCCTCCCCACCGGTGACGGCCTGCTCCTGCGCCCCTGGCGTCCGCAGGACGCGCCCGCGGTGCACGTCGCGTTCCAGGACCCGGCGATGCGCCAGTGGCACGCCCGTGCCGCCGACTCCGTGGACGAGGTCGGCGGCTGGATCGAGGAGTGGCGGCAGGCCTGGGCCCGCGAGGAGACCGCTCAGTGGGCCGTGGTGGACGGGGACAGCGATCTGCTGCTCGGCCGGGTGGCCCTGCGCGAGATCCATCTCAACGACGGGCAGGCCGAGTTGGCGTACTGGACGACGGCGGGGGCCCGCGGGCAGGGTGTGGCCGCCCGTGCCACGGCCGCCCTGTCTCGCTGGGCCCTCGACGACGTCGGGTTCCACCGTCTTGAGCTCATGCACGCCGTCCGTAACGAGGCCTCGTGCCGTGTCGCGACCAAGACGGGCTTCGCTCTGGAGGGAACCAAGCGGAGTGCGGTTCTGCATCCGGACGGTTGGCACGACATGCATCTGCACGCGCGTGTCCGGGGCGACTGAGGGGGCCGCCGAACCCAACGAGGGTCAACTGGCAGGCGTACGCCCGCGCAGTGCGCGCCATGTCACGCCGACCGCCAGCGTCGCCGCCAGGAACAGCACCGTGAACCACTGGAAGTACCAGTGCCCGCCCGCCGGGTCGTACACCTCGGCCCGGGGCCAGGCCAGGTTGACGGTCATGAGGAGGCCGTAGAGGAGGGCCAGGGCGTTGACCGGGATGCCCCAGCGGCCCAGGGAGAACAGGCGGCCGCCCTCCTCGTCGGTGCCCGACGAGGAGAACTCGCCCCGCACGCGGCGGATCAGCAGGGGGCCCGTGACCATCGCGTACGCCAGGTACAGCATCACGATGCAGGTCGTGCCGATCGCCAGGAACGCCTCCGGTGAGGCGAAGTTGAGGAGGAGCAGGGCGGCCGCCAGGAGGCCGACGACCAGAGCGGGGGCGCTGGGCATGCCCGTGCGGGGGTTCACGCGCGCGAGGCGGCCCGCGAAGGGCAGTTGGCCGTCGCGGGCCATGGAGAAGAGCATGCGGCAGGCCGCCGTCTGGATGGCGAGGGTGGCCACCGTGATCGCGATCACCACGTCGGCCAGCAGGGCCTTGCCGACCCCGTCGCCGAGGCTGCTGGTGAGGACGTAGCTGAGGCCGTCGACCGACAGGTGCCCGTCGGTGAGGCTGGGGGCGGCGAGCAGGCCGCCCAGGACGATCAGGCCGCCGAGCGCGCCGGCCGCGCCGAGCGCCGTGAGGATGGTGCGGGGCGCGGTGCGCCGGGGGTTGCGGGTCTCCTCGCTCATCTCGCCCGCGCTGTCGAAGCCGATCATCACGTAGGCCGCCGTGAACGAGCCCACCAGCAGTGCCCCGAACAGGCCGTTCTGCGCGGCGCCCGCGGTGTGGAAGGTGATGCTCGGTGTGCGCTCGGAGTGGGTCAGCAGGAGCACGACGATCAGGACCGCCCCGATGATCTCGGCGGTGACGCCGACCCGGTTGATCAGGGACATCACACGGTTGTCCAGGACGTTCACGAGGGTCGTCAGGACGAGGAGGATGACGCCCAGGACCGCCGCGTTGGCCGCCCCGTCCGCCGAGGTCGGTGCCGGGTCGGTGCCGACCAGCTGGAAGCCCGACCAGATCGCCGGGAGCACCATCTGCAGGGCCAGCGCCGCCGCGGCGACCACGACGATCTGCCCGATCACCATGATCCAGCCGGCGAACCAGCCGAAGGTCGGGTTGGAGAGGCGGGACGACCACTGGTAGATCGCGCCCGAGAGCGGGTAGCGCGCCGCCAGTTCCGCGAAGCAGGCCGCCACCAGCAGCTGCCCCACCAGTACCGCGGGCCAGGCCCAGAAGAAGACGGGGCCGCCGAACGCGTACCCGAAGGCGAAGAACTGGAAGACGGTCGTCAGGACCGAGATGAACGAGAACCCCGCCGCGAAGGACGCGTACCGGCCCAGGCTGCGGTGCAGTTCCTGGTGGTAGCCGAACTCGGCGAGGGACCGGTCCTCGGGGGCGGGGGAATGCGGGGGATCGGGACGGACGTCGGAGGGACTGGTCGTCGTCACGGCGGCACCTGCCTTCGGCGGCATGAGGGCGAAAGAGGCGGACCAGCGGTGCGGGAGCTGGATTCCTGTCGGGTGACAGAAATTAGGGAGAGGCTGTTTCGGGTGCGTGACGCAGGCATGTCGAAGCGGCGCCCAAGTCCTCACGCCCTTGCGCGGACCGTTCATACGCGATACATCGTGTCTATTGACGGTCTGTCGTAGATCGCGATATGTTCGGTCGCGGATATTCGGATGCGAGCTTCGGAGGTGAGGTGAAGGCATGCGGCGTCGCAAACTCCGCAACCCCCTGGCGCTCGCCGTGCTGGCGACGCTGTGGCAGAAGCCGATGCATCCCTACGAGATCGCCCAGACTCTGCGCCGCCAGGGCAAGGACTCCAGCACGAAGATCAATTACGGCTCGCTCTACACGGTCGTGCAGAACCTCGAGAAACATGGATTCGTCGAGGTCACGGACGTGGAGCGGCAGGGCAACCGGCCCGAGCGGACCGTGTACGGCATCACCGCGGCCGGACGCCAGGAGACTACCGAGTGGATGTCGGACCTGGTCGCCTCCCCGGCCAAGGAGTACCCGATCTTCGAGACCGCGCTCTCACTGCTCGGGGTGCTCCACCCCGACGACGTGGTGACGCTGCTGGAGGAGCGCCTCGACGCCCTGCTGGTCCAGCTGGCGAGCGGCCGAGGCGCACTGGAGAAGCTGTACGAGACGCTGCCCCGGCTCTTCCTCGTGGAGAACGAGTACCAGCTCCACATGGTCGAGGCGGAGGCGGCGTGGGTCGGCGGCTTCCTCGACGAACTCAGAAAGGGCACGCTGCCCGGCATCGAGGAGTGGAAGGCGTTCCACGAACCGTGACCTGAACAAGAACAGGCCCCGGCACGGCTGTTGCAGCAGCCCGCCGGGGCCTCGAACCCCGAACTGAATCCGCCCTGAGGCACATCCAGGCGATCGAGGTGCGGCACACCCAGGATAGCCCGGTGCTCCTCACGCGGATCAGTTGTCGTCCGCTCGGCCAGGAGACCCAGGAGAGCACCTGCCATGAACACCCGTGCGCCCGCGATCGAGGCGCGTCAACTGATCAAGACCTACGGCGGTGAGGTCACCGCCCTCAACGGCATCGACCTCGTCGTCGAGCGGGGCAGCGTCTTCGGCCTGCTCGGCCCGAACGGCGCCGGCAAGTCCACCACCGTCAAGATCCTCACCACCCTGGCCCGCCCCGACTCCGGCTCGGCCACCGTCGCCGGCCATGACGTGCTGCGCCACCCGGACCGCGTCCGGCGGGCCATCGGCGTGGTCGCCCAGGGCTCCGGCGCCGACCCGGTCGCAAGCGGCCGCGAGAACCTCCGGCTCCAGGGCAGGCTCTACGGCTTGAAGGGCGCCGCCCTAGAACAGCGGGTGGACGAACTCCTCGACCGCTTCACGCTCACCGAGGCCGCCCGGCGTCCGGTCAAGGGCTACTCCGGCGGCATGCGACGTCGGCTCGACGTCGCCCTCGGCCTGGTGCACCGTCCCGAGGTGCTCTTCCTCGACGAGCCCACCACCGGTCTCGACCCCGAGGCCCGCACCGCGATGTGGGACGAGATCGGCCGGCTCGCGGGGGAGGAGGGGCTGACGATCCTCCTCACCACGCACTACCTCGAAGAGGCCGACCGGCTCGCCGAGCGGGTCGCGGTCGTCGACCGCGGCCGGATCGTCGTCGAGGGCACCCCGGACGCGCTCAAGGGCGAACTCCGCGGCGACGCCGTGCATGTGGAGCTGCGCGAGCCGCTCGGCGACGCGGGGCGCACACTTCTGACCGGCGCCCTGCACGGGATGCCGGGCGTGCACGAGGTGCTGGCCGACGGACACCGCGTCAGCGTCCGCGCCGACGACGGGGCCGCCGCCGTACCCGTCCTGCTCGCCGCGCTGGAGCGGGCCGGGGTCAAGGTCGCCACCGCGACCGTCGCCCGTCCGTCCCTCGACGACGTCTACCTGCGCTACGCGGGCCGCCGTTACTCCGCCGCCGAAGACCTGGTGGGTGCCCGATGAGCACGGCCGTCTCCCAGACCTGGTCCATGACGCAGCGTCAACTCATGGTGTTCGTACGGCAGCCCGCGTACGCGATCATCACTCTGATCCAGCCGGTGATCTGGCTGTTCCTCTTCGGCAGCCTCTTCAGGAAGGTCGTCGAGCTCGGCGGCTTCGGGACCACCTCGTATCTCGACTACCTCGTCCCGGGTGTGGTCGTGATGAGCGCGCTCAGCTCCAACATGTGGGCGGGGATGACCACCCTGGACGAGATCCAGCGCGGCACGCTGAACCGCTTCCTGACCACTCCGGTGAGCCGGGCAGCGCTGATGAACGGCAACGTCGTCAACAACGGTCTGGTGACCGCCTTCCAGTCGGTGGTCATCGTGCTCCTCGGACTGCTGGGCGGCGCCGACTATCCGGGGGGCGTCGCCGGGGTCGCCGTCCTGGTGCTCGCCTCGGTCCTGCTGGGCACCGTGTTCGGGGCGCTGTCCAACGCGCTCGGCATGCTGGTGCGGGAGCGGGAGTCGATCATCGGGATCAACACCTTCCTGCTGCTCCCGCTGACCTTCCTGTCCAGCGCGTTCATGGCGCCCTCGCAGATGTCCTCCTGGATGCGGCACACAGCCGACTTCAACCCGTTGAACTGGGCGATGGTGGCAGGCCGTTCGGCCCTGTCCGCCGATCCGGACTGGAGTGTCGTGCTGGGTCGCGGGGGAGCGCTGCTCGGGCTTGCGGTCGTGGCGGTGTGGCTGTCGATCAGGACGTTCCGGTCGTACCAGCGGTCGGTGTGACCCCACCCGGACATGGGAAAGGGGCGGCACCTTCGAAGGTGCCGCCCCTTTCACAAACCTATGCCCGAGACGCGTGCCTAAGCGGCCGGCGCCGCACCTTCCTGCTCCACCTCGATGCGCGCGTTCCAGTCCCGCTTGGAGGCCTGCCAGCCGTCCTCGTTGTGGCCCAGGCGCCAGTAGCCGGAGATGGACAGGTCCTCGCGCGGGATGCCGCGCTCGACCCGCAGCAGATGGCGCAGCTGCTTCACGGAGTGCGCCTCGCCGTGCACGAACGCGCACAGCCGGCCCTCCGGGAACTCCAGCGCGCGGACGGCCTCCACCAGGGCCTCGCCGACGGGCCGGGAGCCACGGTGCAGCCAGACGACCTCCACGTCGGAGTCGATCTTCTGCTCCTCCTCGGGCCCGGAGACCTCGATGAAGGCGTGCGCCCGGGCGCCGTCGGGCAACGACTCCAGGGAGCGGGCGATCGCGGGCAGCGCGCTCTCGTCACCGGCCAGCAGATGCCAGTCGGCGTCGAGGTCGGGGGCGTAGGCCCCGCCCGGGCCCATGAAGCGCACGGTCTCGCCGGGCCGGACACGCATCGCCCAGGGGCCGGCCAGGCCCTCGTCACCGTGGATCACGAAGTCCAGGGTGAGTTCACGGTGCTCGGGATCCCAGTGGCGCACGGTGTACGTGCGGGTCACGGGCCACTGCTCGCGCGGGAACTCCTCGCGGATGCGCTGCATGTCGAAGGGCTCGGGGTAGGTGGCGCCCTCGGCCGGGAACAGGATCTTGACGTAGTGGTCGGTGCAGGTGTCCGCCGCGAACTCGGCGAGTCCGTCGCCGCCGAGCACCACACGCTGCATGTGCGGGGTGAGGCGTTCGGTGCGGACCACCTGTGCGGAGTGAGGCTTCCGCGGCTTGCGTCCCGGTCCTTCTGCCATGACGGCCTCCCAGTTCCCAATGCTTAGGCTTACCTAAGTTAGCATCAACCCCTCTGGCGACGGCATGCCACTAGTGGAAAGCGAGGGCAATATTCACGCGCTGAGCGTCGCCACCAGTCGCTGCAGCGATCCACCCAGCCCCCACCGCTCCGCCAGCTTCTCCAGCGCCGCGGGATCGCGTGGCGCGCGCGGGACCGCGGTCTCCACCTGCGGCAGCGGGACATCCCCGGCCACCTTCACGACCTTCGGCGCCACGGCCACATAAGGCCGCGACTCGTCCAGCCGCTTGCGCTGCGACGGCGTGAGCTTCGCCTTCGGGTCGTCCACCGCGGCCATGATCCCGGCCAGGTCGCCGAACTCGGTGAGCAGCTTGGCCGCCGTCTTCTCGCCGATGCCGGGCACGCCCGGCAGCCCGTCGCTCGGGTCGCCGCGCAGCAGCGCCAGATCCGCGTACCCACGGCCGTCGACCCCATACTTCTCGCGCAGCCACGCCTCGTCGGTCAGCTGGAGCGTGCCGACGCCCTTGAGGGGATACAGCACCCGCACCTGGCGCTCGTCGTCCACCAGCTGGTACAGGTCGCGGTCGCCGGTGACGATGTCCACCGGGCCCGTCGCCTGTCCGGTGAACGTGCCGATCACGTCGTCCGCCTCGTATCCGGCCACCCCCACACGCGCGATGCCGAGCGCGTCCAGGACGGCCTCGATGACCGGCACCTGCGGCGACAGCGTGTCCGGCACCTCCTCCTCGTCCGGGCCGCTCTCGTGCTCCTCGGCGACGCGGTGCGCCTTGTAGGAGGGGATGAGGTCGACCCGCCACTGGGGGCGCCAGTCGGCGTCCATGCAGGCCACCAGCAGGTCGGGACGGTGGTCCTTGACCAGGCGGTCGATGAATTCGAGGAGGCCGCGCACGGCGTTCACCGGCGTGCCGTCGGGTGCCTTCACCGACTCCGGAACGCCGAAGTAGGCACGGAAGTAGAGCGAGGCGGTGTCGAGGAGCATCAGTCGTCCGGTCACGTCTCGCATCATGCCGTACAGCGCTGACAACGCCGTCGGCGCTTGACTCGTTCGGCGGTGTGAGCGTCCTGTGAACCGGGACATCGGTGTGTTTGGCCCAAGGACATATGGGCAGGCGCGGCCTCGGAGCGAGGCAGGTTGCACCTTCAACTGTTCGCGGCCCTTCGTCTCCCACCCAGTGGTCACGAGACAAGAGGTACGCGTGTCAGCACGGCTTGAGGCAGATCAGCTGTACAAGGTCTTCGGAAGACGGCCGGACGAGGCGGTCGCAAGACTCCGCGAGGGCGCCGACCGGGAGGGACTGCGCGCCGAGGGCACCACCGCGGCGGTGATCGACGCCTCCTTCACCGTGGACCCGGGCCAGATCTTCGTCGTCATGGGCCTGTCCGGCTCCGGCAAGTCCACCCTGCTGCGGATGCTCAACGGCCTCCTGGAGCCGACCGCGGGCCATGTCCGCTTCGACGGCCAGGACCTCACCGCGCTCACCGACCGCGAGCTGCGGGCCGTGCGTGCGCAGAAGATCAGCATGGTCTTCCAGCACTTCGCGCTGTTCCCGCACCGCAGCGTCCTGGAGAACGCCGCCTACGGCCTGGCCGTCCAGGGCGTCGCCAAGGCCGAGCGCGTCGAGCGGGCGACCGAGGCCCTGGAGCTGTGCGGCCTGGGGGGCTGGGAGAAGTCCTGGCCCGACGAGCTGTCCGGCGGTATGCAGCAGCGCGTGGGCCTGGCCCGCGCCCTCGCCACCGATGCCGACCTGCTCCTCATGGACGAGTCCTTCAGCGCGCTCGACCCGCTGATCCGACGGGACATGCAGGACCAGCTCCTCCAGCTCCAGAAGACCCTGAAGAAGACCATCGTCTTCATCACCCACGACCTCAACGAGGCCATGCGGCTCGGCGACCGGATCGCCGTCATGCGCGACGGCCGGATCGTCCAGACGGGCAGCGCGGAGGACATCCTGGTGCGGCCCGCCGACGACTACGTCGCCTCCTTCACCAAGGACGTCGACCGCTCCCGGGTCCTGACCGCGTCCGCCGTCATGGACAGGGACGTGAGCGGCGCCCGGGCCGACTGCGGCTGCGAGGGCGACTGCGAGACCGCGACGCCCGACACGCCGTTCACCGAGCTCTGCGCGATGAGCGCCCGGTCGACGCACCCGGTGGCCGTCCTCGACGAGAAGCGAAAGCTCGTCGGTGTGGTCCGGCAGCAGCGCCTGGTCGGTTTCCTCGGCGACGCGGAGGCCGCCCATGCCTAGGATCCCGCTCGGCGACTGGGTCAACGACACCGTCGACTGGCTGCTCGACCACGTGTCCTGGCTCTTCGACTTCCTCAAGACCGTCTTCACCGGCACCTACGACGGTATCGACGCCGTCCTCCAGGCGCCCCAGCCCCTGCTGCTCGCGGGCATCTTCGCCGTGATCGCGTTCTGGCTGCGCGGCACCCTGGCCGGCGTCCTCACCTTCGCGGGATTCGCCTTCATCGACTCCCTCGAACTGTGGGAGGACGCGATGACGACCCTCTCGCTGGTCCTCGTCGCCACGATCATCGCGCTGGTGATAGCCGTCCCCGTGGGCATCTGGGCGGCCCGCTCCGACCGGGTCAGCGGCATCGTCCGGCCCGTCCTGGACTTCATGCAGACGCTGCCCGCGATGATCTACCTCATCCCGGCGATCCTGTTCTTCGGCACCGGCGCCTCCGCGGGCATCGTCGCCACCCTGATCTTCGCGCTCGCCCCCGGCGTGCGGATGACCGAGCTCGGCATCCGCCAGGTCGACAAGGAGCTCGTCGAGGCCGCCGAGGCGTTCGGCACCACACCGCGCGACACCCTGCTGCGCGTCCAGCTGCCGCTGGCACTGCCCACCGTGATGGCCGGCGTCAACCAGGTCATCATGCTCGGCCTGTCCATGGCCGCGATCGCCGGCATGGTCGGCACTGGCGGCCTCGGCGGCGACGTCAACGAGGCCATCGGCCAGCTCAACGTGGGTCTCGGTTCCGAGGCCGGTGTCGCCATCGTGATCCTCGCGATCTACCTGGACCGCATGACCGGCGCGCTCGGCACCCAGGTCTCCCCGCTGGGCCGCCGCGCCGCGGCCAAGGCCCGCGCGTCCCGAGGCGGGCTGAAGATCTGGTCCTACCGTCCCCGCCCCCAGATCGCCGTGATCGGCGTCGTCGTCCTCGCGCTCGTGGCGGGCGGCATGGGGATCTTCGGCGGCACCTCGGGCGAGGCCACGGCCGTCTCGGGCGGCAAGGACGTCGGCCAGGGCAAGAAGATCAGCATCGGTTACGTCCCCTGGGACGACGGTGTCGCCTCCACCTTCCTCTGGAAGGAGATCCTGGAGGAACGCGGCTATCAGGTGGACGCCAAGCAGTTCGACGCCGGGCCGCTCTACACCTCCCTGGCCTCCGGAAACGCCGACTTCATGACCGGAGCCTGGCTGCCGACGACCCACGAGCAGTACTGGAAGAAGTACGGCGCCAAGCTCGACGACCTCGGCGCCTGGTACGACAAGACCTCTCTCGAGCTGAGCGTCCCGTCGTACATGAAGGACATCAACACCCTGGCCGACCTCAAGGGCAAGGCCGCGCAGTTCGGCGGGAACATCACCGGCATCGAGGCCGGCGCCGGTGAGATGGCCCTGCTCAAGAGCAAGGTCCTCAAGGCGTACGGCCTCGACAAGGAGTACAAGGTCGTCGACAGCTCCACGCCCGCCATGCTGGCCGAGCTGAAGCGGGCGTACGCCAAGAAGGCGCCGGTCGTCGTCACGCTCTGGTCGCCGCACTGGGCGTACAACGACTACGACCTGAAGAAGCTCAAGGACCCCCAGGGCGCCTGGGGCTCGGGTGACGGTATCCACACGGTGGCCCGTAAGGGCTTCGCCGACGAGAACCCGGTCGTCGGGCAGTGGCTGAAGAACTTCAAGCTGGACGAGAAGCAGCTCACCAGCCTGGAGGCCGAGATCAACAAGGCCGGCAAGGGGCGCCAGCAGGACGCCGTGCGCACCTGGCTGAAGCAGCACCCCGGCCTGGCCGACCAGCTGGCCCCCGTCCAGAAGAGGGCGGCGGAGACCAAGCGCCCGGTGAACGTGGCCTGGTTCCCCTGGGACGAGGACATCGCCGTCACCTATCTGTGGAAGAACGTCCTGGAGAAGCGCGGGTACAAGCTCGACCTCAAGCAGATGGACGTCGGCCCGGTCTACACCGGCCTCGCCTCCGGCGACCTGGATCTCAACTTCGACGCCTGGCTGCCGTACGCCCAGAAGAACTACTGGGACCAGAGCAAGGACAGACTCAAGGACCTCGGCACCTGGTACCGGCCGACCTCGCTGGAGGTCGCCGTGCCCTCGTACGTCAAGGGCGTGAAGTCCTACGAGGACCTCAAGGGCAAGGCATCCCTCTTCGACGGGAAGATCATCGGCATCGAACCCGGCACCGGCGAGATGAGCCTCCTCAAGAACAAGGTCCTGCCGGGCTACGGCCTCGACAAGGAGTACGAGGTCGTCGACGGCTCCACGCCCGCGATGCTGGCCGAGCTCAAGCGCGCCTACGCCAGGAAGCAGCCCGTCGCCGTCGTCCTGTGGTCCCCGCACTGGGCGTACAGCCAGTACGACCTGACCAAGCTGAAGGACGACAAGAAGCTCTTCGGCGAGGGCAACACGATCCGCACCATCTCCCACGAGAAGTTCCCCGAGCAGTACCCCCAGCTCACCAAGTGGATCAAGGGATTCCATATGAGTGAGGACGAGCTCGGTACCCTGGAGAGCGAGATCAACAAGTACGGCCAGGGGCACGAGGAGCGGGCGGTCGCCGCCTGGCTGAAGGAGCACCCGGAGATGGTCGGGCGGATGACACCGTCATAACCGTTCCGGGAGCACGGTAAGGATCCGGCCAACCACATAGAGCTACGTCATCGCCCGAACTCCGATGCCGACGAGGGGACTTGGACGGTCCGCGGCGGACGGGTGACCGAAATCCGGCCCCCTGGCAGTTTCCAGGGGGCCGTTCGGCTGGCGCGAATCGTGAGGTACGGTCGCACGCCGTACGACCTCGATGTGACGGCCGCATGAAACGGTTTGCCGAACATGCGTAGGGTGCAGACAACTCATCAGGGGACGTGCCACAGGACCGACGAGCCAAGGAGGGAGCCGGAGCCATGGGCGACCACAAAGAACAGCCCCTTCGGGTCGGCGCGGCCGTGCGCCGCAGGCGCCGCGCGCTGGAGCTCACCCTCGCCGTCGTCGCCGAGCGCAGCGGCCTCTCGGTCCCCTTCCTGAGCCAGATCGAGAACGAACGCGCCCGCCCCAGCCGCAGCTCCCTGGAGAAGGTCGCCGACGCGCTGCGCACCACGGCCGTCGAACTCCTCGCCGCCGCCGACCCGGCGTGCAGCGTCGACGTCGTGCACGCCGAGGGCCCGGAGCAGGACTACGAACCCCGGATGCGCTCCCTGGTGCGCGGCCACCACCAGATGCACGCCCAGGAGTTCACCGGCGATCATGACGCGGGCCGTGAATTCCAGTACCGCAACGACCAGTTGATGTACGTCGCCGACGGCGGGGTGGACGTCGAGGCCGAGGGCCGCGCCTACCGGCTGGGCCGCGGCGACACCCTGTACCTCACCGGCGGGGTGCGGCACCGCTGGCGGGCGACCGTGGCGGACACCCGCGTGGTCGTCGTCGCCGTGGCCGAGCACATCGAGGCGGTCCAGGACCGGCCCCGGCAGTGAGAGTCGTCTCCCTGGTCCCCTCGCTGACCGAGGCGATCGCCCGCTCGGCACCCGGCGTCCTGGTCGGCGCCACCGACTGGTGCACCCATCCGGCCGACCTCGACGTCACCCGGATCGGCGGCACCAAGAACCCCGAGGTCGACCGGATCGCCGCCCTCGCCCCCGACCTGGTGATCGCCAACGAGGAGGAGAATCGCGAGCCGGATCTCGAAGCACTGCGCGAGGCGGGCCTGGAGGTCCTGGTCACCGAGGTCCGGAACGTCCCGCAGGCCCTCCGGGAGCTGACCCGGGTCGTCGAGGCGTGTGGTGGCGTACGACCGCGCTGGCTGGACGAGGCCGAGGAGGCGTGGTCGGCACTCGAACCCCCGTCGCGCCGCACGACGGCAGTCGTGCCCATCTGGCGGCGGCCGTGGATGGTGCTGGGCCGGGACACGTTCGCGGGCGATGTGCTGTCCCGGCTGGGCGTGGACCACGTGTACACCACCCACGCGGACCGCTATCCGCGCATCCCGCTGGAGGAGCTGCGGGCGGCGGCCCCGGACGTGGTGGTCCTGCCGGACGAGCCGTACCGCTTCGCCCCCGACGATGGCCCGGAGGCCTTCCCCGGCCTGCCCTGCGCACTCGTCAGCGGACGGCACCAGACGTGGTACGGGCCGTCGCTGTCCGAAGCACCACGGGCACTGGGCGAGGCCCTGCGAGCAGCGCTCCGCTGAGCAGCCCGCGCGCGGTGTGCAGGGCGGCCGTGCCCCAGGCGGCGACGAGAAGGACGTAGAGCCCGGTGGCGAGCCAGTCGTAGACGACGAGTCCGGTGTGCCGAGCCAGCGCCTCGGCGCCCGTGACGCAGGTGCCGACCGGGAAGGTGAACGCCCACCAGGTCATCGAGAACCCCATCCCGTGCCGGCGGGCACGCACCACATGCGCGCCGGCGAGCGCCAGCCACAGCAGTGCGAACCCCATGACGGGAACGCCGTACAGGACCGCGAGGACGCCGAAGCCCTGGCTGGAGGGGGCCGGGACGACACCGGGGGCCACGTCCGCGAACTTGCCGACGGCGGTGGTGGACTGGCCGAGCGGGCCGAGCACCAGGAAGAGGGCCGGGGTGAGGGCGAGGGGGAGCGGTCCGCCGGTGACGATCCGGGCGAAGACGAGCGGCAGCATCACCAGGGTGGCGAGAAGGCTGAGCCCGAACATCGCGAAGCAGCCGAGGAGCAGGGTCTCGCGCGGCTGACCGGCGGGGAGATACGGCACGAGGAGCGGCCCGAGGGCGGCGGACACCATGGGCGCGACGAGGGGGAGCAGCCATACGGGCGTGGCCTGCCGCGGCTCGACCCGCTGCCGTACGGCCATGAGGTACGGCACGGCGACGGCGGCCGCGAGCCCCACGGCCGTACCGGCGGTGAACAGCACGGCGTCGAGAGCGACCGCGGCCGTCGTCCCGATCCAGTCCCGGCCGACGGTGAGGGCGCCGCCGCCGACCGCCAGCAGGGCCATGGCGAGGCAGCCGTAGAAGGGGGCCGTGGCGGGGTCGAGGAGGTGGGCGCGGGCCTGGTCGGCGTGGTGGCGCCAGTGCAGGGCGCGGGCGCAGAGGAGGGCGAGCAGCAGGGCGAGGGACAGGAGCCAGACGGCGGCGCAGATCGTGCGCAGGCCGGGGAGGTGCACGGGGAGCGCGACGCCGGCGGTGGCGACGATCGCGGTACCCATGACGGCGGCGTACCAGTTCGGCCCGAGGTGACGGACGGCGGTGACCATGTCTCCACGGTGTCGTCCGGGAAGGGCGGCGACCAGGGAGTACGGCTCTATGAGGGCATAAACTGTCTTTATGAGCGGTGTGGAGGAGCGAGGGGCGGCGGTGGGCGGTGGGCTGTCCCACCGGGTGCCAGATCTCGGGGCGCTGGAGCTGCTGCTGGCCGTGGCGCGGCTGGGGAGCCTGGGCGGGGCGGCGCGGGAACTGGGCATCACCCAACCGGCGGCGAGCAGCCGGATCCGCTCCATGGAAAGGCAGTTGGGAGTCGCCCTGGTCGACCGCTCACCCCGCGGCTCCCGGCTCACCGACGCCGGGGCGCTGGTGACCGACTGGGCGCGGCGGATCGTGGCGGCGGCGGAGGCCTTCGACGCCGGTGCGCAGGCGCTGCGGGTCCGCAGGGACTCCCGGCTCCGGGTGGCGGCGAGCATGACGATCGCGGAGTACCTGCTGCCGGGGTGGCTCCTCGCCCTGCGCGCGGGGCGCCCGGACACGGCGGTGTCGCTGCACGCGGGGAACTCCGCGACGGTGGCGGAGCGGTTGCTGTCGGACGAGGCGGACCTCGGCTTCGTGGAGGGCCTGACGGTCCCTTCCGGCCTCGACTCGGTGGTGATAGCGCACGACCACCTGATCGTCGTGACGGCCCCGGGGCACGTCTGGGCCCGCCGCCGACGCCCCCTGGAAGCCGCCGAACTGGCCGTGACGCCGCTGATCCTCCGGGAGAAGGGGTCGGGCACCCGCCAGGTCCTGGACACGGCTCTGGGAGGCCTGGCCCGCCCCCTGATCGAGCTCTCCTCCACCACGGCGGTGAAGGCCGCGGCGGTGAGCGGGGCGGGACCTGCCGTCCTGAGCGAACTGGCGGTGGGCGAGGAGCTGGCGATGCGCCGGCTGGTGCGGGTGCCGGTGGACGGGGTGTCGCTGGCCCGGGATTTGCGGGCGGTGTGGCCCACGGGCCACCGCCCGGTGGGCCCGGCGAGGGACCTGCTGTCGCTGACGCGGGCTTGACGCCTTCTCGCGGGGCGAAAACCCGTGGCCCGCGGCACTGCGGACCCGCACCATGAAGTGCATGACCGCCACCACCCCACCCGCCACCGGCGTCCGAACCCCCTGGGAAGAACTCCCCCCGGCTGTCCGCGACGCGGTGGCGGCCGTGCTCGGTGCCGAGGTCGTCCACTCCGTCACCCAACCCGGCGGATTCTCCCCCGGCGTCGCGGCGCGCGTCCGCACCGCCACCGGCCACCGCGCCTTCGTCAAGGCCGTCAGCAGCGACAGCAACCCCCACAGTCCCGGGCTCCACCGCACCGAGGCCCGCAATGCCGCCGCGCTTCCCGCCACCGTTTCGGCACCCCGCCTTCTCGGCACCTACGACGACGGCACCTGGGTGGCCCTCGTCTACGAGGACGTCCCCGGCCGGCAGCCCCATGTCCCGTGGCGCAACGCCGAGTTGGAACGCGTCCTGGACGCCGTGACCGAGCTGAGCCGCACGCTCACCCCGTCTCCGCTCGATGCCCCACCCGCCGCCACAGCCCTCGCCCGCACCTTCAACGGCTGGCAACGACTCCTGGACGGTGAGGACAAGAACCTCGCCGAACGCCTGGACCCCTGGGCCGGCGCCCACCTGCCCCGCCTCGCGGAACTCGCCGCCGCCTGGCCCGAGGCCGTCACCGGCGACACCCTCGCCCACGCCGACCTGCGGGCCGACAACATCCTGCTCGCCGACGACGGCCGTACCGTGTTCGTCGACTGGCCGCACGCCCTGCGTGCCGCCCCGTGGTTCGACCTGCTGGTGATGCTGCCGTGCGTCCGTGCCCAGGGCGGTCCGGACCCGGAGGGGTTGTTCACGGCACATCCGCTGGGCGCGGCCGCCGACCCGGACGCCGTCACCACCGCCCTCGCGGCCGTGACCGGCTACTTCCTCTACAACTGTCTGCTGCCACCGCCCCCGGGCATCCCCACCGTCCGGGCCTTCCAACGGGCTCAGGGCGATGCGGCCCTGGCCTGGCTCAGACGTCGGCCGCAGCTTTGACGAGGGCCCGCATCACCCGCAGGTCCTCGCCCATCTCCGGATGCCACTGCACCCCCAACACCCAGTGCGGGCCCGGGAGTTCCACGGCCTCCACCGTGCCGTCCGCTGCGTACGCCGACGGCAGGAGGCCCTGCCCGAGGCGGTCCACCGCCTGGTGGTGGTAGGTCGGTACGGGGGTCTCCTCCGGGGCGAGATCGCCGTAGACCGTGCCCGGTACGGGCTTGACCGGGTGGTGGCCGAAGACGCCCGGCAACTCCGCGTGCCCGTCGATGTGCTGGACGAGGGTGCCGCCCAGGGCGACGTTCAGGAGCTGCATGCCCCGGCAGATGCCCAGCAGGGGGATGCGCGCGGTCAAGGCGGCTTGGATCAGGGCCAGTTCCCAGGCGTCGCGGGCACGGGCCGGTGGGCCGGTGCGGGGGTCGGGGGTGGCGCCGTAGCGGGCCGGCTCCACGTCCGGGCCGCCCGCGATGACCAGGCCGTCCAGGCGGGCCACCGTCGCCGCCGCGTGCTCCGGGGCGTCCGGCGGGAGCATCGCGGCCAGACCGCCGGCCCGCTGCACCAGCCGTGGATAGCCGGCCGGGAGCAGCACCGCCTCCAGCTCCCAGACGCGCCAGCGCGCGTCGGCCTCCAGATACGTGCTGACGCCGATCAGCGGTCGTGCGGTCGTCACTCGGCCCTCCCAGGCTTGCAATGGCCCACTGTCATACCTTTGCCCCCAGGGCCACCCCACGGCAAGGTCACGCCAGAAATCCCCGCAGCAGCGCCGCCGTCCCCGCGCAGTGCTCCCGCATCATCTCCCGCGCCCCGTCGGCGTCCCCGTCAAGGACCGCCTCGACCAGCGCCGCGTGCTGCCGCTGCGAGTGCTCCAGGTTGCGCACCAGGAGCGGGATGCAGTCCAGGAGGTCGTTCACCGAGGCGCGTACCGCCGCGTACTGCGCGGTCAGTGTCGGTGAACCGCACAGTTCGGCGAGGGTCAGGTGCAGCAGCGTGTCCTGGCGCCGGTAGTCCGCCAGCCGGGCCTCCTGCGTGGCCGCCAGCGCCGCCCGCAGCCGCTCCGCCTGCCCGTCCGCGAGTCCGTGCGCCGCGCACAGGCCCGCCGCGCCCACCTCCAGGACCTCCCGGAAACGCAGCACGTCCTCGATGTCCGCCTCGGCTATCCGCCGCCTCAGTTCCTCCTCACCCACCGCGTTCGGCGTACGGGGCAGCACGAACGTGCCCCCGTACCGCCCGCGCCGCGACTCCACCAGCCCCTGGTCCTGGAGCACCTTCAGCACCTCGCGCAGCGTCACCCGGCTGATCCCGAGCCGCTCCGCGAGCTCCCGCTCGGCCGGCAGCCGCTCGCCCCCCGGCACCAGCCCGAGCCGCACCACCTGGAGGATCTGCTCCAGCGCCTCCTCGAAGCCGTTGCCCGCCCTGACCGGCCGCAGCACCGGCGTCAAGCGGTCGTCCGGGCCGCCGTCAGCGTCCACCGACATATGGCCGAGCCCCCTTCCCAAGCATTGGTTCAGAGCAATACCTTATGGCTCCCGGCCCGGTCGGAAAAACGCGCAGCAGCCGAAGGAGCTCTCCCGTGGCAGACCGCACACCCCCGCTCAGCGTCGAGGAGCTGCACGCCCTCGTCGCGGGCGGCGAGATCGACACCGTCGTCCTGGCCTTCCCGGACATGCAAGGACGGCTTCAGGGCAAGAGGTTCGCGGCCCGCTTCTTCCTCGACGAGGTACTCCACCACGGCACCGAGGGCTGCAACTACCTCCTCGCCGTCGACACCGAGATGAACACGGTCGACGGCTACGCGATGTCCTCCTGGGACCGCGGCTACGGCGACTTCGCCATGCACCCCGACCTCGGCACCCTGCGCCGCGTCCCCTGGAACGCCGGTACGGCCATGCTGATCGCCGACCTCGCCTGGAACGACGGCTCCCCGGTCGTCGCCGCACCCCGCCAGATCCTGCGCCGCCAGCTGGAGCGGCTCGCCGAACTCGGCTACACCGCCCAGGTCGGCACCGAGCTGGAGTTCATCGTCTTCAAGGACACCTACGAGCAGGCCTGGGACGCGCACTACCGCGGACTGACGCCAGCGAACCAGTACAACATCGACTACTCGGTGCTCGGGACCGGCCGTATCGAGCCGCTGCTCCGCAGGATCCGCAACGACATGACGGCCGCCGGTCTCACCGTCGAGTCCGCCAAGGGCGAGTGCAACCCCGGCCAGCACGAGATCGTGTTCAAGTACGACGAGGCCCTGACCACCTGCGACCAGCACGCGATCTACAAGACCGGCGCCAAGGAGATCGCCGCCCAGGAGGGCGTGTCGCTCACCTTCATGGCCAAGTACAACGAGCGCGAGGGCAACTCCTGCCACATCCACCTCTCGCTCGCCGACGCCGCCGGCAACAACGCGATGGCGGGCCCGGACGGGATGTCGGAGGTGATGCGGTACTTCCTCGCGGGTCAGCTCGCGGCCCTGAGAGACTTCTCGCTCCTCTACGCTCCCAACATCAACTCCTACAAGCGGTTCCAGCCGGGCTCCTTCGCCCCCACGGCCGTCGCCTGGGGCCACGACAACCGCACCTGCGCGCTGCGGGTCGTGGGCCACGGCCGCTCCCTGCGCTTCGAGAACCGGCTGCCCGGCGGTGACGTCAACCCGCACCTCGCGGTCGCCGGACTGGTCGCGGCCGGTCTTCACGGCATCGAGCAGAAGCTGGAGCTGCCGGAGGTCTGTACGGGCAACGCCTACACCGGCGAGTACGCGCACGTCCCCACCACCCTGCGCGAGGCCGCCGAGCTCTGGGAGAACAGCCCGATCGCCAGGGCCGCCTTCGGCGACGAGGTCGTCGCCCACTACCGCAACATGGCCCGCGTCGAGCTCGAAGCCTTCGACGCGGCGGTCACCGACTGGGAGCTGCGCCGCTCCTTCGAACGTCTGTGATGTCGAACGTCTGTGAGAGGTACTTCGTTGTCGTACGAGCATGAGCTGACCGTCCTCAACCCCGCCACCGAGGAGGTCGTCGCCACCGTCCCCGCCGCCACCGCGGCCGACGTGGACGCGGCGGTCGCCCGCGCGGCGAAGGCGCAGGTCCGCTGGGCGGCCCTCGCCCCCGCCGACCGGGCCCGGCTGCTGCGCCGGTTCGCCGACGTCGTCGACCGACACGTCGAGCAACTGGCCCGGCTGGAGGTCCGGGAAGCCGGTCACCTCCTCGGCAACGCCCGCTGGGAGGCCGGCAACGTCCGGGACCTGCTCGCCTATGCGGCCGGGGGAGTGGAGCGGCTGAACGGCCGCCAGATCCCGGTCCCCGGCGGCCTCGACGTCACGATCCTCGAACCCCTCGGTGTGGTCGGCGTCATCGCGCCCTGGAACTTCCCCATGCCGATCGCCGCCTGGGGTACCGCCCCCGCGCTCGCCGCCGGCAACGCCGTCGTCCTCAAGCCCGCCGAGACCACCCCGCTCACCGCCCTGCGGCTCGCCGAACTCGCCCTGGAGGCAGGGCTGCCGGAGGGCCTGTTCCAGGTGCTGCCGGGGCACGGGCCGGTCGCGGGCACCGCCCTCGTCGAGCACCCCGGCGTCGCGAAGATCGTCTTCACCGGATCCACCCGCACCGGCCGTGACGTCATGGAGCGCTGCGCCCGCCAGGTCAAGCCGGTCACCCTCGAACTCGGCGGCAAGAGCCCCAACATCGTCTTCGCCGACGCGGACCTCGCCCAGGCCGTCGACCCGTTCTCCTTCCTCGACAACTCCGGCCAGGACTGCTGCGCCCGAACCCGGATCCTGGTCCAGGAGTCGGTGTACGACGAGGTCCGGGAGCTGCTCGCCGAGGCCGTCGCCTCCGTGGTCGTCGGCGACCCGGCCGACGAGAAGACCCAGATGGGCCCGCTGATCTCCCGTCAGCAGCTGGACCGGGTACGGGCGTTGGTGCCGGAAAGCGCACCCGGCCTGCGCGGCAGCGCCCCCGACGGGCCCGGTTTCTGGTTCGCGCCGACCGTCCTGACCGGCGAGGCACCCGACTCCGAGGCCGCACGCGAGGAGATTTTCGGCCCGGTCGCCGTCCTGCTGCCCTTCACCGACGAGGAGGACGCGATCCGGCTCGCCAACGACACCCCCTACGGCCTCTCCGGCTCCCTGTGGACCCGCGACATCGGCCGCGCCCTACGCCTGTCCCGGGCCGTCAAGGCGGGCAACCTGTCCGTCAACTCCCACTCCAGCGTCCGCTACTGGACCCCCTTCGGCGGCTACAAGCAGTCCGGACTCGGCCGGGAACTCGGCCCGGACGCCCTGACCGCCTTCACCGAGACCAAGAACGTCTTCATCAGCACGGAAGGCCCCGCCCAGTGACCTCTTCGACCTCTTCGACCGATCAGACCGTGTGCCGCCGCCTCGTCGGCCGCACGGCCGTCATCACCGGAGCCGGCAGCGGCATCGGCCTCGCCACCGCCCGCCGACTCGCCTCCGAGGGCGCCAACGTCGTCTGCGCCGACGTCGACGAGGCCCGCGGCAAGGCCGCCGCGGACGAGGTCGGCGGGCTCTTCGTCAAGGTCGACGTCACCGACCCGGAGCAGGTCGACGCCCTGTTCAGGACGGCGTACGACACCTACGGCAGCGTCGACGTCGCCTTCAACAACGCGGGCATCTCCCCGCCCGACGACGACTCCATCCTGGAGACCGGGCTGGAGGCCTGGAAGCGCGTCCAGGAGGTCAACCTGACCTCCGTCTACCTGTGCTGCAAGGCCGCGATCCCCTACATGCGGCGGCAGGGCAAGGGGTCCATCATCAACACGGCGTCCTTCGTGGCGAGGATGGGCGCGGCCACGTCCCAGATCTCGTACACGGCCTCCAAGGGCGGTGTGCTCGCCATGTCCCGTGAACTGGGCGTGCAGTTCGCGCGGGAGGGCATCCGCGTGAACGCCCTGTGCCCGGGCCCGGTCAACACCCCGCTGCTCCAGGAGCTGTTCGCCAAGGACCCCGAGCGGGCCGCCCGCCGCCTGGTCCACATTCCGGTCGGCCGGTTCGCCGAGGCCGAGGAGATCGCCGCCGCCGTCGCCTTCCTGGCCAGCGACGACTCCTCCTTCGTCAACGCCAGCGACTTCCTCGTGGACGGCGGCATCTCGGGGGCGTACGTCACGCCGATGTAGGTCTGGTCCTACAGTGCCCCCATGAGCAGGACGCTCCCGCCCGGCTGGTACCCGGACCCCGACGCTCCGCTGCTGGAGCGCCGGTGGGACGGGACCGCCTGGACGGACCACCGGCGCGTCCCCGAGGCCCCCGGCCCGCCACGAGCGGTCGGCGGGGCATCGGGGCGCGCCAAGGCCGTCGCCCTCACGACCTCCGGGGTCGTCCTCGTCGCCGCGATCGTCAGCGGGGCGTTCGCCCTCGCCCGGGGCGACGGGGACGACGTGGTGGCCGACACGGCACCGACGGTCGCGAGCCCCTCGCCCACCACCGCCGCCCCGGCCCCGTCCCGCCTGGTCGACGAACTCGACGGCATCAGCCTGCCGTTGCCGGACGGCTGGAGCCCCTCGAAGTACGTCACCCGCGACAACGTCGTGATGACCACCGAGGGCGGCAGGGTCTTCACGCACACACCGCCCCGGAACTCCGGGAACTCCCCGGCAGGGCTCGCCAGGAAGGACATACCGCGGGCCGCCGACAGTTCCTACGGCGCCGTCCGCGGCCACCGGGTCGTCAGATCGGAGCGCGTCGCCGTCGGCGGATGCACCGGATACCTGGTGCGCTGGAGAGTGCAGACGGCCCAGGGGCCCGGTGGTTACGTCCAGTCGCTGGCCTGCTCTCCGGGCCGCGGCGGACCCCCGGCCGCAGTCGTCGTCCGTTTCGCCTTCGACGCGGGTCCGGGCGGGCCGCCGCTCGCCGACATGGACCGCATCACCGAGGGCATCCGGCCGGTCGAGCGTTGACTCAGAGGAACGTGTGGCCCTCCCCGCGGTACGTCGGGACGGTCGCCGTCACCGCGTCCCCCTCGATCAGGTGCAGCGTCTCGAACCGCTCGCACAGCTCACCGGCCTTGGCGTGCCGGAACCACACCTTGTCGCCCAGCAGCAGGTCGTCGGCGGGGGCGCCGAGCAGCGGGGTCTGCACCTCGCCGGGCCCCTCCTGCGGGTCGTACTTCAGCCCCTCCGGCAGATACGGCACCGGCAGCCGGTCGGGACCGGCCGCGCCGGAGGCCGGGTAGCCGCCGCCGAGGACGGTCACGACACCCACCCCGGGCCTGCGCACGACGGGCAAGGCGAACAGGGCCGCCGGACGCCCGCTGAAGGACGTGTAGTTGTCGAACAGCCTCGGCACGTACAGCCCCGAACCCGCGCCGATCTCCGTGACGGCGTCCTCCGCGGCGGTGTGCTGCACACTGCCCGTGCCGCCGCCGTTGACGAACTCCAGGTCGGGTACGACGGCCCGCACCGCGTTCACCACGGCGGCGCGGCGCTCGGCCAGCTCCCGGCGGGCGGTGGCCTGCATCAGCCGGACGGCCCGGGAACGCAACGGCCGTCCGGCCACCGAGTCCCCGACTCCCGCGATGTGCCCCTCGTAGGCCATGATCCCCACGACCTCGAACCCGGGGCGCCGGGCCACCGCGCGGGCCATGTCGGCGACCTGGGCGGGGGAGTGCAGCGGCGAACGCCGGGCGCCGACGCGGACCTTGCCGCCGAGGAGCTTCAGCGAGGTGTCCAACTCCAGGCAGACCCGGATCACTTCGGTGCCGCCCGCGCGGGCCCCGTCGATGAAGGCGAGCTGCGCGGGGTCGTCGACCATCACCGTCACGGCGGCCGCGAGCTTGGGATCGGCGGCGAGTTCGGCGTACCCGGCGCGGTCGGCGGAGGGGTAGGCGAGCAGGATGTCGTCGAAGCCGCCCCGGGCCAGCCACAGGGACTCGGCGAGGGTGAAGGACATGATGCCCGCGAAGCCGTCCCTGGCCAGGACGCGTTCGAGCAGTGCCCGGCATCGCACGGACTTGCTGGCGACGCGGATGGGTTTCCCCGCCGCCCGGCGGACGAGATCGTCCGCGTTGGCGTCGAAGGCGTCCAGGTCCACGATCGCGAGGGGGGCGTCGAGAGGGGCGGTGGCCCGGTCGTAACGGGCCCGGTCGGCGGCGCGCGCAGTCATGAACGAAGCCTGCCAGACAGGATTACCGCAGGGTAGGGGGACGTTCCGGGCAGATGCCCCCGGCCTGGCGGACTGGTTCCCGTTCGCCCAGGAACAAGCCGTAGAGTGACGCGCACGCACGCAGGGCCGTACGCCCCCGTCGCCGCCGCGCCGGGATGCCGGCCCTTCCGTGCGGGTATGCGTGCCCGGACGGCCGTCTTCCACACCGAGGACTCCGACGCGGGGCCCGCGTCACGACCGAACGGCCCGGACATGAGGAAACGGGGGGTGCATGAGCACGGAAGCACGCCGCGCCTCGATTCCTCCACGGCCGGCTCAGCCGCCGACGGTGGGCGAGAGCGGACCCCGGTCCGAGCCGGCCGACGAGTCGGTCGAGCGAGAGATCGTCGAGCCGGGCGGACGGACCAACGACGACTCCGACTGGCAGGCCTTCGGAGAGCGGAACCGACAGGGCTCCGCGACGCCGGCCCGACCGACGTTCGGCGGGTTCGACTGGCAGGGGTCAGCAGAGACCGACAGTCGCGTGCCGAGCGGCGGGCAGGGGCGTGAGCCTGCCTTCGGGAGCGCTGGTGCGGGTCGACAGGACGTCGGCGCCATGGCTCCTCGCGCACTCGGCGACATGAACGCGGGGCGGGAGTCCGGCCTGCCGGGTGGGGAACGGTCCCAGGGATCGACCGCCGCGGGTCGACGGCCCATACGTACGACGAACGGCAGTGACCCGGCTTCGGCGCCGACCCGCGGCGAGGCGCACGCCACGTCCGACGGCCGTAGGACCGACGGGGACGGTTTTGGCGGTCGAGCCCCCTCGACGCCCGCGGACAACTCCGGCACGAAGGCGCGGTCCGCCGCCGGCCCCCGCAACACCCGGCGCGAGGAGTCCCCGAGCTCGGGAGCCCCGTACCCCGGCAGCATTCCGCCCCCACCCCCGGCCTCGGCCCGCTTCCCCGACGCGCCACCGGCCTCCGGTGGGGCGGATTCCCGCACGGACGCGGGCCACCGTGGAGTACGCGCAGGCAGCTCCACGCCGGGTGACAGGACACCTCGGCCCGGCTCGGCGACGCCGGTGCCCTCGTCCGGGCGCGACACCGACGCGTCCCCGCCGCACCCCGACTCGCGCAGGCCCGCTCCCGGGCCGATGCCGCCCGCTTCAGGTGTCCGGCAGCGCCCGGCGAGCGAGACTCCGGACGCGTACAGGCCGGGCACCGGTGGCCCGTCCGCGGCACCCTCCACTAACGCGGCCGCTCCCGGCCCGATGCCGCCCGCTTCGAGCGCCGCGAACCGTGTTCCGGGTGCCCAGCCGCGTCCGACGGGCACCGGCAGCGCCGCGGTGCCGCCCCGGCCGAGGTTGCAGCCCACCGTGCCCCCACGTCGTACCGGCGCCCCCGCCGAGACCGCCTCGGAGACGACCTTCCGGATGCGGCCCGTCCCGGCGGCCGGGGACGGCCGTACGGAGTCCGCGTCCCGGGGAGACTCCGGCGGCACCGACGTACCACCCATGCCCGACACCCGCCCCGGCTCCGGACCGCGGACCGGCTCTCGGCCGGGTGCGCCCGCCCGTCCCGGGTTCCCGCCGCGCCCCACGCGGGAAGCGCCGGGCGCCACAGGTGCGCCGCCGGCGCCCACGGCACCGCCTCGGACCGCCCCCCTCACACCCGATCCCGCTCTCTCCTGGAGCGCCGCCCTGCCCTCGCAGTCCGGAACTCCCGGCAACGGGCGGCCTGTCGTGTCGTTCGGGGAGCCCGAGGTCGGTTACAAGGAGCGGTCGTGGGGGGTGCGGATCCCTCCCCGCATCGCCGCCGTGGCCGCGTGCGTCGTGCTCGGGCTCGGGCTCATCGGCGGTGCCGTGACCGGGAGCTGGCTGATCGGGGACTCCGGGGACGAGGCCGGCGGCGACACCTTCACCCAGGCCGGCGAGCTGTGGCACAGCGTGCCCGTCGACCAGCTGTTCCCGCCGACCGTGGACGGCCGGGGCGCCGGGCCCGGCGGCGCCGACCGCACCTGGACGCGGATCGCGGTCGCCCCGGACAGCGGCTGCCAGGGCGCTTTCGACCCCCTGCTGCGCAAGGCCCTCGCCCCCGTCGGCTGCGAACGCCTCCTGCGCGCCACCTACACGGACGCCACCCGGAGCTACGTCACCACCGTCGGCCTCCTCTTCACCGACGCCGACGCCACCGCCATGCGCGACCTCGACACCCGCTTCACCCGGGAGGGCCTGGACACCCGCACCGACCTGATGCCGCTCCCGTACGCCGCCAAGAACACCCTCGCGGCGGGATTCGGCGCCCAGCAGCGTGCCTCCTGGACGGTCTCCGTCCTCACCGACGCCCCGGTCGTCGCCTATGCCGTCTCCGGCTGGGCGGACGGCCGCAAGGTCGACACCCCGGAGTCCGCCGAGAAGGCCATGGAGTCCGGCGACACCACCCCCGCCGCCCAGGCCGGACTCGGCAACGAGGCCCAGGGCCTGGCCGACCGTGTCGAACGCGCCCTGCGCAAGACCGTCACCTCGCCCCCGGAGCAGCCCTCATGAGCGTCACCACCCGCAGGGCAGGTCTCCTGAGTGTCCTCGTCGCCGCCTCCGTGGCCCTCGTCCCGCCCACCGCCGCGCACGCCGACGGCATCCGCGCCAAGCAGTGGGCCCTGGACGCCATGCACACCCAGCAGGCCTGGCAGACCACCAAGGGCGCGGGCGTCACCGTCGCCGTCCTGGACACCGGTGTCGAGAACGACCACCCCGACCTCGTCGGCAACGTCCTCACTGGCAAGGACATGATCGGCTTCGGCGCCACCCGGGGCGACCGCTCCTGGGCCCGGCACGGCACCGCCATGGCCGGCATCATCGCCGGTCACGGGCACGGCGTGGGCAACGGCGACGGGGTCATGGGCATCGCCCCCGAGGCGAAGATCCTCCCCGTCCGCGTGATCCTGGAGGACGGCGACGCGGCCCGCGCCAAGGCCCGCAACACCCGCGGCAACGCGCTCGCCGAGGGCATCCGCTGGGCCGCCGACCACGGCGCCGACGTCATCAACCTCTCCCTCGGCGACGACTCCGCCTCCGCGCACCCCGAGGCCGGCGAGGACGACGCCGTCCAGTACGCGCTCAAGAAGGGCGCCGTCGTCGTCGCCTCGGCGGGCAACGGCGGCGAGAAGGGCGACCACATCTCCTACCCGGCCGCCTACCCGGGCGTCATCGCCGCCACCGCCGTCGACAAGTTCGGCACCCGCGCCTCCTTCTCCACCCGCCGCTGGTACGCCACGGTCGCGGCCCCCGGCGACGACGTGGTCATCGCCGACCCCGACCACAAGTACTACGAGGGGTGGGGCACCAGCGCCGCCTCCGCGTTCGTCTCCGGCGCGGTCGCCCTCGTCAGGGCCGCCCACCCCGACCTGACGCCCGCGCAGATCAAGCGTCTGCTGGAGGACACGGCCCGCAACGCCCCCGCCGGCGGCCGCGACGACTCCCGGGGCTTCGGCTTCGTCGACCCCGCGGCCGCGCTCAAGGCGGCGGACCGTCTGAAGCCGGAGGGCCTGCAACCGGCCTCCTACGGCGAGAAGTACTTCGGCCCGGGCCCGGACACCGCCAAGTCCGATGATGGCACGGTCAGTTGGGCGGCCCCGCTGGCGGGCGGCCTGGGCGTGGCCCTGCTGATCGCCGCGGTGGTCCTGTGGCGCGGCCGCCGCGGCCCCCGTCGGTCCCACGAAAGCTTCTGAGTCGGGAAGCTTCGGGGGCGGGACCGAAGCCTCAGCGAGCCACCGCACTCGTGGCGTTCGCCGACGCGGACGCGTCCGCACCCGTGAAGACCGAGACCGCCGCTTTCGCCGCCGCCTCCACCAGCGAGATCCCCTTCGCCTGCGTGGAGTTGCCGTCCGACAGCACGGCCACCAGATACTCGTGGCCGTCCACCGTGACCCGCCCGATGCTGTTGACGTCCCACAGCCCGGTCGTACTGCGCGGCAGCCACCCGTTCTTCAGCGCCCAGCCGGATCCGTCGGCCGCGGCCGACACCCCCCACTGCTGATCGGCCTCAATCTGCCCCATCAGGTGCTGGAGGTACGACCGCGAGGCCTCACTCAGCTCCGAGTCGTCCCCGAACACCTGCTGGAGCAGGGTGAGTTGGTCGGCCGCCGTGGTCCGGGTCAGCCCCCACAACGCCCCGTCGCCGCCCGCAGTACCGGTCAGCCCGAACCTCTCGTTCGCCGCGTCGAGCCCCGCGGCCTTCCCGATGATGTCCCACAGCGCGGACGCCGAGGCGTTGTCGCTGTTCTCGATCATCGTCGTGGCGTACGCCTTCTCCCGCGCGCTCAGCCGCGTACCCGCCTCCTGGTGCCGGAGCAGCAGCGCCGCCAGGATGTCGACCTTCACGATGCTCGCCGTGTCGAAGGCACCGTCGCCGCGGACCGCGCTGTCGCCCGACTCCAGGTCGAGCACCGCCACCGAGACCCTCTGCTCGCCCGTCACGCCGACCGGCCTCATGGCGACGGCCAGCTGCTCGTCGAGATCCACCACCTGCTCCGCCACGGCCGCCTCCTGAGTCGTCGTCGCCGACGAGGGCGAGACCGACGGCGTCGCCGCCGACGATACGGCGCCGCCTGCGGAGTGCGCCCGCGCCTTCACGTACACGGTCCCGCCGGCTGTGGCGCCGACGATCGCGACGCAGGCGAGCGCGGTGTACATCAAAGGCCGTCGGGGGAACCTGCGGGCGCGGCGTCTGGCGGCTCTGGAGGACTCCATGCCGCCGATGCTCGGGCGGCCGACTGTGCGGGCCGTTAGACGGACGTTAGAGCTGTGTCAGCGAACTCTGAGAAACCCGTGAAAGCGGTCACGGCCGGGTTTCCGGGCCCGCACAACCCCAGCAGCAAGCCCCCTATAGGGTCGGTGACCGTGGCGAACAAGAACATTCCCGACCCCGGCTTCTCCGACGACGACGGCTCCGCCGACCCCCGGCTGAGTGCGGCGCTCGCGGCCTGGGCCGAGGACCGCGCGGCCGTGGGCCCCGTCCTGGAGGCCCTCAAGGGCGCCCGGCTGCTCGTCCCCGTGGTGGCCGTGCTCGGCGAGGTCGAGGAGGACGAGAACGGACTGCGCCGCGAGAAGACCAGCGACATGGCCGTCCCCACCCTCAAGGCCGGATCCCGGACCGCCCTGCCGGCCTTCACCTCCACCGACTCGCTGGCCCGCTGGGATCCCGAGGCCCGCCCCGTCGCCGTACCGCTGCACCAGGCGCTGCAGGCCGCCGCGCAAGAGAAGGCGGACACGGTGGTGCTGGACCTGGCGGGTCCGGTGCCCTTCGAGCTGACCGGCCCCGCGCTGCTCGCGCTCGCCGAGGGCCGCGCGAGCACCGACCCGCTGGCCGATCCGGCCGTCATCGGTGCCGTACGGGACGCCGTGGCCGCCGAACCCGCCGTGCTCCGCGCCCACCTCGGGCCGGGGCAGGCCGACGGCACCCTGGCTCTCGTGCTGGAGCCGTCCGCGACGCCCGCGGCCGCCGCACAGGCCGTCGCCGAGCGGCTCGCCGCCGACGAGACACTGAGGGCCCGCCTGGTGCGCGGCCTCGACCTGGCAGTCCTGCCGGCCGGTGCCACGCCTCCGGGCGAGCCCTTGTACGTACGGGGATGAACTAGCCGTAGATCGGCCCGGTGTACTTCTCACCCGGGCCGTGGCCCGGCTCGTCCGGGACCAGGGACGCCTCGCGGAAGGCCAGCTGGAGGGACTTCAGGCCGTCCCGGAGCGGAGCCGCGTGGAAGGAGCTGATCTCCGTCGCGCTGCCGTCCAGCAGACCGGCGAGGGCGTGGATCAGCTTGCGGGCCTCGTCCAGGTCCTTGTACTTGTCGCCCTCCTCGGTCAGGCCGAGCTTCACGGCGGCGGCGCTCATCAGGTTGACCGCGACCGTCACGATCACCTCGACGGCGGGGACCTCGGCGATGTCGCGGGTCATCTCGTCGAAGTCGGGGGACGCGGGAGGGGTGTCACTCATGTCCCACACGATAGGGCCCGGTGCCCGCCGGTTCGCACCACCCCCGGGGTCCTGCTAAACTTGGGTGACGACCGGCTGGACATTCGCGTGTCCGGCCCACAAGTGGAGGCTCCGATCTCCCACCTGACCGCCCTCCGGGACGGCGGGTCACCCCGGTCAGGCGGCCACCATCGTTCCGTACGGACGATGGAGTCGCCCGAAAGCGCGCCCCGTGTCATCGCGGCGGTGCTCCGGCAGTGTTTTGGAGCCCCGTCTGTGATCGTCCGGGGCATTTTTTGTGCCTCGGCGCGGTTAGGTCTGACGAAAAATGACATAAGCGGCTGTCCGCCAGACCGCCGTGTGGTGCTAACCGAGGAGGATCCATCAGCGCCGAGCCCCGCATCAACGACCGGATTCGCGTTCCAGAGGTGCGACTTGTCGGTCCCAGTGGCGAGCAGGTGGGCATCGTCCCGCTGGCCAAGGCACTGGAGCTTGCGCAGGAGTACGACCTGGACCTGGTCGAGGTGGCGGCTACCGCCCGTCCGCCTGTGTGCAAGCTCATGGACTACGGGAAGTTCAAGTACGAGTCGGCCATGAAGGCCCGTGAGGCGCGCAAGAACCAGGCGCACACGGTCATCAAGGAGATGAAACTCCGGCCGAAGATCGACCCGCACGACTATGACACCAAGAAGGGTCACGTCGTCCGGTTCCTCAAGCAGGGCGACAAGGTCAAGATCACGATCATGTTCCGTGGTCGCGAGCAGTCCCGGCCCGAGCTGGGCTACCGACTGCTGCAGCGGCTCGCGGAGGACGTGGCCGACCTCGGGTTCGTGGAGTCGAACCCGAAGCAGGACGGCCGAAACATGATCATGGTTCTCGGTCCGCACAAGAAGAAGACCGAGGCGATGGCCGAGGCCCGCCAGGCGCAGGAAGCCCGCAAGGCAGACGCGAAGGCCAACCCCGGCAAGTCGCAGAACGCCGCGGAGTCCGACTACGTCGAGGACGACGCCGACGTCGAGGGCGAGGCCGAGGTCGAGGTCGAGGCCCCGGCAGAGGCTCCCGCCGAGGCGTGACCCCGGGGGACGTGAGTCCCCAGGACCCAACCGATACAAGAGCGACGCTCACAGTGCCCGGTTTCAGGACCGGGCACCGGAGCGCCACCGACGAGGAGAGAACGGCGCTATGCCGAAGAACAAGTCGCACAGCGGTGCCAGCAAGCGCTTCAAGATCACCGGCTCCGGCAAGGTGCTGCGCGAGCGCGCCGGCAAGCGCCACCTGCTCGAGCACAAGTCGTCCCGCGTGACGCGTCGCCTCACCGGCAACGCCGAGATGGCCCCGGGCGACGCCGCGAAGATCAAGAAGCTTCTCGGCAAGTGAGGCCGGGCGCCCAGCGCCTGAAGAACCTCTAGACCGGGACCCAATCGATACCGGGTCGTGTGAGTCCAACCACGGCCCCGCTACAAGGAGTTAACAAGTGGCACGCGTCAAGCGGGCAGTCAACGCCCACAAGAAGCGCCGGGCGATCCTCGAGGCGGCCTCCGGCTACCGCGGTCAGCGTTCGCGCCTGTACCGCAAGGCCAAGGAGCAGGTCACCCACTCGCTGGTCTACAACTACAACGACCGCAAGAAGCGCAAGGGTGACTTCCGTCGGCTGTGGATCCAGCGCATCAACGCCGCTGCCCGCGCCAACGGCATCACGTACAACCGCTTCATCCAGGGTCTGAACGCGGCGAACATCGAGGTCGACCGCAAGATCCTGGCCGAGCTGGCCGTCAACGACGCGACCGCGTTCGCCGCGCTCGTCGAGGTCGCCCAGAAGGCTCTGCCCGCGGACGTGAACGCGCCGAAGGCCGCGTGACGCTGCGCTGGCTCTAGGCCGACGTGACTTGATGGACCCGTGGGCTTCTGCCCGCGGGTCCGTTGCGTTGAGTGGTGCGGGACGGCCGGGCACCGCCGTAATCCGCCGTCGTGGTCGATCGCCGTTGCGGCGGAAAACTGGTACCGAAGGTGAGTCGCATGCCCCCCGTCACCCCCGAGCTGATTTCCCCCCGTTCCCCGCGCGTCTCCGCCGCCAGGCGGCTCGCCAGGCGGAACTTCCGGGGGAAGGAGCGGCTGTTCCTGGCCGAGGGGCCGCAGGCCGTGCGGGAGGCCGCCGGGCACGGGCTGGTGGAGCTGTTCGCCACCGTGGAGGCGGCGGAACGGTACACGGACATCATCGGGGAGGCCCGGGCCGTCGGGGCCCGTGTGCACCTCGCCTCCGAGGACGTTATCGCGGACATCTCCACCACCGTCACCCCGCAGGGGCTCGTCGGGGTCTGCCGGTTCCTCGACACCCCCTTCGAGGAGATCCTCGCCGCCCGGCCGAAGCTCGTCGCCGTGCTCGCCAACGTGCGGGACCCGGGGAACGCCGGCACCGTCCTGCGGTGCGCCGACGCCGCCGGTGCCGAGGCCGTCGTACTGACCGACGCGTCCGTCGATCTCTACAACCCCAAGGCGGTACGCGCCTCCGTGGGCTCCCTGTTCCATCTGCCCGTCGCCGTGGGCGTGCCCGTGGAGGAGGCCGTCGCGGGGCTCAGGCAGGCCGGTGTGCGGATCCTCGCGGCCGACGGGGCAGGCACCGACGACCTCGACGCCGAGCTCGACCAGGGCACCATGGGCGGGCCGACCGCCTGGGTGTTCGGCAACGAGGCCTGGGGGCTCCCGGAGGAGACCCGCGCACTCGCGGACGCCGTGGTACGCGTCCCGATCCACGGGAAGGCCGAGAGCCTGAACCTCGCCACCGCGGCCGCCGTATGTCTCTATGCGTCAGCCCGTGCACAGCGCGCCTCCGGAGGGTGCCGTTCCGTCACCGAGAACCAGTAAGGTGACCAGCTCGGGGGCCCCTCAGACGCCTGAGAGGTGGGGTACGGGGATGAGTGTCGGCACGAGGAGCGCGCAGGGCGTGTCCGAGGCCTGTGCCGGTGGTCCCGCCGAGCTCGGCATCGATCCCGACCAGCTGCCCGACGGCCTCGTCGTCGCGGACGAGCAGGGCCGCGTGATCTGCTTCAACGCCGCCGCGGCCCGGATCACCGCCCGGCCCGCCGAGGACGCCCTCGGACAGCGGCTGGAGAAGGCCCTGCCATTAGAGGACCTGGAGGGGCGGCGCTGGTGGCAGCTGACCGATCCGTACGGTGGCCTCGCGATCCGCAGGCGACAGCCCGAGCGGAATCTGCTGCTGCCCGGCGGCCGTGAGGTCCTCGTCTCCGCGCAGTACGTGCGCACCGGGCCCACCGGACCCGTCCACCGGGTCGTCGTCAGCCTGCGCGACACCGAGGCCCGCCGCCGCACCGAACGCAGCCACGCCGAGCTGATCGCCACCGTGGCCCACGAGCTCAGGTCCCCGCTCACCTCCGTCAAGGGCTTCACCGCGACCCTCCTCGCCAAGTGGGAGAGGTTCACCGACGACCAGAAACGGCTGATGCTGGAGACCGTCGACGCGGACGCCGACCGGGTCACCCGGCTCATCGCCGAGCTCCTCGACATCTCCCGCATCGACTCCGGGCGCCTCGAAGTCAGGCGCCAGCCCGTCGACATCGGCGCCGCCGTCGGACGCCACATCCAGGCCTACGTCGCCGCCGGCCTCGCCGCCGACCGGTTCCTGCTCCGCCTCGAACAGCCGCTGCCCATGCTGTGGGCCGACCCCGACAAGATCGACCAGGTGCTCAGCAACCTGCTCGAAAATGCGGTGCGGCACGGCGAGGGAACCGTCACGATTGACATCACGCCCACGGCGTCCCCCCGCGAGGGAGAGGACACCGGTACGTCGGTCACGGTGAGCGACGAGGGTCCCGGCATCCCGGAGGAGTCCATGAACCGCGTCTTCACCCGCTTCTGGCGGGGCAGCAAGCGCGGTGGCACCGGCCTCGGGCTCTACATCGTCAAGGGCATCGTCGAAGCCCACGGCGGCACCATCACGGTCGGCCGCGGCCCTCAGGGCGGCGCCGAATTCCGATTTACGTTGCCCGTGAGCACTCCGGCCTATCTGACCTGAGTGCCCGCGGGCACCTGCGTACATCACCACCCCGTTAGACTCGGCCTTTGGCACCCATGTGTCCCATGGACGGCCCTCTGACCTCTGAGTGAGTCGGTGACGGGGACCTTCAGCCAGCCAATCGGAAGCACGGGAAGAGATGTCGGCACCGAACAAGTCGTACGACCCTGTAGAGGTCGAGGCCCTGAAACCGGAAGAGATCGAGCGCATGCGGGACGAGGCGCTCGCCGCCTTCGCGGCCGCGGACTCCCTCGACGCGCTCCAGGAGGCCAAGGTCGCCCACACCGGGGGCGCCTCCCCGCTGGCCCTCGCCAACCGCGAGATCGGCGCCCTGCCTCCGCACGCCAAGGCCGCCGCGGGCAAGCTCGTGGGCCAGGCCCGCGGCGCGGTGAACAAGGCCCTCGCCGGCCGCCAGGCCGAGCTGGAGGCCGAGCGCGACCAGCGCGTGCTGGTCGAGGAGGCGGTGGACGTCACGCTGCCGTACGACCGCGTACCGGCCGGCGCCCGCCACCCGCTCACCACGCTCTCCGAGCGCATCGAGGACGTCTTCGTGGCCATGGGCTACGAGGTCGCCGAGGGCCCGCAGGTCGAGGCCGAGTGGTTCAACTTCGACGCGCTCAACATCGGCCCGGACCACCCGGCCCGCGGTGAGCAGGACACCTTCTTCGTCGAAGGTCCCGAGGGCGGCACCGAGTCCGGCGTCGTGCTGCGCACCCACACCTCGCCCGTGCAGATCCGCTCGCTGCTCAGCCGTGAGCTGCCGGTGTACGTGATCTGCCCCGGGGTCGTCTACCGCACCGACGAGCTGGACGCCACGCACACCCCGGTCTTCCGTCAGGTCGAGCTGCTGGCCGTCGACGAGGGCCTGACCATGGCCGACCTCAAGGGCACCATGGACCACATGGTCCAGGCCCTGTTCGGCGAGGGCATGAAGACCCGGCTGCGCCCGAACTTCTTCCCCTTCACCGAGCCGTCCGCCGAGATGGACATGGTGTGCTACGTCTGCCGCGGCGAGTCCGTCGGCAACCCCGACCGCCCCTGCCGCACCTGCTCCTCCGAGGGCTGGATCGAGCTGGGCGGCTGCGGAATGGTCAACCCCAAGGTGCTCACCGCCTGTGGCGTCGACCCGCAGAAGTACAGCGGCTTCGCCTTCGGGTTCGGCATCGAGCGGATGCTGATGTTCCGCCACAACGTCGAGGACATGCGAGACATGGTCGAGGGTGACATCCGGTTCACCCGGCCGTTCGGGATGGAGATCTGATGCGGGTCCCGCTTTCTTGGCTGCGGGAGTACGTCGACCTGCCGGCGACCGAAACCGGCCGTGACGTCCAGGCCAAGCTCGTTTCCGCGGGCCTCGAGGTCGAGACCGTCGAGCACCTCGGCGCCGACCTCAAGGGCCCCCTGGTCGTCGGCCAGGTGCTGACCATCGAGGAGCTGGAGGGCTTCAAGAAGCCGATCCGCTTCTGCGCGGTCGACGTCGGCCAGGCCAACGGCACCGGCGAGCCGCAGGAGATCGTCTGCGGTGCGCGGAACTTCCAGGTCGGTGACAAGGTCGTCGTCGTGCTGCCCGGCGCGACCCTGCCCGGCGGTTTCTCGATCTCCGCCCGCAAGACCTACGGCAGGACCTCCCACGGCATGATCTGCTCCGGCGACGAGCTGGGCATGGGCGACGACGGCAGCCACGGCATCATCGTGCTGCCCCCGGAGACCGAGGTCGGCAAGGACGCCATCGAGCTCCTGGAGCTGGTCGACGAGGTCCTGGACATCGCCGTCACCGCCAACCGCGGCGACTGCCTGTCGATCCGCGGCGTGGCCCGCGAGGCCGCCATCGCCTACGGCCTGCCGCTGCGCGACCCGGCCCTGCTCGACGTCCCGGGCCCGAACGCCTTCGGCTACCCGGTCCAGGTCTCCGACCCGTTCGGCTGCGACCGCTTCACCGCGCGCACCGTCACCGGCCTGAGCCCCGAGGCCCGCTCCCCGCTCTGGCTCCAGCGCCGGCTCCAGAAGGTCGGCATGCGCCCGATCTCGCTCGCCGTCGACGTCACCAACTACGTGATGATGGAGCTCGGCCAGCCGCTGCACGCCTACGACCGCTCCCAGGTCCAGGGCACCATCGGCGTCCGCCGGGCGGCCGAGGGCGAGCAGATCAAGACCCTCGACGGCGTCGAGCGGAAGCTCCACGCCGAGGACCTGGTCATCACGGACGACCGCGGGCCGATCGGCCTCGCCGGCGTGATGGGCGGCGCCAACACCGAGATCGCCGACCACGCCGAGGGTGAAGGCACGACCGACGTCGTCATCGAGGCCGCCCACTTCGACGCGGTCTCCATCGCGCGTACCGCCCGTCGCCACAAGCTGTCCTCCGAGGCGTCCCGGCGCTTCGAGCGCGGTGTCGACCCGCAGGCCGCCGCCGCTGCCGCGCAGCGCACGGTCGACCTGCTGGTGCTGCTCGCGGGCGGCACCGCCGAGGCCGGTGTCACCGAGGTCGTCGCCCCGTCGGCCCCGCACACCATCAGCGTCCCGGCGGACCACCCCGACAAGGTCGCGGGTGTCTCCTACGGCCGCGAGACGGTCGTACGGCGTCTTCAGGAAGTCGGCTGCGACGTGTACGGGCAGGACGAGCTGATCGTCACCGTGCCGTCCTGGCGTCCCGACCTCCAGGAGATCAACGACCTGGCCGAAGAGGTCATCCGGCTGGAGGGCTACGAGAACCTGCCCTCCACGCTGCCCAGGCCGCCGGCCGGGCGTGGCCTGACCCATCGGCAGCGGCTGCACCGCCGGGCGGGCCGGGTGCTGGCCGGTGCCGGGTACGTCGAGGCGCCGAACTACCCCTTCGTCTCCGAGCAGGTCTTCGACCAGCTGGGCCTGGAAGCGGATGACCCGGCCCGCCGTGTCGTCAGGCTGACCAACCCGCTCAACGACGAGGAGCCCGCGCTGCGGACCTCGCTGCTGCCGGGGCTGCTCGGTGCGCTGCGGCGCAACGACGGGCGGGGTTCGCACGATCTGGCGCTGTTCGAGACCGGGCTGGTCTTCCTGCCGCGCTCGGAGCAGCGGGTCGCCGCGGTGCTGCCGGTCGACCGGCGCCCCACGGACGCGGAGATCGCCGAGTTGGACGCCGCGCTGCCCGAGCAACCGCGACACGTGGCCGTGGTGCTCGCCGGTGCCCGGGAACAGGCCGGCTGGTGGGGCAAGGGCCGTCCGGCCGACTGGGCCGACGCGGTCGAGGCCGGTCGCCTGGTCGCGCGGGAGGCCGGAGTCGAACTGGTCGTCCGCCGTGGGCAGTACGGGCCGTGGCACCCGGGGCGGTGCGCCGAGTTCGTCGTCGGCGACACCGTGGTGGGGCACGCCGGTGAGCTGCACCCGCGGGTCGTGAAGGCGTTCGGGCTGCCCGCGCGTACCTGTGCGATGGAGCTGGACCTGGACGTACTGGAGGCGGCCGGCGACGACACCCCGCAGGCGCCGGGCATCTCCACCTTCCCGGTGGCCACGCAGGATGTCGCCCTGGTCGTCGACAAGTTCGTGCCGCACGCCGAGGTCGAGGCCGCCCTGCGTGCGGGCGCGGGTGAACTCCTCGAGGCGATCCGGCTGTTCGACGTGTACGAGAACGAGGAGCAGCTGGGCGACGGCAAGAAGTCGCTGGCCTACGCGCTGCGGTTCCGTGCGGGGGACCGGACGCTGACCGTGGACGAGGCTTCCGCGGCTCGCGACGCGGCGGTCGCCCTCGCGGGCGAGCGCACGGGGGCTGTACTGCGCGGTTGAGCGAGCGGGAAGCGCGGGCACCTCACTCGATAGGGTGAGTTCCCCCAGCGATCCCGGCCTTTCGGCCCATGCGGCCGACAGAATCGGACCGGCCTTTCAAGGCCGGTCCGATTGCGTGTGCGGGGCCTGGTTGGGGGGTCGTCGGCATGATGTGCATCAAGGCTGCGGTTCCCCGGGTGGGGTCGCTGCGTCGGGTGCTCTCGATGGGACTGCCCACCGCCTGGGGTGCCGTCGCGATCACGTACAAGCTGACCTGTCCGCTCGCGCAGCAGAACGCCCTGGGCGCGCGGGTCGTCACCAGTGCCGTGTTCTTCGCGGTGGGCACCGGGCTGGTCGTCCATGTCCGGCGCGCCCTGCTGCGGGAACTCCGGCGGGCGCGTCAGGTCGCGGACGTCGCCCAGAGCGTGCTGCTGCGTCCGGTGCCCCCGCGCATCGACGGGCTCACCGTGGCCGCGGCCCAGCTGTCCGCCGACCGGGGCGCCACCATCGGCGGCGACCTGTACGAGGCCGCCGCCACGGAACAGGGCGTACGGGTCGTCATGGGCGACGTCCGTGGCCACGGCCTCGCCGCCATCGGTACGGCCGCCGCGGTCCTCGGCAGCTTCCGCGAGGCCGTCCACGACGAGCCCGACCTCCAGGGAGTGCTGCGCAGGCTCGACCGCACGCTCGCCCGGCACCTGCGCGAGCGCGCCGAACAGGACGGCACGGTCGCCGAGGAGTTCGTCACCGTACTGCTCCTGGAGATCGGTGGCGACGGGGAGCTGCGTGCTCTGAGCTGCGGTCATCCGTGGCCGTACCTGCTCAGTGGCTCAGTGGTCGAGCCCCTCTCCCGTGCCGACCCCCTGCCTCCCCTCGGCCCGTTCCCGCTGCCCCGCGAGTTGCCGCAGCTGCACTGCGGCCCGCTGCTGCCGGGCGAGACCCTGGTCCTGTACACGGACGGTGCCGAGGACGCGCGGGATGGTCATGGCCGGTTCTTTTCCCTGCCCGCAGCGCTTCAGGAGGCCGCTCACGCCTCACCGCAGACCATATTGGGCGCGGTGTTCACGGAGTTGCTGAACCACACGGGTGGCGCGCCGACGGATGACGTCGCCCTACTGGCACTTCGGAACGAACGTCACCACCCACGCCCCCTGGGGGCGCGGGGAACCGCGCGACCAGCCACGACACACCCGCAGCCGACCACGCACCTCTAGTGGCACCCCCTTGGCCGCCACTCAGCCCACGGCCAGGCCACCGCACTGTACGAGGGGGAGCCGGCGGCCCGGCCGGCCTCTTGCGAGGCATTTCAGTCAACCGGCCGGGAACTCTCCGCAACAGCGCGCACACCCTGCGGATTCGAGCACTCCGTTCACACCCCGTGTGAAGGCGGACCCACTAATCTGTCGGCACCGAGCCACCCGGGGGGCACAGATGCAGCCCAACACTCTGCTCGACGCGATCCTCGACGAAGCCGGGATCTCGCACGCGGGGCTTGCCGCACATGTGAATCAGGCCGGAAGAGCGCGCGGCCTCGCGCTCAGGTACGAACACACCGCCGTGGCACGGTGGTTGAAGGGCCAGCGCCCGCGCGGACAGGTGCCCGACCTGATCTGCGAGGTTCTCGCCGGCCGCCTCCGACGCCCCGTCACCCTCGACGACATCGGCCTCGGGGTGCCCGGTGAACCCTCCGCCCCGCACGGCACCTCGCTGTCCGGTTTCGTCGAGCGGGCCACCGCCCTGTGGCGCTCCGACGAACAGCAGCGTCCGCACATCCTGGGCGCCCCCGCGGTCACCGGCACGCCCGCCGTCATGCCGGTGTGGGAGTGGGAGAACCCGCCCGAGGACGTCGACGTCTCCCGTGGCGGCCGGCACCGGGTCACCACCGCCGACATCGAGATGCTCCGGGCGGCCCGCACCCACTACGAGCAGATGTACCGCAAGGCCGGCGGGGTGGCGACCCGCAGCCGGATCGTCGGCTTCCTGAACGCCGAGGCCGCCCCGCTGCTGCGCGGCAGCTACACCGACGAGACGGGCCGCCAACTGCACCGCGCCACCGGCGGGTTGGTCGCGGTCGCCGGTATCTGCGCCTACGACTCCGACGCGCACGGCCTCGCCCAGCGCTACTTCCACCAGGCCCTCAGACTCGCCAAGGCCAGCGGCGACCGGGGACTCGGCGCGTACGTCATCGCGCTGCTGGTCAACCAGTCCCTGTTCATGCGGGAGTACCGCCAGGCCGTCGCCTTCGCCGAGGCCGCGCTGCGGGCCGCCGGCAGGCACATCACCCCGGCGCTCGCCTGCGACCTCTACGCGATGCAGGCCAAGGCATACGCCCACCTCGGCGACGGCACGACCGCGCTGTCCTGCATCCGGCGGGCCGAGCAGGCCGCCGAACGCATCCGGCGCGGGTACGAGCCCGACGAGACGGGCTATGTCCAGCCGGGGCTCGTCAACGTCCAGGTGGCGGAGGCACTCCTCAGTCTCGGCGAACTCGCCGCCGCCGCCGCGCATGCCGCGGCCGCCGTCGACAACCCGGCCCACGACCGGGGCCGGGTGCACCGGCTCGCCATGCTCAGCACCATCGAGCTGCGCCAGGGCAACGCCGACAAGGCGGTGGCCACCGCCGTGCAGATGGCGGAACAGGCCCGGGGAATGGAGTCCCAGCGCCTGCGCGACAGACTCAGAGCCGTACGTGAACACCTGGTCCGCAGCGGCTGCGCGGGCACGGCCGCGGCAGCCGAACTGATCGACGGCGCACTGCGCGTGCCCCTGTAGGCCGGCACACGGGAGCCGACACCCCACAGTCCCTGCTGCGATATTGCCACTTACTCGACGGAAGGTGGCAGAACCGTGCAGTGGACGAAACAGAACGAACAAACTGTGTATGTAAACCGCTGGTTCAGCGTCAATCTCGCCGATGTCGAGCTGCCGGACGGGCGGCATCTCGACCACTTCCTGATACGGCTGCGGCCCGTGGCCGTCGCCACGGTGGTGAACGAGGCCAACGAGGTCCTGCTGCTGTGGCGCCACCGCTTCATCACCGACAGCTGGGGCTGGGAACTCGCCGCGGGTGTGGTCGAGGACGGCGAGGACGTCGCCGTCGCGGCCGCCAGGGAACTCGAGGAAGAGACCGGCTGGCGGCCGGGACGGCTCCGGCACCTCATGAGCGTGGAACCCTCCAACGGGCTCACCGACGCCAAGCACCACATCTACTGGGCCGACGAGGGCGAGTACATCGGGCACCCCGTGGACGACTTCGAGTCGGACCGCCGGGAGTGGGTTCCCCTGAAGCTCGTTCCCGACATGGTCGCCCGTGGGGAGGTCCCGGCCGCCAACATGGCGGCCGCGTTACTGCTGTTGCACCATCTGAGGCTCGGTCAGGACGCCTAGGGCCTGTCCGGCGGACTGTTTCCTTCGGCCGGCCTGATCCGCCGGACCGGCCCTCGCCCTGATCCCCCACCCGAGTGCCCCGAAGCCTCAGTGGCCGAGGGCCTGCCAGATCGCCACGACGAGCGCGCCCACGGCGGTGATCGCCGCGACCGCGGGAAGCGGCCAGCGGGCGTGCTCAAGGGCGATGATCCGTGCGCTCAGATCGTCGATCTCCTTGTCCGTCTGTTCCGTGCGATGACTGAGCAGAGCGAGTCCGCCCTCGACGCGTGCGTACGCGACATCGAGGCGGCGCCGTAACTCTGCGAGTTCTCCATGGACCACGGGATGCTCCGGGTCGGCGGTCACGGGTCCGCTCCTTTCCGTAGTCGTCACATCCCTTGCATGCGCATGAAGAGTCAACTCGCCTGGTGGACGCAGGGGGAGAGTGTGCGACGGGCATATGCGGGCCCGGCGCGCACACGGTGTGTGAATGACGCGGGCCCGGCGCTCCGAGGAGTGCCGGGCCCGCGTTCGTCGCACTGTGTAAGCAGCACCCTGGAACGGACAGGGTGCGGGTCAGCCGTAGGTGTAGAACCCCGAGCCGGTCTTCCGGCCGAGCCGACCCGCGTCGACCATGCGCTGGAGCAGCGGGGGAGCGGCGTACAGTGGCTCCTTGTACTCCTCGTACATCGAGAACGCGACCGAGGCGACGGTGTCCAGGCCGATCAGGTCGGACAGCTTCAGCGGGCCCATCGGGTGGGCGCAGCCGAGCTCCATGCCGTTGTCGATGTCCTCGCGGCTGGCGATGCCCGACTCGAACATCCGGATCGCGGACAGCAGATACGGGATCAGCAGCGCGTTGACCACGAAGCCGGAGCGGTCCTGGGCGCGGATCGCGTGCTTGCCGAGCAGCTTCTCGGCGAACTGCTGGGCGCGGGCCAGCGTGCCCTCGGAGGTCGTGAGCGCCGGGATCAGCTCGACGAGCTTCTGCACCGGGGCCGGGTTGAAGAAGTGGATGCCGACGACCTGGTCGGGCCGCGAGGTGGCGACCGCCAGCCTCACCAGCGGGATGGAGGAGGTGTTGGAGGCCAGAATCGCGTCCGGGCGGGTCACCACCTGATCCAGCACCTGGAAGATCTCGGTCTTGACCTGCTCGTTCTCCACGACGGCCTCGATGACCAGATCGCGGTCCGAGAACTCGCCGAGATCAGTGGTGAAACTCAGCCGGGCCTGCGTCGCCGCCAGCTCGTCCGCCGAGATCTTGCCGCGTTCGGCGGCCTTGGTCAGGGAGTTGAACAGCCGGGTGCGGCCGATCTCCAGGGCCTCGCCGGTGGTCTCGGCGACCCTCACGTCCAGACCGGCGCGGGCGCACACCTCGGCGATGCCCGCCCCCATCTGGCCGCAGCCCACCACTCCTACGCGCGCGATGTCTCCGGCCGGGAAGTCCGTCACTTCGTCCCTTTCGCTGATCTTCACCTGGGGGCAGGCCGGCCGTGGCCGGATCCTGCTCCGTTCGAGCACGTTACTCCCAAGTATCGATGATCGATCGTCTGGGTCCGGCATCGTTCGGGCATTCTGGGGCGCGGAGACGATCCGTGACCGAGCGGATCCATGCTGTTGGGGGAGTGTGCACATGGGACGTCTGTCACGCCGGGCCTTCGCGCTGGCCGCGCTGTCCACCCTGACGACGGCCTCGGGAGCGGCCGCCGCGCCGGGCCACAAGAGGCGGGCGGCGACCGAGATGCGGGGGGTGTGGCTCGCCACCGTGTCCAACCGGGACTGGCCGTCGAAGCCGGGGTTGACCGCCGCACAGCAGCGTGCGGAACTGATCGCCCACCTCGACCGGGCGGCGGCGGACCGCCTGAACGCGGTGATGTTCCAGGTGCGGCCCACCGCCGACGCCCTGTGGCCCTCGACGTACGAACCCTGGTCGCAGTACCTCACCGGGACGCAGGGCGAGAACCCGGGCTGGGACCCGCTCGGCACCGCCGTCACCGAGGCGCACCGGCGGGGCCTGCAACTGCACGCCTGGTTCAACCCGTACCGCGTCGCCAACCACGCCGACCTGACGAAGCTGGTGGCCTCCCACCCCGCCCGCAAGCACCCGGACTGGGTGGTGCCGTACGGCGGGAAGCTCTACTACAACCCAGGACTGCCCGAGGTCCGCGCCTTCGTCCAGGACGCGATCCTCGACGCGGTGCGCAAGTACCCCGTGGACGCGGTCCACTTCGACGACTACTTCTACCCGTACCCGGTGGCCGGCCAGACCTTCGACGACGACGCGGCCTACGACGCGTACGGCGGCGCCTTCTCCAGCCGGGCCGACTGGCGGCGGGACAACATCGACAAGCTGGTCCTGAAGACCGCGGCCCGCATCAAGCGGATCCGGCCCACGGCGCAGTTCGGCATCAGCCCCTTCGGGGTGTGGCGCAACGCGGCCACCGACCCGCTCGGCTCGGACACCCGCGCGGGTGTGCAGTCGTACGACGACAACTTCGCGGACACCCGCAAGTGGGTGCGTGAGGGCTGGATCGATTACCTCGTGCCGCAGCTCTACTGGAACATCGGCTTCCCGGCCGCCGACTACGCCGAACTCGTGCCCTGGTGGGCGGAACAGGCGCAGGGCAGCAGGACCAGGCTGTACCTGGGCGAGGCGCTCTACAAGGCGGGGGACCCGGCGCAGCCCGCGGCCTGGCAGGACCCCGCCGAGCTGTCCCGGCATCTCACGCTCGCGCGCGAGTACGCACAGGTGCGCGGGCATGTCTTCTTCGCCGCGAAGGAGGTCACCTCCGACCCGGTCGGGGCGATGGCGCGAGTGGTCGCCGACCACTACCGCAAGCCGGCGGCTCCCCCGCGCCGGGTCACCGGCCGGTCTGCTGGAACCGGTGCCTGATCTCGGTGTCGGGGCCGGGTGAGCACACGCCCTCGTGCCCGTCCTCGAAGCGGACGCGGTACGGGGGATTGCCTGCCTGACCCATTACTTCGACGATCTCGCCTACCTTGTCCTGCTGTCCGACCACCCTGCCGTGCTGGACAAGCTGGTCGCCCACGGTTGCAAGCATCAGCGGTGCCTCCTCACCAAGTGAGCGGTCCGTGGCCTGATTTTACGGCGCGGGGGCGCACTGGGAGCCGACGCGTACGCGCCGCTCAGCCCCGCGCCCGCTGGGTGACCGCGATGCACACGAGCACCGCCGCGGCCGTCAGCGGGGCGGCCACCGTCAGGTGCTCGCCGAGCAGCAGCACCGACCACACCAGTGTGAGCAGGGGCTGGGCCAACTGCAACTGGCTGGCCTTGGGGATCCCGATCGCCGCCATGCCCCGGTACCAGACGACCAGCCCGAGGAACTGCGAGCCCGCCGCCACCCAGAGCAGTCCGGCGACGCTGTGCGCGGTGAGGTGCACGGGCTCGTACGACAGCGCGAGAGCAGCCGCGGGCACGCCCACCGGCAGGCACAGCACCAGCGCCCAGGCGATGACCTGCCAGCCGGGCATGACCCGGGCCAGCCGGCCGCCCTCGGTGTAACCGGCCGCGCACACCAGCAGCGCGGCGAAGAGATACAGGTCGGCGGTGGTCAGGGCGCCGCCGCTCTGCTGCACGGTGAAGGCGACCACCGCGGCGGCGCCGGCGAGGGCCGCGGTCCAGAAGGTGCGCGAGGGGCGGGTGCCCATGCGCAGGGCGGACAGCAGCGCGGTCGTCAGGGGGAGCAGACCCACCACGACCGCGGCGTGCGCGGTGGTCGACGTCCGCAGGGCGAGCGTGGTGAGCAGCGGGAAGCCGACCACCACCCCGCCGGCGACGACCGCGAGCCCCGGCCGGTCACGACGGCTGGGCATCGGGACACGCAGCGCCAGGAGACACCCGCCCGCGACGAGGGCCGCGAGGACGCTGCGCACGGCGACGAGGGACCAGGGCCCGAAGCCCTCAAGACCCCACGCGGTGGCGGGGAAGGTGAGGGAGAAGGCAGCGACGCCGAGGGCGGCCTGGACCGTGCCGAAGGTCTGCGTCGGGGCGGGAACCGCTATCCCAGTCGGTGCGGTAGCGCTACTCTGTACTCTCATGCAAGAGCGTAGCAGCGTCACCGACCTGGCGGAACAGCTACGGCGAGAGCTCGACCGCTACTCTGTCGGTGGAAAGCTCCCGTCGAGCAGGGCTCTCGTCGAGCGGTTCCGGGTCAGCCCGGTGACCGTCTCCCGTGCCCTCGCCCAGCTCGCCGCCGAGGGGCTGGTGGTCACCCGCCCCGGCGCCGGTGCCTACCGCGCACCGGCGCGCCCCACCGCCGCCGCGGCCGGGGACACCTCCTGGCAGGAGGTCGCACTGAGCGCGGACGGCGCCGCCGATCTCGTACCGCGTTCGGTGGACGCGTCCGGCGTCCTGGTCTCGCTGGCCGCCCCGCCGCCCGGGGTGGTCGAGTTCAACGGCGGCTATCTGCACCCCTCGCTCCAGCCGGAGCGCGCGATGTCCGCGGCCCTGGCCCGGGCGGGCCGCCGCCCCGGAGCCTGGGGGCGGCCGCCGACGGAGGGGCTGCCGGAACTGCGCGAGTGGTTCGCGCGGAGCATCGGCGGCCCGGTCACGGCCGCGGAGGTGCTGATCACCGCGGGCGGCCAGTCGGCGCTGACGACCGCGCTGCGCGCGCTGGCCCCGCCCGGCGCACCCGTGCTCGTCGAGTCGCCCACCTATCCCGGCATGCTGGCGATCGCACGCTCCGCGGGCCTTCGCCCCGTGCCCGTCCCGGTGGACGCGGAGGGCGTGAAGCCCGCTCTGCTCGCCGACGCGTTCCGGGCGACCGGCGCGCGGGTCTTCGTCTGCCAGCCGTTGTTCCAGAACCCGACCGGCGCGGTGCTGGCCCCCGAACGCCGGGGCGAGGTGCTGCGGATCGTCCGCGAGGCCGGTGCGTTCGTCGTTGAGGACGACTTCGTACGACGACTCGTGCACGAGGACGCCGGCCCGCTGCCGCGTCCGCTGGCCGCCGACGACCCCGACGGAGTCGTCGTCCATGTGAGCTCGCTGACCAAGGCGACCTCGCCCAGCTTCCGGGTGAGCGCGCTCGCCGCCCGCGGCCCGGTACTGGAGCGCCTGCGCGCGATCCAGATCGTCGACACCTTCTTCGTCCCCCGCCCCCTCCAGGAGGCGGCCCTGGAACTGGTCGGTTCGCCGGCCTGGCCCCGCCATCTGCGCACGATCTCGACGGAGCTGAAGACCCGCCGGGACACCATGACCGCCGCCCTCCGCCTCCACCTCCCCGAACTCGCCCTCGCGCACATCCCGTCGGGCGGCTACCACCTCTGGCCCCGCCTCCCCGACGGTACGGACGAGACCGCCCTGACCGCCGCGGCCCTGCGCGCGGGCGTGGCGATCACCCCTGGCCGCCCGTACTTCAGTGCGGAACCCCCGGCGGGACACCTGCGGTTGAGCTTCGCGGCGGTGGCGGGCCCGCAAGAGATCCAAGAGGGCGTACGACGGCTGCGTACGGCCTGCGAGGAGGTGCTCTAGCCGCGCGGCACCGACGCCACCCCGCACCGGAACTCGGCGGTGGCGAAGAGCTCAGGCGTCAGACGTATGCCGGTCAGGCGGTGGGCGAGGGCGAAGGAGGCGCCGGTCAGGATCGAGTAGTAGGCGTCGTGGTCGCCGTCCTCGTCGCGCTCGGCGAGGTCGAACCCGGACTCCCGCATCTCGGCGAGGAGTTCGTCGGGACGGCTCCCGTAGCGCGCGTCGGCGAAGAGCGGTTCGAAGTGCAGGCGCAGATCGCCGTCCTCGTACCAGCAGAAGCGGTCCACCGCGTTGACGTTGAGGAAGTGCGAGACCACCCTGCGGCCGCGCGAGACGGGCAGCATCGCCTTGTCGGTGATGCCGAGATACCCGTTGAACTCGACCATCAGAGTCCAGTCCGCCACGGCCGTGGCCCCGACGAACAGCCGGGAGGGGCCGGAGAACTCGTACGACGGTCCGCCCAGTCCGTCCACCCCGACGATCCGGCCGCGTCCGTCGGCACCCAGCTCCCCGAGCAGGCCCTCGGGTGTGATGTCCCGGACCAGCGTGAGGCAGTACGCCTCCATCAGCAACTGGTACCGCTCCTTCAGCCACGCGTAGTCCGTGGCGGTCGTCATCCCCGTCATGCACGCAGCATCGCACCCGGGACTGACAACTCCCCTCGGGAAAACCGCTCGACGCCGCCGTTCGCGGCCTGGGAATCTCGCGGCATGACCGACACGCCACCCCTCGCCGAGGGCTACGAGATCTCCACCGACCCCGACCGCATCGACGCCGGGCGGGTGCACCACTGGCTGTCGACCGACGCGTACTGGGCCGTCGGGCGGCCGCGGGAGAAGCAGGACCGGGCCATCGCCGGATCGCTCAACTTCGGCGTGTACGCGGTGGAATCAGGGGATCAGGTCGCCTATGCCCGGGTGGTCACCGACCTGGCCAGTTTCGCCTGGCTGTGTGATGTGTACGTGGACCGGTCGGCGCGGGGCGAGGGGATCGGCACGGCGTTGGTCGGGGCCGTGCGCGAACACCTGCGGCCCTACGGCCTCAGACGCATTCTGCTCGCCACCCACGACGCCCACGGGGTGTACGAGAAGCTCGGGTTCGCGCCGCTGGCCAAACCGGATCAGTGGATGGCGCTCGTCTTCGGGCAGTGAGCCTCGGGGCACCCTCGGTAACACCTCTTGACCTGCGCACTTTCGCGGCTCACGATCGCCGCATGCAACTTCGGGTCACGTTCGTCGCCGCCGCGCGCAGCTCCTCGCTGCTCGCCGAGCGGTTCGAGGACGACCGTCCGCTGGACCAGGCCGGCTGGGACGAGGTGCTGGGCGTGGCGCACGATCTGCTGCCGCTCGCGGCGGCCGAGCTGAGGTACTGCTCGCCCACGCCCCGCAGCCGCGCCACCGGGGACGCCCTCGGCTACTCCCCGCTGGTCCAACTCGCTCTGCGCGACTGTGACATGGGGCGCTGGCGCGGGCTGACCCTCGGCGAGGCGATGGCCCGCGAGCCGGAGTCCGTGGACGCCTGGCTCGCCGACCCGCGGGCGACCCCGCACGGCGGCGAGTCACTGCTGACCTTCATCTCGCGGGTGGGTGAGTGGCTCGACACCCGGCCGGTGGAGGACGGCGGCCGGGTCGTCGCCGTCGCGGAGCCCGCCGTGGTCCGGGCCGCGCTCGTGTACACGCTGAAGGCGCCGCCGTCGACCTACTGGAACCTCGACGTACGTCCCCTGTCGGCGACCACGGTGACCGGCCGGGCGGGCCGGTGGAGCCTGCGTTTCGAGGGCGTACCGACGCAGCCCGCACGGGCCTAGCCGACGGCTTCTCGGGCGAGCCGTCGGCCGGTTTGGGGGGCGTGGCAGTCGGGGCTTGGCCCGGTGGGGTGCCGGCTGTCGTACTGATGCTGCCGGAGGCGTCGCGCCGTGCGATTCCGGACGTCTCGTGCGAGTGGCCGCCGGGGCTCGGCGCTGGGGCGCCGGCCGTCTCGTACCGGTGGTCCTACGTGGTCAGGAGCCGGTCGTCTCGCGTGTGTAGCCGGTCGTCAGCACCAGGTGCTTCGCCGGGCCGCCGACCCGCCACACCGTGCGCCAGTGGTCCGCATCCAGGACGGTGAACTCGCCGCGGTAGAGGTCCGCCGCGCAGGGGTGGTCGGTGACGTGGTGGCCGGAGGTGAGGTCCAGGTCGTGGAAGGGGCGCCCGTCAGAGAAGTGGACGTCCGCCGTGCCCGGTGTGCCGCCCGGAAGGAAGCGCAGGGTCCGTTCCGCGTGGCGTGGGGCGCCGTGCCAGACGAAGATGCCCGACTCCCGGGACAGCAGTCCGCCACCCTCCAGTCGGCTGAAAGCGGTCGTACCGGAGAACCGCCCCTCGTCCCCGCTCGCCAGATCCCGCACGGTGCGCTCGGTCCGCCAACTCCCGGCCAGATGGCTCAGCACGTCCGTCACTGGCCAGAACTCGTCCATCGGCCCCTCCCTTCCGACACTTTCGAAACCGCGCGACCCGTTGACGCTCCGGATCACCCTCCCTATCTTGCCGTTCGAAGTGCTGATCATCGTTTGATATTTCGAACGTCACCTTCGACAGAGAGCCGCGGAGTATCCATGTCACGCACCCGCTGGAGACTCGGTCTCAGCGCCACCGCCTTCCTGGTGGCCGCCGGTCTGGTCCCCGCCCCCGCCCATGCCGAGGACGTCACCGACTACGCGATCACCGTCGACCCGGCCGCCAAGGGCGCGAAGATCGACGACACGATGTACGGCGTCTTCTTCGAGGACATCAACCGGGCCGCCGACGGCGGTCTGTACGCCGAGCTCGTCCAGAACCGGTCCTTCGAGTACTCCACCGCCGACAACTCCTCGTACACCCCGCTGACCTCATGGACGGTCGACGGCACCGCCCAGGTCGTGAACGACGACGGACGACTCAACGCCCGCAACCGCAACTACCTCTTGCTGGGCGCCGGTTCGTCCGTCACGAACGCCGGATACAACACCGGCATCCATGTCGAGGAGGGCAAGAAGTACGACTTCTCGGTCTGGGCCCGCGCGGACGCCGGTACGGCTCTCACGGTCTCGTTGCAGGACACCGACGGCATGCTCGCCACCGCCCGCAAGGTGACCGTGACGAAGAACGGCTGGGCCCGGTACAAGGCCACCTTCACGGCCACCCGGACCAGCAGCAACGGCCGCCTCACCGTGGCCTCCTCGGCCGCGGCCGCCCTCGACATGGTGTCCCTCTTCCCGCGCGACACCTACCGCGGTGAACCCAACGGACTGCGCAAGGACCTCGCCGAGAAGATCGCCGCCCTGCACCCGGGCTTCGTACGCTTCCCGGGCGGCTGCCTGGTGAACACGGGCTCCATGGAGGACTACAGCGAGAGCTCCGGCTGGCAGCGCAAGCGCGCGTACCAGTGGAAGGACACCGTCGGCCCGGTCGAGCAGCGTGCGACCAACTCCAACTTCTGGGGCTACAACCAGAGTTACGGCCTCGGCTACTACGAGTACTTCCGCCTCTCCGAGGACATCGGCGCCATGCCGCTGCCCGTCGTCCCCGCCCTGGTGACCGGCTGCGGCCAGAACAAGGCCGTCGTCGACGAGGCACTGCTCAAGCGGCACATCCAGGACACCCTCGACCTCATCGAGTTCGCCAACGGCCCGGCGAGCTCCACATGGGGCAAGGTGCGCGCCCGGATGGGCCACCCGAAGCCCTTCCACCTCACCCACATCGAGGTCGGCAACGAGGAGAACCTGCCGAACGAGTTCTTCGCCCGGTTCAAGGAGTTCCGCGCGGCCATCGAGGCGAAGTACCCGGACATCCAGGTGATCTCCAACTCCGGCCCGGACGACTCCGGTACGACCTTCGACACGGCCTGGCAGCTCAACAAGGACGCCAAGGTCGACATGGTCGACGAGCACTACTACAACAGCCCGCAGTGGTTCCTCCAGAACAACGACCGCTACGACTCCTACGACCGCGGCGGCCCGAAGGTCTTCCTCGGCGAGTACGCCTCCCAGGGCAACACCTTCAAGAACGGCCTCACCGAGGCCGCGTTCATGACCGGCCTGGAGCGCAACGCCGACGTCGTCAAACTCGCCTCCTACGCCCCGCTGTTCGCCAACGAGGACTACGTCCAGTGGCGCCCGGACCTGGTCTGGTTCAACAACCACGCCTCCTGGAACTCCGCCAACTACGAGGTCCAGAAGCTCTTCATGAACAACGTCGGCGACCGCGTGGTGCCCTCCACGGCCACCGGCACACCCTCGCTGCTCGCCCCGATCACCGGCGCTGTGGGCCTCTCGACCTGGGCGACGACGGCGTCGTACGACGATGTGAAGGTCACCGGCGCCGACGGGACCACCCTGCTCACCGACGACTTCAGCGGCGACGCCTCGCAGTGGACCCACAGCGGCGGCGGCAGCTGGAGCGTCCAGGACGGGCAGTACGTGCAGACGGACGTGAACGCCGAGAACACCCTGGTCTCGGCCGGCGACCCGTCCTGGCACGACTACGACCTGAAGGTGAAGGCCACCAAGAAGGCGGGCAAGGAGGGCTTCCTCGTCGCCTTCGGCGTCAAGGACACCGGCAACTACTACTGGTGGAACATCGGCGGCTGGAACAACACCCAGTCCGCCGTCGAACAGGCCGTGGACGGCGGCAAGTCGACGCTGGTCTCCAAGGCCGGGTCGGTCGAGACCGGCCGTACCTACGACATCGACGTCAAGGTGCGCGGCCGCCAGGTGACCCTCTACCTCGACGGGCAGGAGTGGGGCAGCTTCACCGACGACAAGCCGGCCGAGCCGTTCCGTCAGGTGGTCACCAAGGACCAGAAGACCGGTGACCTGATCGTCAAGGTCGTCAACGCCCAGAACTCGGCGGCCCGTACGGCTGTCGACCTGGGCGGCGCCAAGGTCGCGTCCAAGGCCCGGGTGACCACCCTGGCGGCCGCGCCCGACGCCGTGAACAGCGAGACGTCGACCGCGGTCGCCCCGGTGGCGTCCACCTTCGACGGGGTCGCCGGGAAGTTCTCGTACACCTTCCCGGCGAACTCGGTCACCTTCCTGAGGATCAGGCAGAGGTAGCCACGGGTCGGTGGGCTGCTGTCCGACGGGCAGCAGCCCCCGCTCGCCATGGCCCCGGGGGGATCCGCCGCAACCGGCCGGGCCGCACTTTCCGTTGGCTTTCGGGTGGTGCGGTGTTCACTCCGCCGCCATCGGCAATCGCACAACCAACCGGATTCGCCCCCCGTCTAATTCGGCGCAGAAACAACGCGCTGGGGTGAAGGCCCCGGACCGGGGGCCTGAATTGACCAGTGGACAGGGCGTGCGACCGACCGTCCCGCCCGAACCGAAGACCGCGGACGACCTCATCGGGGAGCGGCCGCCGCTGCCCGCACCGGGCCCGTCGGCCGGGCCGGGGCAGGCCGCGCTGCTGGCGGCGGCGATCACCGTGGTCGTGCTCTGCGCGGCCGACGCCGTCGCCCGCAGCTACCCCTTCGGGCCGCGCACCCGGAACGTCAACGACCTGGGGAACCAGTACGTCCCGTTCCACGCACACCTGTGGGACCTGCTGCACGGACAGGGCACCGGCGGCCTCCTCGTCAACTGGCAGTCGGGATTCGGCACCAGCTTCCTGCCCGACCTCGGCACCTATCTCACCAGCCCGTTCGCGCTGCTCGTGGCGGTCTTCCCGCGCGACGAGATCGATCTCGCGGTGTACGTGATCACCGTGCTGAAGATCGCGTGCGCCGGTGCCGCCATGGCCTGGCTGCTGCTGAGCCTGCGCCCGGGGCGCTGGTGGGCGGCGGGCCTGCTGGGCGCGTCGTACGCCCTGTGCGGCTGGACCGTGGCGACCGCCTCGTACAACCTCATGTGGCTCGACGGACTGATAGCCCTGCCCCTGCTGTGCCTGGTCGGCGAGTGGATCCTGAGCGGCCGGCGCCCGCTCCTCGGGGTGCTGGTGGTGACGGCCGCCTGGATCGCCAACTTCTACACCGCCTACATGGCCACCCTCGCCGCCGCTCTCGTGTTCCTGCTGCGGCTGTGGCTGGCCGACCTGCCGCGCCGCCGCAGGCTCACGGCGGCGGGCCGGGCCGTGGTGACCTTCGCGCTCGGCATGGGCCTCGCCGCGCCCCTGGTGACGGTCGTGTACTTCGGCAGCGCGCACGCCTCCGAGGGCCGGTTCACGCGGTTCGCGCCGGTCGGCACGGAGGACCTGCTGGCCCGGCTGCTGCCGACGACGTACAGCTTCGGCTCGCCGGCGCTGTTCGTCGGCACCACGGCACTGCTGCTCGCCCTCGCCCTGCCCTTCCACCGGGGGGCTCCCCGCCGGGTGCGTGCCGGGTGGACGCTGCTCGTGCTCGTCGTGACCCTGTCGATGCAGTGGGGCCCGACCCATCTGATGTGGCACGCCTTCGCCGAGCCGCAGGGCAGTTCCTACCGCCAGACCTTCGTGGTGTGCGCCCTGCTGGTCGTCGCGGCCTGGCACACGCTGTCGTACGGCCCCCTCGACCGGCGTGCGCTGGGCGCCGGGGGCGGGCTGCTCGCGCTGATCGCGGTCGTCGCGAGCGGCAGTCAGCTGGTCCGCTCCTTCGCGTGGCCGGTGTTCCTGACGGCGGCCCTGGGCGCACTGCTCGGGCTGGTCCTGCTCGGCCGTGAGCGCCCCGTACTGCGCATGGCCCCGGCCGCGCTCGCCGCCGTACTGCTCGTCGGGGCGCAGCTGGGCGAGGCCACCGCCACCGACGCCGTGGCCACCCGGATGCGGTTCGGGCACATGGACGACTACGCCCCCTGGGGCGACCGGCAGCAGGACCAGGCGGACGCGATCGCCCAGGCCGACGGCTGGCCCCGCTACCGCACCGACCCGGGCCGGGAACCGACCGTCGGCAACGACCCGCTGGAGGTCGGCGGGCAGGGCGGCCAGTACTACAGCAGCCACACCTCGGCCGTGCTCAGCAGCACGCTCACCGCCCTGGGCGGTGGCTGGACCTCGGGCGGCCGCAGCCTGCAGAGTCTGGACAACGCGGTCACGGACGCCATCTTCTCCGTGGGCGCCCGGGTGCACTCCCCGCCGGACCCGCACCAGAACTGGTTCCCGCAGGACGGCAGCGGGGTCACCGTGACCCGCGAGGACGTCCCGCCCCTGGTGACGGTCCGGCCGTCCGCCGCGACCGGTTCCTTCGGGCCGTCGCCGTACCGCAACCAGGAGCTGCTGCTGGGAGCACGCGTCTACACCCTGCCCCGCATCACGGTCCTCAACAGCGCCGGGAAGCGCGCGGACCGCAGCACCGACCAGCGGCAAGGCGTGCGGGTGGGAGGAAAGGCGACGATCACCGCACAGTGCCGGGCGGGCGGCGAGGTCTACCTCTGGGCGCCGTATTTCGCGGGCACCGCACGGCTCGATGGTCCCTCCGCCCACGGCCTGACGGGACGGTTCCGGGCCGACTTCCGCCCCCTCACCAAGATCGCCGCCATGGAGCGGCTCGGCACGGTCCCGGACTCCGGGCGCCTGACGATCGAGCTGTCCGCGAACCGGCTGGGCGTCGTGCCGGACCAGGCGGTCGGCTGCCTGGACACCGGACGCCTGCGGGCCGCCGTACGACAGCTCGAGGCCACCGGCGCCACCAAGGTCACCGTCTCCGGCTCCGGCGGCACGATCCGGGCCGAGCTCCCGGCCGGCAGCCAGGGCGTCGCCGTCGTGGCCGCACCCCGGATCGCCGGCTGGCGCTGCGCCTCCGGCGCCGCGGCCGCCGTACCCGCGAGGGAGTACCACGGACTGATCGCCGTACCGCTCGACGGCAGCTCGACGGGTGTCACCTGCGTCTTCCGTCCGCCCGGCCTGCGCCTGGGGACGGCGGTCGGCGGCGGCGCGCTCGTCTCTCTCGTCGCCCTCGTCGCCCTCGGCGCCTTCAGCGCGGTGCGCCGACGAAGGGACACGGGACACCCACGGTGACGCGGCGCTTGCATCGGTGAGCTTGGCGGTCATTTGGTGAAACGGCTGTGGAAGCGTGGAATCGTCGCCTGTATCTCTTGGACATGAGTGGTCATGGACTCGACGCCAGTCACGTCTCCCTGTTCGCTGTCGCCGCGGTCGGTATCGTCCTCAGCGGGCTCTCCCTCGCGCGAGTCGGCCCTTGGAAGGGCCGTCCGCCGAGAACGGCGCTGCCCGTTCTGCTCCTGAGCGCCGGGATGGGTATCGGGGCGCTCTCCGGCATCCCCTCGACCCATCGGCTGCTCTGGGACTCGATACTCCTGCCGCCGAGCATGGTGCTCACGCTCGTCAGCGTGTACCTCTTCCTGCGCGCGGCGGCACACCGCTACCCGGGGTGAGTGAGGTCGCGGCGCAACGGAGCGTTCTTGCATAAACGTGCAGCGAAACGTATAGTCATGCCATCCAGGAGGAGGATGACATGGCGGTACGGGCGGCAGTGGCCGGAGCGAGCGGATACGCGGGCGGTGAGGTCCTGCGACTGCTCCTGGCGCACCCCGAGGTCGAGGTCGGCGCGCTGACCGGCAACTCCAACGCCGGGCAGAAGCTCGGCGCACTCCAGCCCCACCTGCTGCCGCTGGCCGACCGGGTCCTGCAGGAAACCACGGCCGACGTCCTCGCCGGACATGACGTCGTCTTCCTCGCCCTGCCGCACGGACAGTCCGCCGCCGTCGCCGAGCAGCTCGGTCCCGACGTCCTCGTCGTCGACATGGGCGCCGACTTCCGGCTGAAGGACGCGGCCGACTGGGAGAAGTTCTACGGCTCCGCGCACGCCGGCACCTGGCCCTACGGCCTTCCCGAGCTGCCCGGTGCCCGCGCCGCGCTGGAGGGAACCAAGCGCATCGCGGTGCCCGGCTGCTACCCGACCGCCGTCACGCTCGCCCTCTTCCCGGCCTACACCGCGGGCCTCGCCGAGGACGAGGCCGTGATCGTCGCCGCCTCCGGCACCTCCGGCGCGGGCAAGGCGCCCAAGCCGAACCTGCTGGGCAGCGAGGTCATGGGCTCCATGTCGCCGTACGGCGTCGGCGGCGGGCACCGGCACACGCCGGAGATCGTCCAGAACCTCAGCGGGGTGGCCGGTTCGAAGGTGAGTGTCTCCTTCACGCCGACCCTCGCGCCGATGCCCCGCGGCATCCTCGCCACGTGCAGCGCCAAGGCGAAGCCCGGCGTCACCGCCGAGTCCGTGCGCGCCGCCTACGAGAAGGCCCTCGCCGACGAACCCTTCGTCCACCTGCTGCCCGAGGGCCAGTGGCCCGCCACGGCGTCCGTCTACGGTTCGAACGGCGTTCAGGTGCAGGTCGCCCTCGACGAGGCCGCGGGCCGCATCATCGCGATCAGCGTCATCGACAACCTGGCCAAGGGCACCGCCGGTGGTGCCGTCCAGAGCATGAACATCGCCCTCGGTCTCCCCGAGGAGCTGGGTCTTTCCACGATCGGAGTCGCACCGTGAGCGTCACGGCAGCCAAGGGATTCCAGGCGGCGGGCATCGCCGCCGGAATCAAGGAGAACGGCAACCCGGACCTGGCCCTCGTGGTCAACACTGGGCCCCGCCGCGCCGCCGCCGGTGTCTTCACCTCCAACCGCGTGAAGGCCGCGCCCGTCCTGTGGTCCGAGCAGGTCCTGAAGAGCGGTGAACTGACCGCCGTCGTGCTGAACTCCGGTGGCGCCAACGCCTGTACGGGACCGAAGGGCTTCCAGGACGCGCACGCGACCGCCGAGAAGGTGGCCGAGGTCCTGGAGATCGGCGCGGGTGAGGTCGCCGTCGCCTCCACCGGACTCATCGGCCTGCTGCTCCCGATGGACAAGCTCCTGCCCGGAGTCGAGACCGCGGCCGCCCAACTCTCCGAGCACGGGGGCGAGAAGGCCGCCATCGCCATCAAGACCACCGACACCGTCCACAAGACGTCCGTCGTCACCAAGGACGGCTGGACCGTGGGCGGCATGGCCAAGGGCGCGGGCATGCTCGCCCCCGGTCTCGCCACCATGCTGGTCGTCCTCACCACCGACGCGGATCTGGAGAGCGAGGTCCTGGACAGGGCCCTGCGGGCCGCCACCCGGACCACCTTCGACCGCGTGGACTCCGACGGCTGCATGTCCACCAACGACACCGTGCTCCTGCTCGCCTCCGGCGCCTCCGAAGTCACCCCCGCCTACGAGGAGTTCGCGGAGGCCGTACGGCAGGTCTGCGACGACCTCGGCCAGCAGCTCATCCGGGACGCCGAGGGCGCCAGCAAGGACATCAAGGTCGAGGTGGTGGGCGCCGCGAGCGAGGACGACGCCGTCGAGGTGGGCCGCTCCATCGCCCGCAACAACCTCCTCAAGTGCGCGATCCACGGCGAGGACCCCAACTGGGGCCGCGTGCTCTCCGCGATCGGCACGACGCAAGCCGCTTTCGAGCCCGACCAGTTGAACGTCGCCATCAACGGCGTCTGGGTCTGCAAGAACGGCGGCGTGGGCGAGGACCGCGACAAGGTCGACATGCGCTACCGCGAGGTGCACATCGTCGCCGACCTCGCGGCCGGCTCCGAGACCGCCACCATCTGGACCAACGACCTCACCGCCGACTACGTCCACGAGAACAGCGCCTACTCGTCATGAGCACCACGCGTAAGCACACCGCGCTCCCCAAGGCCCAGATCCTCATCGAGGCGCTGCCCTGGCTGGTCCGCCACAACGGCAAGACCGTCGTCATCAAGTTCGGCGGAAACGCCATGATCGACGAGGACCTCAAGAAGGCCTTCGCCCAGGACGTCGTCTTCCTGCACCACGCCGGTCTCAAGCCGGTCGTCGTGCACGGCGGCGGCCCGCAGATCAGCGCCGCCCTCGACAAACACGGCATCGTCAGCGAGTTCAAGGCCGGCCTGCGCGTCACCACCGAGGACGCCATGGACGTCGTACGGATGGTGCTGGCCGGGCAGGTGCAGCGCGAGCTGGTCGGACTGCTCAACCAACACGGGCCGCTCGCCATCGGGTTGACCGGCGAGGACGCGCACACCATCACCGCCACCAAGCACCAGCCCGAGATCGACGGCGAGTTGGTCGACATCGGGCGGGTGGGCGAGATCACCGCGATCGACACGGGCGCGATCGAGGCACTGCTCGCCGACGGCCGGATCCCGGTCGTCTCCTCGATCGCCCGGAGCCAGGACGACGGACATGTCTACAACGTCAATGCTGATACGGCGGCTGCGGCACTCGCTGCTGCTCTTGACGCCGAAACCCTCATGGTCCTCACGGACGTCGAGGGCCTCTACGAGGACTGGCCGCACAGTGACGAGGTGATCAGCCGCCTCACCGCTTCCCAACTGGAGAAGCTGCTGCCGGAGTTGAGCTCCGGCATGGTCCCGAAGATGGAGGGCTGTCTGCACGCCGTGCGCAACGGCGTGACCACGGCCCGGGTCATCGACGGGCGGGTCCAGCACTCGATCCTGCTGGAGATCTTCACCGACGAAGGGATCGGCACGATGGTCGTGCCGGACGCGCAAGAGGGGGATGCCGTATGACCGACAATCAGGAGCTCACCCAGCGCTGGCAGGGCTCGCTCATGAACAACTACGGCACCCCGCGGCTCCCTCTCGTGCGCGGCGAGGGCCTCAAGGTCTGGGACAGCGAGGGCAACCAGTACCTCGACTTCGTCGGTGGCATCGCCACCAACGCGCTCGGCCACGCCCACCCGGCGATCGTCGAGGCCGTGAGCCGGCAGATCGCGTCCCTCGGCCACATCTCCAACTTCTTCATGGCCGAGCCGACCGTCGCCCTCGCCGAGCGGCTGCTCCAGCTGTTCGGCCGGGACGGCAAGGTCTTCTTCTGCAACTCCGGCGCAGAGTCGATCGAGGCGGCCTTCAAGATCGGCCGGCTGACCGGGCGCACCCATATGGTCGCCACCGAGGGCGGCTTCCACGGCCGGACCATGGGCGCCCTCGCGCTCACCGGCCAGCCCGCCAAGCGGACCCCCTTCCTGCCGCTGCCCGCCGACGTGACGCATGTGCCGTACGGCGACGCGCAGGCACTGGCCGCCGCGGTCACCGAGGAGACCGCGCTGGTCGTCATCGAGCCCATCCAGGGCGAGAACGGTGTCGTGGTCCCGCCCGTCGGCTACCTCAAGGCCGCCCGGGCGATCACGGCGGCCAAGGGCGCGCTGCTCGTCCTCGACGAGGTGCAGACCGGCATCGGCCGTACCGGGCACTGGTTCGAGTACCAGGCCCACGAGGGTGTGCTGCCGGACGTGGTCACCCTCGCCAAGCAGCTCGGCGGCGGACTGCCGCTCGGTGCCACCGTCGCCTTCGGGCGGGCCGCGGAGCTGCTCCAGCCGGGGCAGCACGGGACGACCTTCGGCGGGAACCCGGTCGCGTGCGCGGCGGGGCTCGCCGTGCTCGACACCATCGAGAACGACGGGCTGCTGGAGAACGTCAAGCGGCAGAGCGAGAAGGTGCGGGACGGCATCGAGTCGCTGAAGCACCCGCTGATCTCCCATGTCCGGGGTGCGGGCCTGCTGCTGGGTATCGTGCTCACCGAGCCGCTCGCGCCGAAGGTGCAGCAGGCTGCTCAGGACGCCGGTTTCCTGGTGAACGCGCCCGCCCCCGATGTCGTACGGCTGATGCCGCCGCTGAACCTCGGCGACGACGAAGTGGACGCGCTTCTTCAGGCTCTCCCCGGCATCCTGGGTGCCGCCGAGGGAGACGGATGATCCGGGGAATGAGACGACGATGAGCCATGCGCAGGATCACGAGCACAACGGGGTCGCGGGGCCTGCCGTGCCGCAGACGCGTACCGCGCGCCACCGCCGGATCGTGGACATCCTCAACCGGCAACCGGTGCGGTCGCAGAGCCAGTTGGCCAAGCTGCTGTCCGACGACGGGCTGAGCGTCACCCAGGCGACGCTCTCCCGGGACCTCGACGAGCTCAACGCGGTGAAGATCCGCAACAACGAGGGCGACCTGATCTACGCGGTGCCGAGCGAGGGGGGTTTCCGGACCCCCCGGGCGCCGCTGGGGGAGTCGGCCAAGGAGGAGCGGATGCGGCGGCTCTCCCAGGAGCTGCTGATCTCCGCGGAGGCTTCGGCGAATCTCGTGGTCCTGCGGACGCCTCCGGGGGCGGCGCAGTTCCTCGCCTCGGCGATTGATCAGGCCGAGCTGCAGGACATCCTGGGGACCATCGCCGGTGACGACACGTTGATGCTGATCAGCCGGAACCCTACGGGGGGTCAGGCGTTGGCTGAGCATTTGTTGCGGTTGGCTCAGAACGGGCACTAGAGGTTGTCGGTCGGGTGCGGGGCGGTGGGGGCTTGTCGCGCCCACGCGGCGGAGCCGCATATCGATACAGCCCCGCGCCCCTGAAAGACTCACCCGAGCCTGGCTGCCAGGCCCCCCGTGCATCGCACCTCGTCGCCCGCCGTGATCAGCAGTGCCTCCACGTCCGGCAACGCCTCCAGCCACGCCAGGCCCTCTCGTGACCCCATCGCGAACGCCGCCGTCGCCCAGCAGTCCGCCCAGGTGATGGTGGGTGCCACCACCGTCACCGCGACCAGGTCCGTCACCGCGGAGCGGCCCGTGCGGGGGTCGACGATGTGGGCGCCTCGCTCAGCCGTACCGGAAGTCGCCACCGCCAACTCCGCCGCGCCCGCCGCCGAGACCACCGCCGCCAGACCGCCCGGGCGCAGGGGGTCCGAGACGCCTACGCGCCACGGGCGTTCGGGGCCCGGTACGCCCAACAGCTGTACGTCTCCGCCGCCGTTGACGCTTACTCCCGTCGCGCCCGACTCAGCCATACGACGGGCCGCGCGCTCCACCGCCCAGCCCTTGACGATGCCGGTGGGGTCGAGGCGGCCCTCGTAGCGCATGCTGAACCAGCCGTCGCTCAACCGCTCGGCCTCGGCGCCGAGTTCGAGTACCTCGGCGACCTCGGGATCGCAGTCGCCGACGGTCAGCTCACCGCGGGCCAGGCGGGAGACCTGGCTGTCGTCGCGGTAGGTGCTGAACACCTCGTTCACGCGGTGCAGACCGGCCACCGCCTCTCGCAGAGCCGTCTGCACGGCAACGGGTTCCCCGCCGCGGACGTCGAAGGAGAAGACCGTCCCCATGACCTCCTCCGCGTGACGCACCGCGGCGGGAGCTTGCGCCGGCTCGGCCACCGTGTCAGCCACCGGCCTGGTCCAGCGCCGACTGGAGCGACTTCTTGTAGCCCTCGCTGGTGTAGGTGGCGCCGGAGACCGAGTCGATGTCCGCGCTGCCGGCGGCCACGGCCTCCTGGTTGAGCTTCGGGACGGACAGCGCCGTCTTCTGGTCGCTCGTCCCGCCCTTCGGCGCCTGCACGGCCTCAGCCTTGGTGATCTTGCCGCCGCTGACCGTGATCCGGACCTGGACCGGGCCGTACTGGGTCTGCGACACGGCACCGGTCACCGTCTTGGCGGCAGCCTCGGCACTGCCGCCCGCCGACTGCGACGGCTGAGCCGACGGCTGGGCCGGGGCCGCGGGGGCCTTGTTCGCCTTGTCGATCGCCGACTGGAGCGACTTCTTGTAGCCCTCGCTCGTGTAGGTCGCCCCGGAGACCGTGTCGACCTGCGGGCTCTGTTTGGCGACCACGTCCTGGTTGAGCTTCGGGACGGACAGCGCCGTCTTCTGGTCGCTGGTGCCACCCTTGGGCGCCTGGACCGCCTCGGACTTGGTGATCTTGCTGCCGCTGACGGTGATACGGACCTGGACGGGACCGTACTGGGTCTGGACCGCGTCGCCGGTGAACGTGCCGCCGGCGGCCGCCCCGGTGCCGCCCTGGGCCGACTCCTGTGCCGCCGCCGTCTGCTGCGGGATCGTTCCGCCCGCCTGGGCGGACGCCGGGTCCGAGGACGGCTTCAGCGACAGCATCAGCACGACACCGGAGACGGTGGCGGCGGTCGCGAGCACGACTCGACGGACGGGGTGAGACTTCCTCATCGCTTCAACAGCTCCTGAATTCCCGTCGTCACATCTCGAACGACTCGTGATGGATGCGGCGGGCGGGCACACCCGCGCCGCGCAGTGCTTCGTACACGGACTGCGCGAAACCGTTCGGCCCGCACATGAACACGTCGTGCTGGTCGATGTCGGGGAGCTTGCGCTGGAGGGACTCCGCGGAGATGTCCGGGCGCTCCCCGTCCGGACTGTTGACGGCGTACATCAGGCGGGCGCCGCGCTCGTCCGCGATGGCGGAGAGCTCGTCCCACAGGGCCAGGTCCTGGGTGGTGTTGGCCCGGTACAGCAGGGTGATGTCACCCGCCGCGCCCGGCAGCGTCTCGAACAGGGCCCGCATCGGCGTGATCCCGACACCGCCGGCCACCAGCAGCACCTTGCCGCGGCTGCGGCGCTGGGCGGTCAGGGCGCCGTACGGCCCCTCGGCCCACACCTTGGTGCCGGGCTCCAGCTCCCGCAACCGCTCGCTGTGGTCGCCGATCGCCTTGACCGTGATCCGCAACATGCCCGGTCGGGGCGCCGCGGACAGCGAGTACGGGTGGGAGGAGAACCGCATGCCCGGCGCCAGGAACCGCCAGCGGAAGAACTGGCCCGCCTCGGCGCCCATCCGGTGCAGCTTGCGCCCGCCGATCAGTACCGACACCACGCCCGGCGTCTCCTCGACGACGGCCTCGACGTACATGCGGTGGCGCAGGTTCAGCCGGATCGGGGTGAGGATCCGGTACCAGAGCACCAGCGCGGTGACCGAGCCGTACAGCCCGTACCAGACGGTCTTGGCGACCGGCTCGATCGCGAAGTCGTTGCCGGTGGTGAGCTGGTGCCAGAAGGTCAGGAAGACCGCCGCGTACGTCAGCAGGTGCACGTGGTACCAGGTGTCGTACGGAATCCTGCGGCGCACCCCGCCGATGGACATCAGCCCGATGACGAACAGCAGACCCGTGCCGATGGCCGCCTTGCCCATGTCCGGCAGCTGGTTGATGGAGTCCATCGTCTGCTGGACGATGTCGCCGAGCCCCTTGCCGGCCTGGAGGGCGTAGCCCCACATGATCAGGAAGACGTGGGCGACGACCAGGCAGAGGGTGTAGCGGCCGGTCATCGCGTGCCAGCGGGCGACCCGGTCGGAGCCCACCCGGCGTTCCAGCGCGGGCACCCGGGCCATCTGGAGCACCACGAGCGCCATCAGGTAGCCCGCCAGCAGACCGGTGATCCGGCCCGCGTTGAGGATCTTGCTGTTGTCGTCGGCCACGGACGGCGTGTTGTGCCACCACAGCCACAACACGCCCGCCGCGCCCGCCCATACGGCGATCAGCAGGACGGTCGCCGGGGAACGGCGCGGGCGGATGCGGCGCATCGTCTGGCGGCGGGCGGCGCGGCCGCTTGCGAGCGTGGTGGTCACGTTTCCTCCGGGGACGGGGGCAAGGGGGGTGGGCGTGGTCCCTTGGTCCTTGGATACGTGCCGTGACGCCGGTGTGTTCAGCTGCCGGCGGAGTCCAGTGCGGACTGGAGTGACTGGCGGTAACCCTCACTCGTGTACGTCGCCCCCGAGACCGTGTCGATGTCCGCGCTCTGGGCCTGGAGGGCCTCGCTCCGCAGCCGGGGCAGGGCGTAGCTGTTGATCTCCTGGTCCCGCGGGTTGTCCGTCGGGTAGGTGACCGCCGTGACCTCGGTGAGTTTGCCGTCCTTGAGGGTGATGCGGACCTGGACCGGCCCCCAGCGGGTCTGGATCGAGTCGCCGGTGACGGTCCTCGTCCCGGTGGTGGCGGACCCGGTGCCGCTGGACGCGCTCGAACTGCCGGAGGGCGCGGGCAGGACCAGGGCGGCCTGCGGCGACGCGTGCGGCTTCAGCGACAGCAGCATCACCATGCCGGAGACGGTGGCGGCGCTCGCCAGCACGATCCGGCGCAGTGGGCGGTTCTTCTTCAACGCGTGCACGTGTGAGGCCTCACAGCTCGAAGGATTCGTGGTGGATACGGCCATCGGGCACTCCCGCGGCGCGCAGCTCCTCGTACAGCTCCCGGGCGAAGCCGTGCGGGCCGCAGAGGTAGACGTCGTGGCCGGCCAGGTCGGGGAAGGCCGCTCGCAGCGACTCCGCGGTGATGCGCGGCCGTTGTCCCTGGGGCCCGTTGAGCAGGTAGTGCACCTTCGCCCCGCGCCACCGCGCCACGGCCTCCAACTCCCCGCCCAGCGCGAGGTCTTCGACCGTGCGTGCCCGGTACAGGAGGCTGACCTCGCCCGGCAGGGTCTCGAACAGCGCCCGCAGCGGGGTGATGCCGACCCCGCCCCCGATCAGCAGTGACTTGAACGAGGTCTGCCGGTCACCGGTCAGCGAACCGTACGGCCCCTCCGCCCACACGCGCGTGCCGGGCCGCAGCAACGCCACGGCCGTGCTGTGGTCGCCGAGTGCCTTGACGGTGATCCGCATGCGGTCGGGGCGGGGCGGCGCCGACAGGGAGTACGGCGTCGACGTCCACCGCAGGCCGGGGGCCAGGAACCGCCAGCGGAAGAACTGCCCCGCCCGCGCGCCCAGTTGATCCAGATCCCGTCCGTGCACGACGACGGACCACACGCCCCGCGCCTCCTGGTGCACCGACTCCACCCGCAGCCGGTGCCGCAGGTTCAGCCGCACCGGCGCGAGGATCCGGAACCACAGCACGAGGGCCGCCACGCCCAGGTACAGCGCGTACCAGGCGGCCGTGGCCACGGCGTTCCCGCTCAGGTCGTTGCCGAGAGCGAGCTGGTGGCCGAAGGCGAGGAACACGGCCGCGTAGGTGAGGAGATGGACGTAGTACCAGAACTCGTGGCCGGTGCGGCGGCGTACCGCGCGCGCGGAGGTGACGCCGACCGCGAGGAGGATCACCGTGCCCGCGGTCGCCTTGAGCATCTCCGGATAGTCCAGGACCACGGTGACGGCCTCGTGCCACAGCGAGGCGCCGTCCTGGGCGGTGTACCCGGTGAGGATCAGCCCGATGTGCGCGAGCAGCAGGCACACGGTGTAGCGGCCGGCCATCGCGTGCCAGCGGGCCACCCGGTCCGACCCGACCCGCCGCTCCAGCAGCGGAACCCGCGCCATCAGACCCACCAGCACCGCGCAGGAGTACCCGCACAGCAGCCCCGCGATCCGCCCGGCCCCGGTCAGCCACCCAGCCGTACCGACCACGGAACCGGTGTCCGCCCACCACAGGGCGATCACGGCCGCCGCTCCGGCCCAGAGCAGGGCCAGCACGGCACCCGCGGGGGAGCGTCGCGCGGGCGGCGCCACGGCCGGTGCGGCCCGCCGCTCGTACACGGTGGTCATGGATGCGTCCTTTCGCCTGTCCGGGACACCACTGTGCGAGCGGAACCTCTCAGGACCCTCTGAAAGGGCACCCCGCAGAGCGCACTCAGAGGAAACTCAGAGCTTCCAGTGGCCGCCGCCGCCCCGGCCAGGGGTGATCCTGGAGAGGACATGAACACCGCCCGCTCCGGCCGCCCCGCCCTCACCCGCCCCGACGGCACCCCGCTGCGCGTCCTCGTCGTCGACGACGACCCGGATCTCGCCGAGGTCCTCTCCGGCGCCCTGCGCTACGAGGGCTGGCGGATCCGCACGGCCGGCGACGGCGCCTCGGCGGTGACAGCGGCCCGGGAGCTGCTACCCGACGCCGTCGTCCTGGACGTGATGCTCCCCGACACCGACGGCTTCGCCGTGCTGCGCGACCTGCACACCGTGAAGTCCGACGTGTGCGTGCTCTTCCTGACCGCCCGGGACACCGTCGAGGACCGCATCAAGGGCATCACGGCCGGCGGCGACGACTACGTGACCAAGCCGTTCAGCCTGGAGGAGGTCGTCGCCCGGCTGCGCGGACTGCTGCGCCGCGCGGGCATGGCCCGCCAGCTCGACGAGGGCCCCCGGCTGACCGTCGGCGACCTGGTCATGGACGAGGAGGCCCGCGAGGTCACCCGCGGCGGCGAGCTGATCGAACTGTCCCCGACCGAGTTCGAGCTGCTGCGCTTCCTCATGCGCAACCCGCGCCGCGTGCTCAGCAAGGCGCAGATCCTCGACCGGGTGTGGTCCTACGACTTCGGCGGCCGCGCCCATGTCGTCGAGCTGTACATCTCCTACCTGCGCAAGAAGGTGGACGCCGGCCGCGAGCCGATGATCCACACCGTGCGCGGGGCGGGATACGTGATCAAGCCGGTGGCGCCGTGAGGGACCTGCGGCCGCACACCCTGCGGGCCCGGCTCACCCTCGGCCTCGTGGTGCTCCTCGCGGTGAGCTGCGCCGCCGTCGGGCTGGCTGCGGTGGTCGAGCTGAACGGCTTCCTCACCAACCGGCTCGACGAGCAGCTGACCGAGGCAGGGAACAGGTTCGCGATCAGCCTGGAACACCAGGGGCAGCCGCAGAAGGACGACCTCCCCCAGTCTCGAAAGGACTCGACCGGGGGGACCCCCATCGGCGACGAGCACGCCGACACCCGCCGGCAGGCCGCGGGTACGTTCGGCGCCCGGCTGGTGGGCGGCACCGTCACCAACGCGGCGGTGGTCCGCTCCGACGGCACCCTGAACGTCGACCTCAGCGCCGCCGACCGCGGGCGGCTCGCCGCGGTCCCCGTCGACGGCCGGGGCCACAGCGTCGACCTCTCCGCCCTGGACGGCTACCGGATGCTCGCCTCCCGGGGGGTGGACGGAGACGTCCTGATCACCGGCCTGCCCCTGGAACCCGTCGAAGCCGCCGTCCACCGCCTCGAACTGGTCGCCGGAATCGTGCTCGCCGCCGCCCTCACGGCAGCCGGTGTCGCGGGCGCCCTGTGGGTGCGCTGGTCCCTGCGCCCGCTCAGCCGGGTCGCCGCCACCGCCACCCGGGTCAGCGAACTCCCGCTGGCCAGCGGGGAGGTGGCCCTCCCGCCGCGTGCCCCGGAGTCCGACCCGCGCAGTGAGGTGGGCCGGGTCGCCGGCGCCTTCAACCGCATGCTCGGCCACGTCGAGGACGCCCTCACCAAACGCCATGCCAGCGAGGAGCGGCTGCGCAGCTTCGCCGCCGACGCCAGCCACGAACTGCGCACCCCGGTCGCCTCGGTACGCGGCCACGCCGAACTCGCCCTGCTGCACCCCGGGCCGCTGCCGCTGGAGATCACCCGGGCCCTGGAACGCATCGCCGCCGAGTCGACGCGCATGGGAGCCATGGTCGACGACCTGCTCCTGCTGGCCCGTCTGGACGCGGGCCGCCCCCTGGAGGCCGCCCGCGTCGACCTCACCCGCCTGGTCCTCGACGCCCTCACGGACGCGCGGGCCACGGCTTCCGGCCACCGCTGGGAACTGGACCTCCCTGAGGACCCGGTCACGGTGACGGGCGACGAACACCGCCTCCAACAGGTCCTGGCCAACCTGCTGTCCAACGCCCGCCTGCACACCCCGGCCGGTACCAAGGTGACGGTGACCCTGGAGACCGCAGCCACCGCAGTGCTGCTGAAGGTCCACGACGACGGGCCCGGCATCCCCGAGGAGATCCGGCCCGGCGTCTTCGAACGGTTCACCCGCGCCGACCGCAGCACCAAGGCCGAGACCGGCGGCGCCGGTCTCGGCCTGTCGATCGTGGCGGCGGTGGTGGAGGCGCACGGGGGAGGCGTGGCGGTGGAGAGCGGGCCGGGATCGACGACCTTCACCGTCCGGCTCCGCAAGGCGTGAGTCAGACCGCGGACGGCGGCAACGGCAACGGCAGCCCCGGCAGACCGTCCAGGCTCGTGGCGATGTGCTCCTTCTTGCTGAAGTACGCACTGAGCGACACGTCGTCCTCGCGCGAGAACCGCCTGCCGTGCAGCTCGCGCTCGCCCTCGAACGCCATGTACGGCACCGCGTAACCGCAGGAGTCCCGGACCAGTTCGGCCGTCACGACGATGATCGCCCGCAGTCCGTGCGCGCTCGGGTCGATGTCCGGGAAGTGCGAGAGCAGTTCCCGGAAGCGCGGGTCGTCCCGGAAGACCGGCTCACCGCGCCCGTGCACCCGGACGATGTTCGGCGGTCCCTGGAACGCGCACCACATGAGGGTGATCCGGCCGTTCTCCCGCAGATGCGCAACCGTCTCGGCGGTGGAGCCGGCGAAGTCGAGGTAGGCCACGGTGAGTTCGTCGAGAACCGCGAAGGAGCCACGCAGGCCCTTGGGGGAGAGGTTGACCGTGCCGTCGCCGGAGAGGGGAGCGGTCGCGGTGAAGAAGAGGGGCTGCGCCTCGATGAAGGAGCGGAGCCGGCCGTCTATGCGCTCATAGGTCTTTCCCATGTCTAAGCATTATGGGTGCAGACCTTTCGGCTGTCTAAGGAATTCGGACGTCCCCGCACGGGACGACGTCCGTGGCCGCCCCGGCCGGCGCTCACACGGGGCGGCCACAGCGCCTGTCACGTCACTTGGTGAGCGTGCAGGCGGCCAGGGAGTCGAGACCCTGCGGCTTCTCCGCGGTACGGCCGATGGAGATGGCGATGCGGTCGATGGTCGACTTCCGCTTGTCGGCCAGCGGGCCGAGGATGGCGTTCTGGACGAAGTTCGGTCCGCCCTGGCCGACCGTGTCGACGAGCCGCTTGTTCGCCTCGGCGAGCTGCGTGTTCAGCAGCGCCAGGTTGCGGTCCACCTCGGCCTGCGCGGTGGCCGGGATCGCGGGCAGCTGCGAGGCCACGTCCGGGCAGGAGATGGCGCCTGCCGCAGCGGCCCCGCCCGCGTCGCCCGCGCCTTCCGCGTTCCCGGTGTCCTCGGCGCCGCCGGCCGCCTCCGAGGCCGCCTCGCTCGGCGTGGCCTCCGCCCCCGCGCCGGCCCCGGCCTCTTCACCCGCGCCCGCCTCCTCACCGGCCCCGGCGGCACCGCCGGCGTTGAGGGTGCAGGGGGCCAGCGCGTCCAGGCCCTGCGGCTTGTCGGCCGTACGGCCGATGGCGGTGGCGATGCGGTTGACGGTGGCGATCCGCTTGTCCTCCAGCGGGCCCAGGATGGCGTTCTGGACGAAGTTGGGCCCGCCCTGGCCCACGGTGTCGACGAGCCGCTTGTTGGCCTCGTCGATCTGGGTCTGGAGCAGGGCCAGGTTGCGGTCGATCTCGGCCTGCGCGGTGGCCGGGATCGCCGGCAGCTGGGGGGCCACGTCCGGGCAGGTGATGCTGCCGACGTCGGCCAGCGTGCGGGCGGTGGGGGTGCTGCTCTTGGAGGTCTCCCCGGCGAGGGCGGTACCGGCGACGATCGCCCCGGTCAGTGCCACGGCGGCCGCGCCGCCGATGATCGCCACGCGGCGCTTGTTGTACTTCGGAAGAGCCCTGGACATGCGGATGCCTCACTCGGGTCGGGTGTGGTCTTCGGTGACAAACGCGGCGCCTGCGTTCGGCGAGAGGTACGGGCAAGCGGTTTCCCGTGTTCAAAGGGAGCGCAAATTCCTCACCGCCCCGATCCAGATTGACGAATCATGCAGAGCTCTGCATAATCATGCATAACGTTGACGGCAGCGGTGAGGAGCAACGCAAGTGAGCAGCAACAGCGGTGACGTCCGGCTCTGGGGCGGTCGTTTCGCCGACGGTCCCGCCGAGGCGCTGGCGAAGCTGTCCGCGTCCGTCCACTTCGACTGGCGGCTCGCGCCGTACGACATCGCCGGTTCGCGTGCCCACGCGCGCGTGCTGCACAAGGCCGGCCTCCTGAGCGAGGACGAGCTCCAGCGCATGCTCGCCGGGCTCGACCAGCTGGAGGCCGACGTGGCCGACGGCTCCTTCGTGGGCACGATCGCCGACGAGGACTGCCACACCGCCCTGGAGCGGGGCCTGCTGGAGCGCGTCGGTCCCGACCTCGGTGGCAAGCTGCGCGCCGGCCGCTCCCGCAACGACCAGATCGCGACCCTCTTCCGCATGTACCTGCGGGACCACGCCCGGATCATCGGCGGCCTGATCGCCGATCTCCAGGACGCCCTGGTCGGCCTGGCGGAGGCCCACCCGGACGTGGCGATGCCCGGCCGCACCCACCTCCAGCACGCCCAGCCGGTGCTGTTCGCCCACCACGTCCTGGCCCACGTCCAGTCCCTGTCCCGGGACGCGGAGAGGCTGCGTCAGTGGGACGAGCGCACCGCTGTCTCGCCGTACGGCTCCGGCGCCCTGGCCGGTTCCTCCCTGGGCCTGGACCCGGAGGCGGTCGCGAAGGACCTCGGCTTCGAGCACGGCAGCGTCGGGAACTCCATCGACGGCACGGCCTCCCGTGACTTCGTCGCCGAGTTCGCCTTCATCACCGCGATGATCGGGGTGAACCTCTCCCGGATCGCCGAGGAGATCATCATCTGGAACACGAAGGAGTTCTCCTTCGTGACCCTGCACGACGCGTTCTCCACCGGCTCGTCGATCATGCCGCAGAAGAAGAACCCGGACATCGCGGAGCTGGCGCGCGGCAAGAGCGGCCGCCTGATCGGCAACCTGACGGGCCTGATGGCCACGCTCAAGGCCCTTCCCCTCGCCTACAACCGCGACCTCCAGGAGGACAAGGAGCCGGTCTTCGACTCCTGCGACCAGCTGGAGGTCCTGCTGCCCGCCTTCACCGGCATGATGGCGACCCTCACGGTCCACCGCGAGCGCATGGAGGAACTGGCCCCGGCCGGCTTCTCCCTCGCCACCGACATCGCCGAGTGGCTGGTCAGGCAGGGCGTGCCGTTCCGGGTGGCCCACGAGGTCGCCGGCGAGTGCGTCAAGGCGGCCGAGGCCGAGGGCAAGGAACTGAGCGACCTGACGGACGACCAGTTCGCCAAGATCTCCGCCCACCTGACCCCGGAGGTCCGCACGGTCCTCAACGTCCCCGGTGCCCTGGCCTCCAGGAACGGCAGGGGCGGCACGGCGCCGAGCGCGGTGGCGGTGCAGCTGGCAGAGGTGAAGGCGAACGTCGCGGAGCAGCACAACTGGGCCAAGGCCAAGGGCCTTTAGGGGCGCGGGGCTGTATTGATCTGCGGCTCCGCCGGGGGGCGAGACAAGCCACGACGTCGCCGCACCCGCCGAACCACCGCAAGAACCGAGCTCTTGGGCGCGCGGTTCCGTCACCGAAGGTCATCGCGGGATACGTTGGTCGGACAGCCGTACCGGACCCGACCGAACGGAGCCCGCGATGCCCTTCGCCCGACTGGCCGCAGCGACAACCCCCACCTGCCACATCGGACTCGGCCTCGCCGCCGTCGGACGCCCCGGCTACATCAACCTCGGCCGGGACGAAGACCTCGGAGACGACCGCAGCGTAGAGACCCTCCGCACCCGCACCCACGAACTCCTCGACGCCGCCTACTTCCAGGGCGTCCGCTACTTCGACGTGGCCCGCTCCTACGGCCGCTCCGAGGAGTTCCTCGCCGACTGGCTCGACAAGAACCCCGGCATCGACGACGTGGTCGTCGGCAGCAAGTGGGGCTACACCTACACCGCCGACTGGTCCACCGACGCCGAACACCACGAGGTCAAGGACCACAGCGTCCAGACCTACGACCGTCAGCGCGCCGAAACCGCCGAACTGCTCGGCGACCGCCTCGACCTCTACCAGATCCACTCGGTGACCCCGGACAGCCCGGCCCTCACCGACAAGGAACTCCACGCGAGGCTCGCCGAGGCCGCCGCCCAGGGCACCTCGATCGGCTTCTCCACCAGCGGCCCCGCCCAGGCGGACACCATCCGCGCCGCCCTCGCCGTGACGGTCGACGGAGAGCCCCTCTTCCGTACCGTCCAGTCCACGTACAACGCCCTGGAGACCTCGGCCGCCCCCGCCCTCGCCGAGGCCCACGACGCCGGCCTCACGGTGATCGTCAAGGAGGGCATGGCCAACGGCAGGCTCGCCGAGCCGCACGCCCCGGACGCCCTGAAGGCCGTAGCGGCGGAAACCTCCCTGGGCTGTGACGCCGTGGCGCTCGCGCTCGTCCTTCGCCAGCCCTGGGCAGGAGTCGTCCTCTCGGGGGCCGCCACCACCGTCCAGCTCGCGTCCAACCTGCACGCGGCCGTCGTGGACCTCGACGACGAGCAGCTGTCCCGGCTGGCGGGACTGGCCGAGGAGCCGGGCGCGTACTGGGAACGCCGCCGCCGGCTGCCCTGGCACTGACGAGACCTCTGTTCAGCGGTCGCACGTGAGACAGTCATGCCCGCTGTGAGACATGAATGTCTCATATGGGCTATAGTTGTCTCATGGCTGTCGACCGTGACCACGTGCTGCGCAGTGCCGCGGCCCTGCTGACCCGTAGATCCACCGCGACCATGGACGAGGTCGCCAAGGCCGCCGGGATCAGCCGGGCCACGCTGCACCGCCACTTCGCCGGGCGCGACGCGCTCGTACGGGCACTGGAGTCGCTCGGCATCGACGAGTGCGAGAAGGCCCTCGACGCCGCCCGCCCCGAGGAGGGACCGGCGAGCGAGGCCGTACGGCGCCTGGTCCGCGAGGCCGAGTCCGCGGCCGGACTCCTCGCCTTCCTCTACACCGAGAACCAGCTGTTCGAGGGCGAGGAGCAGAACGAGGGCTGGGCCCGGATCGACGCCCGCATCTCCGCGCTGTTCCGGCGCGGCCAGCAGGACGGCGAGTTCCGCATCGACCTCACGCCCGCCTGGCTCACCGAGGCGCTGTTCGGCCTGCTCGCGTCCGCCGTCTGGATGCTCCAGAGCGGCAAGGGCGCCCCCAAGGACTTCCACCACATGACCGTCGAGCTGTTGCTCGGCGGCGCACTGCGTCATCCCGCACGACCGAGAGAGGAATCATGACCAGCACCCTGCAGCCGGCGACCACGACCGAGGAGGTGAGGCGTCCGGGCCGTTGGCTCGCGCTGTCCGTCCTGGTGCTCGCCGTGCTGCTGGTGGCCGTCGACGCGACCGTCCTCGGCCTCGCGACCCCGTACATCAGCGAGGACCTCAGGCCGACCGGCACCCAGCTCCTGTGGATCGGTGACGTCTACTCGTTCGTCATCGCGGGCCTGCTGGTGTCGATGGGCAGCCTCGGCGACCGCATCGGCCGCAAGCGGATCCTGCTGCTGGGCGCGACGGCGTTCGGCGCGATATCGATCCTCAACGCCTATGCGACGACACCAGAGTTGATGATCCTGGCCCGGGCGCTGCTCGGCGTCGCCGGCGCGACCCTGATGCCCGCCACCCTGGCCCTGATCCGCAACATCTTCCACGACCCGCGCGAACGCACCCTCGCCGTCGGTGTCTGGGGCGCGACCGCCTCCGCCGGTACGGCGGTCGGCCCGATCGTCGGCGGCTTCCTCCTCGAACACTTCTGGTGGGGCTCGGTCTTCCTGATCAACCTGCCGGTGATGGCGGTCCTGGTCCTCGTCGGCATCAAGTTCCTGCCCGAGTCCCGCAATCCGGCCCCGGGCCCCTGGGACATGACCAGCGTCGTACTGTCCCTGGTCGGCATGATCGCGGTGGTCTACGCCGTCAAGGAGGCCGCCGCGCACGGCCTCACCTGGGAGCCGGCCGCCGCGGGCGTCCTGGGAGCGGCGGCCCTGTACGCCTTCGTCCGCCGCCAACTCACCCTCCCCGCCCCCCTCCTGGACATGCGCCTCTTCCGCAACCACGGCTTCAGCGGTGCCGTCCTGGCCGACCTCCTGACCGTCCTCGGGCTCTCCGGCCTGGTCTTCTTCCTCTCCCAGTACCTGCAACTCGTCCAGGGCAGGCGCCCGTTGGAGGCGGGCCTGGCCGAACTCCCGGCGGCCGTGGGCGCCGTGGTGGCGGGGCTGGTGGCCGGAACGGTGGCCCGCAGGTACTCGGTACGCGCGGTGGTCTCCGGTGGCCTGGCCGCCATCGGTCTGGCCCTGGCGTCACTGACCCTGCTCGACGAGTCCACGGGCTACCCGATGCTGGGCGCCGCCCTGCTGGTGGTCGGCGTGGGCGCGGGCTTCTCGTTCACGGTGACGGCGGACGTGATCCTGTCGAGCGTCCCGAAGGAACAGGCGGGCGCCGCGTCGGCGGTCTCGGAGACGGCCTACGAGTTGGGCGCGGCCCTGGGCATCGCGGTACTGGGCTCGATCGTGACGGGCGTGTACCGGGGATTCACGTCTCCGGCAGGCACACCGGAGGGCGCACACGAGTCGTTGGGCGGTGCGGTGGAGGCGGCGTCCGGGTTGCCGTCGAACACGGCTCAGGAGCTGTTGTCGTCGGCCCGGGAAGCCTTCGTGGACGGCCTCACCATCGCCGCGGGCGCCGGAGCAGCGGTCCTGCTGGCGACGTCAATCGCAGCCTGGTTCATGCTGAAGCACCAACGGTCGGGTTCTTAGGGGCGCGGGGCTGTGCGGGGCTGTACCGACATGCGGCTCGGCCGCGGGGGCGCGACAAGCCCCCACGCGCCCGCACCCGAAAGGCGACCCCTATGCAGCCTTCGCCTTGGTCGCGTACATGTCCACGTACTCCTGCCCCGACAACCGCATGACCTCGGTCATCACGGAGTCCGTCACGGCCCGCAGCACATAGCGGTCCCGGTCCATGCCGTCGTACCGGGAGAACTCCATCGCCTCACCGAACCGGACCGTGACCCGCCCCGGGCGGGGCATCCCCGAACCGCCCGGCTGCAACTTGTCCGTGCCGATCATCGCGAAGGGGACGACCGGCGCACCCGTCATCAACGTCAGACGGGCGATACCCGTACGCCCCCGGTACAGCCGGCCGTCGGGCGACCGCGTCCCCTCGGGGTAGATCCCGAAGACCTTCCCCTCCTCCAGGACCCGCCGCCCGGTCATCAGCGCGGCCACGCCGCCGCGGCCGCCGTCGCGGTCCACCGGGATCATGCCGACGCCGGTGAAGAACCAGGCCATGAGACGGCCCTTGAGGGACTTCCCGGTGACGTACTCGTCCTTGCCGATGAAGAACACCTGTCGGTCGCAGACCAGCGGAAGGATCATCGAGTCGATGAAGGTGAGGTGGTTGCCGGCCAGGATGACGGGACCGTCACCCGGGATGTGCTCCGCGCCCTCCACCTGTGGGCGGAACATCAGGCGCATGATCGGTCCGAGCACTGCCTTGATGAGCACGAAGCGGGACAACGGGCCCTCCGGAGTCAAGAGAACGGCCAGGGAAACAGTATGAGTCTGTGCAGGTGAGGACATTACTCGCGGCTCGGGGGGTCGTGCACATCGGGCGCACGGGGTTCACCGAGGTCTTACGCACTGTTGACACTCGTTTACCTGCGGATGGTCCCCGTTGCCTCCCGGAAACCCGGGCGGAACGATGTGACGGACGTCGCCCCGATCGACGCGTACCCCGGGTCTCCGCCATGAAGCCGACGAACCATCAGACATCTGTTCCCATACGACATCCCACGTCACCCGCGTGTTCCGCAGGAGGTCTCCCGCCCGTCATGGACACGGCCCTACGATCGGCGCGCATCGAAGAGGCGACGGCAGGAGGGGTCCCCATGGGATCGCAGGACGAGCACATGGACGGCACGGGACGGCGGGCACTTCTCGGGGCCGCGATGTTCGGCGCCGGGGGAGCGGTCCTGGGTCTCTCCGGGACCGCGAGAGCCGCGACCGCCGGAGCCGCCGGGCACGGCGGCGGACTGAAGAGCCTGCCCGTGCCGACGGTCATCGGCCATCGGGGTGCCAGCGGCTACCGCCCCGAGCACACCTTCGGCTCCTACCAGCTCGCCCTCGACCTGGGCGCGGACATCGTCGAGGCCGGCGACCTCGTCCCCACCAGGGACGGCCACCTCGTCTGCCGCCACGAACCGGAGATCGGCGGCACGACCGACGTCGCCGACCACAAGGAGTTCGCCGACCGCAGGAAGACCAAGGTCCTCGACGGTGTCTCCACCACCGGCTGGTTCACCGAGGACTTCACGCTCGCCGAGCTCAAGACGCTCCGCGCGATCGAACGCATCCCGGCCAACCGCCCGCACAACACCCTCTACAACGGCCGCTGGGAGATCCCCACCTTCGAGGAAGTCCTGAAGTGGCAGGACGAGCAGACCCGCAGGCGCGGCAAGCAGGTCTGGATCTACCCCGAGACCAAGCACCCCACGTACTTCCGGGGGCTCGGCCTGGGCCTGGAGGAGCGGGTCGCCAAGCTCTTGCGCAAGCAGGGCAAGGACAGGCGCAACTCCCCGGTCATCCTCCAGTCCTTCGAGCCGACCAGCATCCAGCGCCTGAACAAACTCGTCGACAACCCCCTGGTCGTCCTGCTGTCCGCCGCGAACACCCGCCCCTTCGACTTCGTCGCGACCGGCGACCCGCGCACGGTCGCCGACCTCATCACCCCCAAGGGCCTGAGGGAGATCGCGGGTTACGCCCAGGGCATCGGCCCGACCCTCGACCTGGTCATCACGAAGAAGGCGGACGGAAGCCTCGACAAGGAGACGACCCTGGTCGCCGACGCGCACAAGGTCGGGCTGATCCTGCACCCCTACACCATGCGCAACGAGAACCCGTTCCTGCCGACGGAGTACCGCAAGGGCACCGACGCGGACGCCTACGGAGACGCCTTCGGCGCCTTCAAGCGGTACTTCGCCACCGGCATCGACGGCGTCTTCACCGACAACGCCGACACCGGCGTCCTGGCCCGCCAGGACTTCGTCAACGGCTGAGCCGGCACACCCCGATGGGGGTGACTTACGGCCGCCCGGGCAACCCGCACCCGGGCGGTCGTGTCGTACCGCATATGACGCACGACTTGGTCACCACCCTGCGCCCACTGCTCACCGCCGAGGCCTCCGCGGAGGCACATGCCGCCGGTACGGAACCGGCCGATCTGGAGCAGGCGGTCTGGGTCCGTCTTCTGGAGCACCTGGAGACCCAGGGCCCGCCCCTCGATCCGCCCGGCTGGCTCCGCCGCGCCGTCCGCTCGGAGTCCCGCCGCAGCCGCCGTACGAGCCGCCTCGAACGGCCCTACGACACCGAGCCCGCGGCCGACGACGACCTCACTCCCGAACAGCTCACCCTCGCCGCGGCCCGGCGCAGGGCCCTGCACGACGCGGTGCGCCGCCTGCCCGGCCGCTGCCCCTCGCTCATGGCGGCCCTCCTCTCCCCGAGGGACCTCACCTACCGGGAGATCGCGGGGGAGTTGGGTATCTCACAGGGCAGTCTCGGTCCGGAACGTTCCAGATGCCTGGGATGTCTTCGCCGATTGCTCCCACCGGAGGTTGCGGCGCACCGGGGGCGGGGATAGGAGTGGGGGACAACAGGCGATCAGGTGAGCGGGAGGCGTGCGCACATGGGCATGAGCGTGACCATCTCTGCGGCGGCCGAGCAGGACGCGGAGCAGATCTTCAGGCTGCAGTACCTGTGCTTCCAGGGTGAGGCGGCGCTGTACGGCAACTACCGCATCGATCCGCTCGTCCAGACCCTGGACTCGGTCCGTGCCGAAGTGGCCTCGGACTGTGTCTTCGTGGCCCGCCTGGGAGACGAGGTGGTCGGCTCGGTCCGCGGCCGCGTCACCGAGGACGGCTCGGCCGCCATCGGCAAACTCTGCGTCCACCCGCGCCTCCAGGGCCACGGCATCGGCGCCCGCCTCCTCCGGGCGGCCGAATCCGCCCTGGCGGAAGAGCGCGGCGCCACCAGCTTCCGCCTCTTCACCGGCCACCGCAGCGAGGGCAACCTCCGCCTCTACCGCAAGGTCGGCTACCAGACGGTGGGCACCTCGGAGGGCGCGGACGGAGTCCCGATGATCGTCCTGGAGAAGCCCGCGGGCGCATACGCGGCTACGGCTTGATGTCCTAGGGGCGCGGGGCTGTGTCGATCTGCGGCTCCGCCGCGCGGGCGCGACCAGCCACGACGGACCGGATGCCGCCACTCGACCTCAGGCGGCATCCCCCGTACGCACACCCTTCCGAAGCCAGTAGATGGCCGACAGGGGAAGCAGCACGGGGATGAACAGATACCCCATCCCGAAGTCCGACCACACGGTCGCATCAGGAAACGCGGACGGCTCGACCAAGGTCCACGTCCCCACGGTCAGCACACCCAAGAGCTCCAGAACACAACACGCGAGCGCGGCCTTGCGCGCCGTCTCCCCGCCCCGCACCAACGAGTACGTGATGAACCCGTAGACCACACCCGCCACCGCGGACAGCGAATACGCCAACGGCGCCCGGTCGAACTCCGTGGAGATCTGCACCGCCGACCGCGACACCGCCCCGACCACCATCACGCCGTACAACCAGACGAGCAGCGTCCCCGGCCCACTGGTCAGCCGCCGTCGCCGACTCACCTCAGCCTCCCCAGATGTCATAGAGCCGCACCTCCAGAACGGCCAGCACCACACCGCCGGCGGCCACCGTCGCCGATCCCCACCGCGTCCGCTCCGCGAGCGACATGAACCCCGCCGCCGGCACACAGGCGAACGCGCCCAACAGATAGGCGACGAAGATCGTCGTCCCCTGCTCCGGCTTCTCGCCCCGCGCGAGCTGCACGATCCCGATCACCAGCTGGACCAGCGCGAGCACCGACACCACGGCCATCCCGATGAAGTGCCAGTCCTTGGTCGGCTGATCACGGTAGGCGGCCCAGCCGCACCAGGCGGCCAGCAGCAGCGCGGCGACGCCGGTCACCAGCGTCAGGGCATCAAACATGCGGCGAGCCTATTACGGGTCAAACGGCCTGATGCGGCCGCCCCCGCACCGCACCGTAGGGTCGAGGACATGAAGATCCATGCCGAAGCCCTCCTGTTCGACAACGACGGAACCCTCGTCTCCTCCCTCGAATCCGTCCACCGGTGCTGGACGCGCTGGGCGGAGGAGTTCGGCATCACCCCGGAGGCCTTCGCACGGGTCGAACTGCACGGACGCACCGCAGTGGAGATAGCCGCCGAACTGCTGCCCGGCGACGTCGTGCCGGCGGCCGTCGCGCGGATCGAGGATCTCGAGGTGTCGGACGTACCCAACGGCGGTGTGTATCTGCTGCCCGGGACCACGGCCTTGCTGGACTCCTTGCCCGCCGACCGCTGGGCCGTCGTCACCTCCGCCACCCGCCGTCTCGCCGAGGCCCGGCTCGCGGCCGTCGGCATCCTCCCCAAGACCCTGATCGCCGCCGACGACGTCACCCGTGGCAAGCCCGACCCCGAGCCCTACCTGCTCGCCGCCCGGCAACTCGGCGTCGACCCATCCCGCTGTGTCGTCTTCGAGGACGCCCCCGCGGGCCTGCGCGCCGGCCGCGCGGCCGGTATGACCACCGTGGCCTTGACCACAACCCACCAGGCCCACGAGCTCGACGCCGACCTGGTGGTCGAGAACCTGTCGGCCCTGTCGGCCCTGGTCACCGCCGAAAACGTGGAGATCTCCGGCCGGTCCTGAACCCTGTCCACCGCTGTCCGTCATTCGGACAGCGGGTTCTTGGTCGCTCCCATACGTCTGCTTTACTGATCGCATGACCATGACGAGCTGCCGCACCCTTGCGACCGAGGCGACCATGACGCCCGGTGCTCGTTGTATGTGTCGAATGTGCGCCTGCTAGAGGGCCCCCGCACCACTCCCGCGCTCGCGCCCCGAAGCGAGCCGCCCCGGCACGTCCGTACGCCGTGAACGCCGTACGTGACCCATGTGCCCGCGCACGACTTCTCTCCCGTACCAGGGCACACCCACGCCCGCGTACTCGACAGTGACGGAAACCCAGTGATCACGACAACAGGCCTGACCAAGGTCTACCGCTCGCGCGGCCGTGAGGTCACCGCCCTGGACGGCGTCGATCTGCACGTCCGCGAAGGCGAGGTGTACGGCGTCATCGGCCAGTCCGGCGCCGGCAAGTCCTCGCTCATCCGCTGCGTCAACCTGCTGGAGCGCCCCACCGCCGGCACCGTGACCGTCGCGGGACAGGACCTCACCGCCCTCGCGGGCCGCGGACCGCGCGCCGGCAAGGAGCTGCGGCAGGCGCGCAGCCGTATCGGCATGGTCTTCCAGCACTTCAACCTGCTGTCCACCCGGACGGTGCGGGACAACGTCGAGCTGCCGCTCGGAATCCTCGGCAAGTCCGGCAAGGAGCGCTCCCGCAAGGCACTCGACCTGCTGGACCTCGTCGGACTCGCCGACAAGGCGGGCGCCTACCCGGCCCAGCTCTCCGGCGGCCAGAAGCAACGCGTCGGCATCGCCCGCGCCCTGGCCGGCGACCCCAAGGTGCTCCTGTCCGACGAGGCCACCAGCGCCCTCGACCCCGAGACCACCCGCTCCATCCTCCAGCTGCTGCGCGACCTGAACCGGCAGTTGGGCCTCACCGTCCTGCTCATCACCCACGAGATGGACGTCGTGAAGTCGGTCTGCGACTCGGCCGCCCTGATGGCGAACGGACGGATCGTCGAGTCCGGCACGGTCAGCGAACTGCTCGCGACCCCCGGCTCCGAGCTGGCCTCCGCGCTCTTCCCCGTCGGCGGCGACGCCACCGGCGAGGACCGGACCGTCCTCGACGTCACCTTCCAGGGCGATGCTGCCACCCAGCCGGTCATCTCCCAGCTCTCGCGCACCTACAACATCGACATATCGATCCTCGGTGCCGCCATCGACACCGTCGGCGGCCTCCAGGTCGGCCGGATGCGCATCGAACTGCCCGGCCGCTACGAGGACAACGTCGTGCCGGTCGGCTTCCTGCGTGAACAGGGTCTGCAGATCGACATCGTCGGTGAGCCCCAGCTGGTGAAGGAAGGTGCCAAGTGACCTGGTCCGAGATGCAGCCCCTGCTGGAGCAGGCGTGTTGGGACACCCTCTACATGGTCGGTTGGTCCACGTTCATCGCCGTCGTGGGCGGGCTCCCGCTCGGCGTCCTCCTCGTCCTCACCGACCGCGGCGGACTCCTCCAGAACGTCGTCGCGAACAAGGTCATCGGGCAGGTCGTGAACGTGGCCCGCTCGATGCCGTTCATCATCCTGATGGTCGCGCTGATGGGCTTCACCCGCTCGATCACCGGCACGACCATCGGCCGCGAGGCCGCCATCGTGCCGCTCGCCATCGGGGCGATCCCGTTCTTCGCGCGCCTCGTCGAGACGGCTGTCCGTGAAGTGGACGGCGGCCTGGTCGAGGCCGTGCAGTCGATGGGCGGCAACACCTGGACGATCGTCCGCAAGGTCCTCGTACCGGAGGCCCTGCCGTCCCTCATCGCCAGCACCACCACCACGATCGTCGCCCTCATCGGCTACTCCGCGATGGCCGGCACGGTGGGCGCCGGCGGCCTCGGCGACATCGCCATCCGCTACGGCTACCAGCGCTTCGAGACCCAGCTCATGTGGATCACCGTCGCGATCCTCGCCGTCGTCATCTCGCTCATCCAGTTCGCCGGCGACTACGCGGCCCGCTCGCTGCACAGCCGCGGCGGACGCTCCGGCCCCGCGCCGAAGCTGCGGCTGCTGAAGGCCTCCACGGCGGACACCAAGACCGTCTGAGACACCCCGAAATCTTCCCGTGCACCCCATCGCGGGATCGCTGCACCCAAAAGGAAAGGCACTTTTCGTGCGTAACACCGCAAAGCTCACCACCGCCGTCCTCGCCGCCGGAGCGCTCACCTTCGGGCTCAGTGCCTGCGGTTCGTCCGGCTCGGACTCGGCCTCCGACACCAGCGGACCCCTGGTCGTCGCCGCGAGCCCCACCCCGCACGCCGAGATCCTGAACTACGTCAAGGAGCACCTGGCGAAGAAGGCGGGCCTCGACCTGGAGGTCAAGGAGTTCAGCGACTACACGACGCAGAACCCGGCGACCGAGGACGGCTCGGTGGACGCCAACTACTTCCAGAACCAGCCCTACCTCGACGACTACAACAAGAAGCGCGGCACCCACATCGTGCCCGTCGTCACGGTCCACCTGGAGCCGCTCGGCCTCTACTCCCACAAGGTCAAGAGCACCGGCGCCCTCAAGAGCGGTGCGACGATCGCCGTCCCGAACGACAGCGTCAACGAGGCCCGTGCCCTCAAGCTGCTCGACGCCAACAAGATCATCACGCTCAAGGCCGGCGTCGGCAACGAGGCCACCCCCGCCGACATCGCCAAGAACCCGAAGAACCTGAAGTTCAAGGAGCTGGAGGCGCCCCAGACCCCGCGCTCCCTGGACGATGTCGACGCGGCCGTCATCAACGGCAACTACGCCATCGAGGCCGACCTCAAGCCCGCCTCGGACGCCCTCGTCCTGGAGTCCGCGAAGAACAACCCGTACGGCAACTTCCTCGCGGTGAAGGACGGCAACGAGGACGACCCGCGCGTGAAGAAGCTCGCCAAGCTCCTCACCTCGCCCGAGGTGAAGAAGTTCATCCAGGACAAGTACGCGGGCTCGGTCATCGCGTCCTTCTGAGCGACGTAGGGCTACCTGCGCGTATACGACGTATCGCCACGCACGGGGTCCACTCGCTCACCATGTGTGGGCCCCGTGATGCGGTTCAGTGCTTTCATGCTGCATGCTGGGCAGTTCAGCAGGCCCCGCAGGTTTCCGACGGTTACGGAGTGGCGCATGAGTGGCACCTTCCCCAACATCTCCATCAGCACGGAGCGGTTGGTGCTGCGCCCCCTCGACGAGGACGACGTGCCCGCACTGGCCGAGATGATGAACGACGAGCAGGTCGGGGCCTGGACCGACGTCCCCCAGCCGTACAGTGAGGAGCAGGCGCGCGGCTGGATCACGCGGTACGCGCCGACCGAGCGGGAGACCGGCCGCGGAATCACCTTCGCCGTCACCGAGTTCCTCACCCAACGCCTGGTCGGCGTCGTCCAGCTCGCCAAGACCAACTGGCACGTCCGCTCCACCGAGTTGTCGTACATCATCGCCCCCTGGGCCCGCGGCGAGGGCTACGCCTCCGAGGCCGCGCTCGCCACCGCCCAGTGGCTGTTCACCGACCAGAAGATCGAGCGGATCGAGCTGCGCACGGCGGCCGACAACACCGCCTCCCAGCAGGTCGCCCAGAAGATCGGCTGCATCAGCGAGGGTGTCCTGCGCGGCGCCTGTATAGCGCGCGTCCGCGCCGACGACGGCACCTGGAGCGACGTCCGCACCGACTTCATCGTGTGGAGCCTGCTGCCCGAGGACCTCGACGGAGCGGGCGATCAACTGGCCGACACGGACGGCTTCACGACGTACTCCGACTGGAACTGACCGCATTCGAACTCAGGCCGGCGAAAGCGCTTCCCGGGCACAGCGGGTACCCTCACCAAGCCGCCCGCGGGCTGCCCACCGACGACGGCCTGCGCACACCCTGGAGACTGAGAGACGATGGCCGACCGGGTCACGGTGATCGGCTGGGACGGCTCGCCGCTGACCGCCGCGGCACGCTCCGCCCTCGGCGCCGCCACGCTCGTCGCGGGCGCCGCCCACCACCTGGCACTCCCCGAGGTACCACCCACCGCCGAACGTATCCGCCTCGGCAGCCTCGCCCTCGCCGCCCGCCGCATCACCGGCCACCGCGGCACCGCGGTCGTGCTCGCCGACGGCGATCCCGGGTTCTTCGGCGTCGTACGGACCCTGCGCGCACCCGAGTTCGGCCTGGAGGTCGAGGTCGTCCCCGGCGTGTCCTCGGCCGCCGCCGCCTTCGCGCGGGCCGGAATGCCCTGGGACGACGCCCAGGTGGTCGTCGCCCACCGACGCACCCTGCGACGCGCGGTGAACGTGTGCCGGGCCCATCCCAAGGTCGCCGTCCTCACCTCGCCCGGCGCCGGACCCGCCGAACTCGGACTGCTGATGGAGGGCGTCCACCGCACCTTCGTCATCTGCGAGGAACTGGGCACCGACCGCGAACAGGTCACCGTCGTCACCTCCGACAAGGCCGCCGACCACACCTGGCGCGACCCCAACGTCGTCATCGTCATCGGCGGCACGGCCGCCGTGACGGAGGACGGCGGCTGGATCGCCGGCCGCGACCCGGCCGCCGCGCCGCGCGGCTGGACCCTGCCCGCCGAGTCCTACGGCGGCCTCATGGGCGAAGGCGAACTGGAACCGCTCCGCGCGGCCCAACTCGCCCGGCTCGGACCGCGCGTCGGCGACCTCGTGTGGGACATCGGCTGCGGCAGCGGCGCCTTCGCCACCGAGGCGGCCCGGGCCGGGGCCGCCGTCATCGCCGTCGACCGCGACCTCAGGGCCTGCGAGCGCACCGAGGCCAACGCGCGCGCCTTCGGGCTCCAGGTCCAGATCGTCCCCGGCACCGCCCCGCACGTCCTGGAGAACCTTCCCGAACCGGACGTCGTCCGCGTCGGCGGCGGGGGAGTGGCCGTGGTCTCCGCGGTCGCCGACCGGCGCCCGCAGCGCATCGTCGCCCACGCGGCCACCCGCGACGAGGCCGAACTCGTCGGCCGGGACCTCACCGAACACGGCTACCGCGTGGAGTGCGCCCTCCTCCAGTCCGTCGAACTCGACACCCGGGCCTGGACGGAGACGGAACGGAGCGTCGCGTTCCTGCTCAGCGGGGTACTCCCGGACCGTACGGCCTGACGCCGCCGGTCGGTGTTCCGCCGTCCCCGTGATCCTGTTGTCGTACTGCGCGCGGTAGGCTGGCCGACTGTTGTACCGCTCCCGGCTGCCCGGCATTCGTTCGTCAATGTCCGGAAAGCGCGCCCGTTTTGGGGTGGGTGCGGTACGGCAGAACCGGAGGACGCGCAACGTGGCGCAGTCCACAGCGGGCTGTCGCGGATCAACCTGTCGCGACGGGGCAACGGCCGGGACAATGCCAGTTAATGGCTTTGTCGTCTTTCTCGGCGGGCCGTTCGTGCCGCTGGGCACGCACGCTCGTTCTTCATCACGGGGGCGGTCGGTGCGCCGTCCCCGGTGAGCTGGTCGTAGAAGCACTAACCGATGGGCGAGGGGTACGCATGACCGACACCGGCCAGGTTCCGGGCGAGGGACTGCCGGAGAACGCAGGCATGGTGGAACAGCCGGGCGTCCCCGCGCCGGGTGCGTACACCTACCTCTCCGAGACCACCGCCGAGGACGAAGACCTGTTGCTGCTGCCGGGCGCCCAGAGCCCCTGGGGCAACGAGGTCGCCCCGCCCGCCCCGGAGCCGGTCGTCGAGACCGTCCACGAGCCGGGCCCGCACGAGATGGCCGGCCGCGACAGCGGAGCGCACGACATGAGCGCGGTCCGTATGCTCCAGGCTCCTACGGTGCCCATCCCGCCCATCACGCCCCGCCGGCCACTGCACCTCGGCCCGCCGATCCCCGACGCCTCCGCGAGCCCGGTCCGCTCCCTCGCCGACCGCGGCCCCGCGGGCGCACCGGTACGGCAGGCGGCCGCGCCCGGCCCCGAGTACTTCGAGGCCCCGCAGCCGCAGGGCGCGGTCCCGTGGGGCGCCCCGGCCCAGGCCGCCGTCCAGACGCCGGTGAGCACGGTGGCCCCGGCTGCCGAAACGGTTGTTCCGGCGCCGGAACCGGTGAACGCGGCGCAGGCGGCGGTGGCCGGGCCGGCTTCCGAGGCGGAGGTCGCCGGGTACGAGGTTCCGGTTGCTCCGGTTGCTCCGGTTGCGTCGGTACCGGATGCCGGACCGGGCCCCGAGGCCGTGCACGCGCCCGAGCCCGCGCAGGCTCCGGCGGCCGAAGCGGGCCTGAACGTGGCGGACGGTTCGGGGCCCGACGGAGCGCAGCCCGTGGAGGGCGAGCCCGCTGACGGTGACCTCAGCGAGGGACAGGTGCCGGGCGACGGCTCCCTGCCGGGCGGGGTTCAGCCCGCCCCCGCGGTCCTGCCTGACGACCCCGGCCCCATGCCCGAGGCGGCCCAGGTCCCTGACGTCGACACGGCTGTCGCAGCGCCGGATACGGTCGAGGCCGCTGAAGCCACGCCGGTGATCCAGGACGTTCAGGTGGGCGAGACACCCGAGCAGGTGCCCGCGCCCGAGGCCGTGCCCGCCGTGGAGGCCCCTGCCGCGGAGGCCGACGCCGACGCCACCGTGCCGGTCGCCGAGGCTGCCGTGCCGGAGGCCATCGTGTCCGAGCCCGTGGTGTCCGAGGCTGTCGTGTCCGAGCCCGTCGAGTCCGTCGCTGCCACTGAGTCGGACACGGAGGGTCAGCAGGCGGCGGCTGCCGTCGCCCCGCACGCTGTTGCCGTCCAGGAAGCGGTCGCGCCGGAAGCGGTGATGGTCGAGGAAGCCGCCGTTTCCCCGGAGCCGGGCGCGGTTCAGGACACGGAACCCGTGGCGGTGCAGGAAGCCGACCCGTCCCAGGAAGCCCTGGTCGCTGCGGACGCGGCCGCTGCCCAGGAAGCCGTCGCAGCCCCGGAAACCGCAGCTCCGGAAGCCGCACCCGTCGCCCAGGAAGCCGTCGCCGCGACCACGCCGGAGGCCTCCGAAGCCGTGACTCTCCAGGCTCCCGCGCAGGAGGCCGGGTCCATTCCGCAGCCGGTGGAGGACGTCACCGCACCGGCCGAAGGGCTCCCGGCTCCCGAGGAGGACCACTTCGCCGCCGAGGCCCCCGAGCCCCTCCCCGTCGAGCAGGCGGCGCCGGTGGCTGAGCAGGTCCAGGAGCCCGCCCCAGCCGCTCAGCCCGCCGAGGACCCGCAGGCCCCCGACCTCGTCCGCGCGCCGGACCTCGTCCAGGCCGCCCCGGAGCCCGTCGCGGCAGACGCGGCCGACACCGGCGTACAGCCGATGGACCCGTCGGCTCCGGCGGAAGGCATCCAGCAGCCCGAGCCCGCCGCGCAGGAGGAGTTCCCGCCCGCCCCCGGCCAGGCGCCGCAGGGCCCGCAGACGCCGGCCCTTCAGCCGCTCGCGACCGAATTCCCGGAGGCGCAGCCCCAGTTCGCGACCCCAGGGTCCGTCGAGGCTCCCGTCGTCCTGCCCGTCGGAGTTCCTCTGGAGCCCCAACCGGGCCAGCCCCTGGGCGAGTTCGTGCCCGTGGACGGATCGGTGCCGACCACCCCGCACCTCGCGCCGACCCCGCCGCACCCCCTGTCGGTCCCCACGGACGACGCACAGCAACCCGTGGTCCCGGCCCCGCGCGAGGCGGGCGGCGACCCCCAACTCGCGCAGCAGGCGGACGACCTGGAGACCCGGGCGGCCGATCAAGAAGACCAGGAACACCAAGTAGGCCAGGAAGTCCGGGAAGAAGTGAGCACGGCCCCCGTGGAAGAACCACGACAGTCCACGGGCCCCGCCGCGCCCGCCTACGACGACGCCGAGCGCGAGGCCGTCCTCAAGGTCATGCGGGAGCGCCGCGACATCCGCAACGGCTTCCGCAGCGACCCGATCCCGCACGAGGTGCTGCTCCGGGTCCTCGAGGCCGCCCACACCGCGCCCTCCGTCGGGCACTCGCAGCCCTGGGACTTCGTCGTCATCCGGTCCGCCGAGACGCGTGCCGCGATGCAGGACCTGGCCCAGCGTCAGCGCGAGGCCTACGCCAAGTCGCTGCCCAAGGGCCGGGCCAAGCAGTTCAAGGAACTGAAGATCGAGGCCATCCTCGAGACCCCGGTCAACATCGTCGTCACCGCCGACCCCACCCGCGGCGGCCGCCACACCCTCGGCCGGCACACCCAGCCGCAGATGGCCCCGTACTCCGCCGCGCTCGCGGTGGAGAACCTCTGGCTCGCCGCCCGCGCCGAGGGCCTCGGCGTCGGCTGGGTCAGCTTCTTCGACGAGCGCGAGATGGTCCGTGCGCTGGGACTCCCCGAGCACCTGGAGGTCATCGCCTACCTGTGCGTCGGCTACGTCGACGAGTTCCCGGACGAGCCCGAGCTGATGCAGGCCGGCTGGTCCAAGCGCCGCCCGCTGTCCTGGGTCGTGCACGAGGAGACGTACGGCCGTCGCGCCCTGCCCGGCGAGGAGCCGCACGACCTGCTCGGCGAGACCGTCGCCCAGATCCGCCCGCTGGACGCCAAGGCGCTCGGCGAGGCCTGGGAGCGGCAGAAGCGGATGACCAAGCCGGCCGGCGCGCTCGGCATGCTGGAGATCATCTCCGCACAGCTGTCTGGGCTCTCGCGGCAGTGTCCGCCGCCGATCCCGGAGCCCGCGGCCGTCGCGATCTTCGCCGGTGACCATGGCGTGCACGCCCAGGGCGTCACCCCCTGGCCGCAGGAGGTGACGGCCCAGATGGTGGCCAACTTCCTCGGCGGCGGGGCCGTCTGCAACGCCTTCGCCAGTCAGGTGGGCGCCGAGGTGTGTGTGGTGGACGTCGGCGTGGCGTCCGAACTCCCGGCCACGCCCGGCCTGTTGCCCCGCAAGGTCCGCGCGGGCACGTCCGACATGACCGCCGGCCCCGCGATGACCCGCGAGGAGGCCAAGCAGGCCATCGAGGTCGGTATCGAGACCGCCCGCGACCTGGTCGCCGCCGGCAACAAGGCGCTCCTCACGGGCGAGATGGGCATCGCGAACACCACCGCGTCCGCCGCCCTGATCTCGGTCTTCACGGGAACCGACCCCGCCGACGTCACCGGCCGCGGCACGGGCATCAACGACGAGACCCTGGCCCGCAAGACCGAGGTCGTCCGCCGCGCGATCGAACTCCACCAGCCGGACCCCGCCGACCCGATCGGCGTCCTGGCGGCGATCGGCGGCTTCGAACACGCGGCGATGGTCGGCCTGCTGCTGGGCGGGGCCTCCCTGCGCACCCCGGTCATCCTCGACGGCGTCAGCGCGGGCGCCGCCGCCCTGGTGGCCCGCGCGATCGCCCCGGAGGTCCTCGCGGCCTGCATCGCGGGTCACCGCAGCGCCGAACCGGGCCATGTGGCCGCCCTGAACAAGCTCGGCCTGCGCCCCCTGGTCGACCTCGACCTGCGCCTGGGCGAGGGCACGGGCGCCCTGCTGGCCCTGCCGCTGGTGCAGAGCACCGCGAGAGCGATGCACGAGGTGGCGACCTTCGATTCCGCAGGGGTGACGGAGAAGTAGCCGCTGCGAGGGGGACTCGGGGATGCCGTCCCCGAGTCCCCCTCGCCCATGGGTCCGTGCCCGGCAACGACGCCCAGCCACCGGACACCCGTGCCGTCCTCCCCTCACGCCCCGTAAAATCCGCACGTCAGGGCCACTGCACCGCCGTAACAGAGGAGCCGCCCCTCATGGCCGAGAACCCCGCCTACCCCGTAGGCCTCCGCCTCACCGGCCGCAAGGTCGTCGTCCTCGGCGGCGGCCAGGTGGCCCAGCGCCGTCTCCCGGCCCTGATCGCGGCGGGCGCGGACGTCCTCCTCGTGTCCCCCTCGGCGACCCCCTCCGTGGAGGCGATGGCGGACGCGGGCGAGATCACCTGGCACAAGCGCCCGTACGCGGAAGGCGACCTCGAAGACGCCTGGTACGCGCTCATCGCCACCGGTGACACGGAGGCCAACACCCGGGCCTCCGCCGAGGCCGAGCGCCACCGCGTCTGGTGCGTCCGTTCCGACGACGCCGACGCCGCCACCGCCTGGACCCCTGCGACGGGCCACAGCGAGGGCGTCACGGTCGCCGTGCTCACGACCAACGCCAAGGGCCGCGACCCGCGCCACACGGCGGCCATCCGGGACGCGGTCGTGGAGGGTCTGCGCGACGGCACCCTCGTCGCCCCCCACCACCGCACCCGCACCCCCGGCGTCGCCCTCGTCGGCGGCGGCCCCGGCGACCCCGACCTGATCACGGTCCGCGGCCGCCGCCTCCTCGCCGAGGCCGACGTCGTCATCGCCGACCGCCTCGGCCCCCGCGACCTCCTCGCCGAGCTCCCGCCGCACGTCGAGGTGATCGACGCGGCGAAGATCCCGTACGGCCGTTTCATGGCCCAGGAGGCCATCAACAACGCCCTGATCGAGCACGCCAAGCAGGGCAAGTCCGTCGTCCGGCTGAAGGGCGGGGACCCCTATGTCTTCGGCCGGGGCATGGAGGAGCTGCACGCCCTCGCCGAGGCCGGCATTTCCTGCACGGTCGTCCCCGGCATCTCCAGCTCGATCTCGGTCCCGGGCGCGGCCGGTATCCCGGTCACCCACCGCGGCGTCGCACACGAGTTCACCGTGGTCAGCGGCCATGTCGCCCCTGACGACGAGCGCTCCCTGGTCGACTGGCCCTCGCTCGCCAAGCTCACCGGCACCCTGGTGATCCTCATGGGCGTCGACAAGATCGGCCGGATCGCCGAGACCCTGGTCGCCCACGGCAAGTCGCCCGACACGCCGGTCGCCCTGGTCCAGGAGGGCACGACGGCAGCCCAGCGCCGGGTCGACGCCACCCTGGCGACCGTGGGCGAGGTGGCCGTCGCCGAGGATGTGAAGCCCCCGGCCGTCATCGTCGTCGGCGAGGTCGTCGCCGTAGGACCGCGGGTGTCGGTGCCGCCGATGTAACCCGGGGTAACCCATCTCTCCCAAGCCGTTGGCACCGCTCCCAGGACAAGGCAGTATCACCCTGTGGCCGATCTCATCACCGTCGATGACCCTGACGACCCGCGCCTGCACGACTACACGGGCCTGACCGACGTCGAACTGCGCCGCAAACGCGAGCCGGCCGAGGGCCTGTTCATCGCCGAGGGCGAGAAGGTCATCCGCCGGGCGAAGGACGCGGGCTACGAGATGCGCTCCATGCTGCTGTCCGCCAAGTGGGTCGACGTCATGCGCGACGTCATCGACGAACTGCCCGCCCCGGTCTACGCCGTCAGCCCGGAACTCGCCGAACAGGTCACCGGCTACCACGTGCACCGCGGCGCGCTCGCCTCCATGCAGCGCAAACCGCTGCCCACGGCGGGCGAGTTGCTCCAGACCGCCCGTCGCGTCGTGGTCATGGAGTCGGTCAACGACCACACCAACATCGGCGCGATCTTCCGTTCGGCGGCGGCCCTGGGCATGGACGCGGTGCTGCTGTCGCCCGACTGCGCCGACCCCCTGTACCGCCGCAGCGTCAAGGTCTCGATGGGCGCGGTCTTCTCCGTCCCCTACGCCCGCCTCGACACCTGGCCCAAGGGCCTGGACTCGGTCCGCGAGGCCGGCTTCACCCTGCTCGCCCTCACCCCGGACGCCAAGGCCAAGACGCTCGACGAGGCCGCCCCGCACAAGATGGACCGGGTCGCGCTGATGCTCGGCGCCGAGGGCGACGGCCTGACCACCCAGGCCCTGGTCGCCGCCGACGAATGGGTCCGCATCCCGATGGCCCACGGCGTCGACTCTCTCAACGTGGGCGCGGCGGCCGCGGTCGCCTTCTACGCGGTGGCCACGGGGCGGCCGCAAGGCTGAGCGGCGTGCAGCCGTGCTTTCGGTCACGGCCGTCCCGGCGAAGCGCTCAGTCCGCCCCGTCGCCGGCCGACTGATTCGGCGGCTCGTGGTCCGGCGACGCGTGCACCTGCCCCTGCCGCTGTTCCCGTACGACACCGTCGCCGCCGCCGAGTCCGCGCGACGGACCCTGGCAGCCCTGGGCCGCGGCGATGCCGAGCGCCACGAGCAGGGTCACGACGACGAACACGAACAGCCGCTGACGCAGCAGGCGCGGGTTCGCGGGGTGCCGCAGCCCCGACTTGGTGCTCCTGGGCGCGGGACGGCCGGTACCGCTGCGCGGCGCGGGTCGGCTGCCGCTGCCGGAGCGGGTCGTGTTCCGAGAGGAGGACGACGGGGCGGGCCGGGAACCGGGACGGGACGCGGGCACGCCATTGCCGCGCGGGGTGCTGCCGCCGCGTGACGGAGCACCACCCCGGGCGGGAACCTGGCCCCTGGCCTGCCCTGAACCACGGGCCGGGGAAGTCCCCTGGGAGCCGGACGTGCCCGACTGCCCCTGGGGGCGCCGCTGGGCGGCCCGCTCCGGGTAGGTGTCGGCGATGCGTCCGGTGGGCCGGTCCGCTTCGCCGGCGCGCGGCGCGGGCGGGCGCAGATCCGGCAGGCCCTGTGCCTCGCGGGCCGCGATCTCCTTGAGCCGCAGCGACAGCTGGAGGGTGCTCGGCCGCTCCTCGGGATCCTTCGCCAGACACGCGCGGATGAGAGGGGCGACCGCGTCGGGCACGCCGTGCAGCTGGGCCTCCTCGTGCACCACGCGGTACAGCATCACCTCGGAACTGCCGTGCCCGAAGGGCGAGTCACCCGTCGAGGCGTACGCCAGGGTCGCGCCCAGGGAGAACACGTCCGTGGCCGGCGTCACCGCGGCGCCGCGCACCTGCTCGGGCGCGAGGAAGCCGGGGGAGCCGACGGCGGTGCCGACATGGGTGAGGGTGGACGCTCCGGTCGCCCAGGCGATGCCGAAGTCGATGATCCGGGGGCCCTTGGGGGAGAGGAGGATGTTCGACGGCTTGAGGTCACGGTGCACGACCCCCGCCTCGTGCACGGCGACGAGCCCCTCCGACAGCGCGGCCCCGATGGAGGCGACCTCGTGGGCGCCGAGGCAACCCTCGTCGGCGACCTTGTCGTGAAGGGAGGGGCCGGGCACGTACTGGGTGGCGAACCACGGACGGTCCGCTTCCAGATCGGCCGCGACCAGCCGGGCGGTGCAGCCGCCGCGGATCCGGCGGGCCGCCGAGACCTCGCGCGCGAACCGTGACCGGAACTCCTGGTCCTCGGCCAGATCCGGCCGGATGACCTTCAACGCGACCCGCTGCCCCTTGCGGTCGGAGCCCAGGTAGACGACCCCCATCCCCCCGGCGCCGAGCCGTCTGTGAAGCCTGAACGAGCCGACGACGCGCGGGTCCTCGCGCCTCAGGCGCATCATCGCCATGTTCATCCCCGCTGCCCGGTCCGTGTGACGAGCCACAGCTTACGTATGTGCGGGCCGCCGCGCGCAGAGGCCGCGCCCTCTCGTCCCGATGGATTGTCAGTGCCGGGTGGGAGAATTGAGGGGTGGTCAGGGAGCCGGAGGGCGGACGGACTTCGGTTCGGATGTGATCCCAACCACCCGTCGCAGAAGGGGGATTGAACCCGTGAAGGGTGATCGCGTGGAGATAGTCGTGGACGCAGGGGACACGACGCGCACCTACGAGGTGGTGGCGAGCAGGGCGGGCCGCCGGGTGGAGACGGCGGTACGCCGAGGTGTCGTGGAAGTGAGCGAAGTCACGCGCAACGGATCGGTGGTGCGGACGGCCCGGTTCATGGCGACCCGGGTGCTGGCCCTCGTGGAGCAGCCGGTGCCCCGTGAGGACAGCTCGGAGAAAGCGGGGCAGACCGGGCGACCCCTCCGGGAAGACCCGGAGACCTAGGTCCCCGTCTCCACCCATGGGAGTACTCCACTGGTCATGGCTCATCCTCGGGGAGGCCCGGCAATCGGTACGAGGGCATGACGTGCGGAGAGCCCGTGACGCCTAGATTTGAGGTCAAGCGGCGGGTGCAGCACTCGTCCCCCGAGGTCAGACACCCGCCGCTGCCAACCACAACAGAACGGTCAGGAGAGGGACCATGGCTCTTACGGCACCGCGGACACTGTCCCGCACACGTCAGCCCCGCCGTACGGGCCGCCGTCACCCGCTGGTGGCGACGCTCATGGCCCTTCCTCTGGCGGTCCTGCTCCTCGTCGTCTTCGACGGCTGGGAGACAGTGACCACACAGGCGTCGTCCGTGGGAGTGATGCTGGGGCGCTGAGCGGCGACCCCAGGCCCGGAAGAGCGGTCCGGGCGGGGACATCCACCCATGAAACCCCGTGGGGACGGGGGTGCGGCGGACGGCAAAATGCCGGCGCAGCTGGGGAGCTGCGCCGGCATTGCTTTGCCCTGTGGGGGTTGGCCCGGGTGGGGTTGTGCGTTGGGCTGCGGCTTGGTGGCGGCGGGTGTTTTTGCGCCGTTCCCCGCGCCCCTGTGCCTGCGGTGGCCTCCGGCGGTTGGGTGGGGGTTTCGGGTCGGGTTGTGGGGTGTCTGCGGGCGGGTGGGGGTTGGTCGCGCCGTTCCCCGCGCCCCTGGTGCCTGCGGCGGCCTGCTTCGGCCCGGTGAGGGCTTTCTGTAGCGCGTGCGGGTGGGTGGGTCGGGGCCGGGGTGGGGGGTGTCCGTCCTCGGTCCGGCGGTTGCTGTCGATTGATCAAGGGCCCGGTGCCGGAGATCGGAAG